>NZ_JBTLMO010000027.1:0-120192 GCF_054462255.1 Streptomyces sp. SD15 | reverse complement strand
TCCCATCGTTGCAGGTCAGCAGCACTCTCCATTTATTTGATCAAGACCTGGACAGGCCCACTCGCGAAAGCCCGGGGTTAGTGCAGTCGAGCACCTCGGCGGCCTCCGTCATGGACACTCCTGTGGCCTCACGGAATCGCTTGAGTTCGTCGCCGAGTTGCCTACCGAGGACGGTGGACGGTTTCACAGAAGGCATGTGCAACTCCCTATCAGTCGTCAGCTTGGGAGAAGCAGGCATTTACTCGAAAGAGTGAAGAGAGCCTACGATGCGCGATGCAACGTTGCATGGAGCCTATGCTGCGAGAGCCGGACGCGGTGGGCAAGGGACTTCACCGCACCGAGGGCAACTCGTATCAGCCACGAACTCCAGGGGTCGCTGTGGCTATGCAGCCCGAGCCGTCAGACACTCACGAGATCACTTGCCGCCTCCCCCGCCGCCCCAGCACTGTTCCCAGAGCGCGGGCACTTCTCCACGCCGTAGTCGGCGGCTGGGGCGTTGATCAAGACGTTCTCGACACGGCGGAGCTGGTGCTGTCAGAACTGGTGACAAACGCCCTACAGTCACGGGCACCGCGTGACCGCCAAGTCGGCGTGCGCATCACGCACTCAGAGCAGGAAGGCTTGCTGCGACTGGAGGTGAGCGATGCCGGGGAAGGCCGGCCGAAGGTGCGGAACCCCACCGAGGACGAGACCGGCGGTCGCGGGCTACTCCTCGTGGAGGCGCTGACCGATCGCTGGGGCATGCAGGAACGCGAGGGCGGCATCGGGCAGACGGTGTGGGTGGACATCAAAGCCCCGGACATCAGGGCTGTCCAGGTCGAGAGGGAGATCGCGGCCGTAACCTCCGCGCTGGCGATCAGGTCAAGCTGCGGGGAGCGTGGCGAACAGTCCGCAGTGTCCAGGGCGAGCGGTCTACCTCGGGCGGGTTCGTCATGGTGCTTCGGCTGGACAAGGGCCCCGCGGTGCGGGTGGACGCAGCCGAGCCGCTGATCGTACGGAGTGTAGGACGACATGGTCAGTGAGCCCGCTTCACCCTGAAGTTGCTGGTCGCGGGTTGGTGTGATGGCTCTTCCCGGTGCTCATGCTGAGCGTCTCATTCCCTGAGCCCACCAGAACGGTCCGGCGCCGACGCCGTCGGCTCCAACTCCTCACCCATTGACGGGTTTTGACCTGGCACCCCACAGCAGGTAGAACGACAGCTCGGCGACACCGGCACCCTCGGCCGATCGAAAACGCCGCCTGACCGCTGCAAGTGCCCGGCGGCCTCGACGACCACCGGGCACCCAACCCTGCCTAAATAGCCCCTGACCTGGAACTATTTACGCTTCAGAGGACCAGGTCAGTCCACTGTCCAACACACCGAGAGCTGTCCGCGACAGCGTCGCCCGGACTGAGCGAGCCGGTCCCGGGCGGAATCACTGGCGGTCGGCTCACAACTGGCCGCTCATCCCGGGTTCGGAACCGAGTCGAGGTGGCTCAACCGGACCGGAAACGCCGACGCCATATGGCTCCAGCCGTGGCCCCCGAAGTGGACCGAGCACCACGAACCGTCGACAAAGGCGATTTCGTGGTCGCCGCCCGCCACGTCGCTTCGGTCGCGGATATAGGACACGTTGCGAAGATCCGTGGCCCACCCCACCTCCGCCGGACCGAGTTTGCCGGTGAAGGAGCGCGCGTGGGACACGTACACAAGCTGCAGACTGCGGTCGGTGACCTGCAACATCACGGCCCTGTTGTTCTTGGTCCGGGGTACCGCGGCGCGGGCCAGGTGGCCGGCCATGCTGTTCCAGCCGCCGTGGAACGGCTTGCCCGGCTTCTTCGGCTCACGCTCCGTGAACGCTTCGACGAGCGCCTCGATCGGGTTCCAGGTGATCTCATAAAGTCTCGCGACCCAGAACACGGGGAGCATCAACCAGCTCCCGAGCGTGCGGCGCTCGGATCGCAGAGCGCGCGGGCGGCGGAAATAGCCGGGCATCGGTGCTCTCTCAGCCAAGGAGACCCCGTGATCAGCACGCAGCACCTCACCCGCCGATACCAACGCCCTTGCCCGCTCGACCGTCTCCCGGCCGCGTTCCATCCTGCTCACCCGAAATCGTCCCTCACTGTCCTTGCCGCACCCGCCTCTCGAGCCGGGCAGATGGCGACGTTACGGAGCAGATCCCACGGCACCGTGGCTGCTGCCCGACTGCCTCTGCGCTGCCGTGTCCTGGTTAACGGCTACGTACAGGCCATACACCAGAAGACCGACCGTCCCGGCGATTCCGACGACCAGGCGCCAACTCGCCGAGGGAACGGGAAGCGCGAGCACCACGACGCAGAGCGTCCAGAGCAGGAGGACATTCATCAGCCGGTTCGGGATGCTGAGAATCCAGCCGCCGTCGAGGTCGAGCAGTCTGCTCTCGCCGGTTGAGCCGACAGAAGCTTGGTGATCAGCCGCCGCCCTCGCGGACTCCTCATACTCCGGGGCAAGTCCGCCCGGAATGAACCAGCCGGCATCGCTGACGAAGACTGCACCCGTACGATGCGGCCCCTTCCGGCCTCCGTGCCGGTTGTGGTCCGACACCCAGACCAGATGGCCTTCCGCGCCCCCCGCCGTGTCCACGTACCTGGCATTGTTCCCTTGAACATGCAACTGCATGGGGCCCTTGGAAGTGTCCAGGCAGATGCGTGCCTTCCCCGCCCCATGACCGTCGTACCCGGAAATGCTCGCTCGCAGCACACGTTCGTCACCGCGGAGCCGCTGCGGAAATCGCTGGTCCCTACGGCTCGTGAGATAGGCGAAGAGGAGTGCCGCAATGAGGAACAGCCATCCCGAACCCAGGATCCAGGTCCACCAGTTGTTCATGGCACGACCGGAGAGTTGACGGTCGACACTGGCCCTGTCGTCGTCGCCCACGGCTCCCAGTTCGGGTCGGTCGGGGGCGTAGGCGACGTAGGCGTTCTCGCCGACCACGGCGGGATCTGGCCATTCCGATCGGAATTCGACGCGCTTCCCGCTTCCGGCTCCGTCGGCCGGAGGCAGCGTCACTGTCACTGTGCAGTGGTACGTGCTGCCGTTCTTGTGCCGGTCCCTGACGACATCCCGCACCGACTCGATGGGCAACGCCTGAACAACGGCGCCCGAAGAGGCGATCTCCGCGGCCTTGCCCGTGGGCGTGGGAGTACCCACCCCAAGGGCGAGCGGGAGGACCAGCACCATAACCCCGCCGTAGAACGACAGGGCCTGTCCGTTCAACAGAGCGGAGGCGCCTCGCAACCTCACGGGGAGCGCCCTGGGCCCGCGCTCTCCTGTGACCGATGTGCGCTCGGCCAGGGCGCGATAGACCACCGCGGGGTCCGGGTTACCCGACGAGCGTCGCAACGCCCATGCCGAGAGGGCAAGAAGAGCGAGTACGACCGCGCAGCCCAGCACCAGAGCGTCACGCAGTGTCGACTGCACCATGAAGAGCCAGCACCCGAGGAGCACCGTCACCAGGAGGCATCCCACCCAGGCCACCACCTTGCCCAGGAGGATGGCCGGTCCGAGCGTGCGAAGCCCACTGTCCTTCATGGCACCTGTTCCCGTTCCGTCCGAACTGTTCATCCGAAGTCGTCCACCAGACTCGTGTTCTTTGCGTGCTCGCGGAGCTGCTGGGCTGTCTTCTGCTGCCCTTCGGCCAGGTCGTCCTCGAGGCTGTCCGCCTCTTTGAGCCGGTTTCCGGCCGCGCCTATCTCCGTGCCCACTCGGCTGTTCGTGGCCTCGTCGCGAAGCGTGTTCCGTTGCTCCTCTGTCAGCCCTTCGGCATCGGCTCCGGTGTCGGGCGTCGCCTGGTCGCCGCTACCGTCGCTCGCCCCAGCAGTTCCGTCCGTTCCGCCCGTGTCGGCGGCTCCACCAGAAGCACCGTCTGCTGTGCTATTCCCGTCGGCTGTCCCACCGGAAGCACCCTCGACGGTGCCGTTCGCCTCCCCGGCTCCTGAACCGTGCGTCAGTCCGCCTCCGATGCCGCCGCCGGCCGCTCCGGCCCCGGCCCCGATCAGCGACTGCGACCAGTCGAACTCGTCATCCGCATCCGCCCACGGACCGTAGGAGTTGGCGGCATCCCCGACCAGGCTGCCCGTCGCTCCACCGATGGCACCTGTGCCGATCGACTCGCCGATTCCTCCCCCGAGCCTCCCGCCGAGCGCGGCATCGGCAGCCTTTCCCATCCCTGCCCCAGCCATCCCGCCGACCAGGTTGTTCTCCCACTCGGGGCCCTTGCCACTGATCATGCTGGTGGCCACTCCGTTGCCGAACTCGATCGCGGTCCGGCCGGCGAACGTACTTCCGAAGCGAACGCCGTACTGCAGAAACTTGCTCGAGTGCTCAAAAGTCCGCAGCTTCTCGAACCAACGGGCGATCGTGGCCAGGATCCTGCCGAGCCTCGCAGCGGCCGTCGCCGCCTGCCCGGCAAGTCGGGCCGCGTTCGCGGCGCCGGCGGCTGCGGAGAAACCGAGGGTGATGAAGGAGGTGGCGACGGAGACACCGATCGTGACACCGATCTCCAGGTAGATCTGATGGATCTCACTGTTGATCTCTTCGATCTTGTCCGCTGCCTCGTTCAGGCCCTTCTTCGCCTCGTCGAAGCTCGGCTGAGCGTCCTCAACGGACTTCTTGACCTCTTCCCAATGCTTGACGAAGGCATCAGCAGCCGGCCCCCGCCATTCGTCGCCGTGGACGTCGCGGATGACCTTGTCCATGTGGACGACGAACTTGTCGAGGGCATCCCCCATCGCGCCCCACGCCTTGGCCGCGTCACGTAGAACGTCTGGCTCGCCACCGGGGTTGTAGAGCTCGAGGCCAGCTTCGTAAATGGTCTCCGCGGCCGACTCGTCACTCACGCGCTCTTCCCCTTGAACAGATCTTCCAGGGCACGCTCGGCAGCTCCAGTGTTGTGGGAGTTGTCGGAAAGGTTGTCGGCCATGTCATAGAGATGGTCCTGCAACCCCTGGATCGCCTTGGTCATGTGGTCGGCCAAGTCAATGTACGCGGTGGTCACTTCCTCTGACTCCGTCAGAAAGCCGAACCCGTCGTGGATGGCCTCGCCATCCGTCTTCGGCTTGAATTTGGCCAACTGCTCGCCGATTTCATCGGCCTCTTTCTTGAAAGCTCCACTCAACCTTTCGAGCGCGGAGTGGCCGATGTAGAACCCGTCCGACATGAGATCCTCCCTCTTGGTGTTGCCGCGTGACACGCCAAGCCAAGCCTGCGGCTGCACGCCTTACGCCGCGCGAACGCTAAGCGGAATCGTCGATTTTGCCAGGCGGAAGCTGCGGCTCTGCACGTCGGGGGTGCCTGGTGCACATCTTCACAAAGTTTTACGCCCTGCCCTGGCGAGGTCGGGTGACCTCGCCCAGCGCAGGATTCGGATAGGACTGCTGATGACCCGCGCTCACGGGCATCATCGCCTGGTCGACATCCGTCTCTGCTGCGCCGGCTGTGATGCATCCCGATGACATTGCCGAGCGCCACCAGGAGTACGAGGATCGTGATGCCCAAGTGCCGTCCGCTGCGGCTAGATGGGTGAGGTACTTCTACTGGCCTTGGTACGGAGGTTGCTGGGCGTAGGGGTTGGGGTGCTGCGGAGGCTGCGCAGGAGGAGCGGGGTGCCCGTATCCCTGGTTGGGAGCTGAGAGATACGGCTGCTGGGCGGGCGGGTAGATCGGTTGCTGAGGCTGGTAACCCATGTGATGGGAGTAGGTTCCGGCCCCAGGGTTGACCGGGCCCGTACCAGAGTTGCGGCGACTGCGGTTTACGGCGATGACTACGACGGCGCCAATCACGGCTCCGATGCCGATAACGCCAATAATAAGGGCGATGGCACCCATTAGGGAGATTCCCTTCTTGTTCTCGGGCTGATTCACTGTGGTGTCGTTGTTTCCGGGCGCCTCGGCGGCCAGCTGGATTCA
Organism: Streptomyces sp. SD15; assembly: GCF_054462255.1. Classification (NCBI taxonomy): domain Bacteria; kingdom Bacillati; phylum Actinomycetota; class Actinomycetes; order Kitasatosporales; family Streptomycetaceae; genus Streptomyces; species Streptomyces sp. SD15. The sequence continues at coordinate 114,267 of NZ_JBTLMO010000027.1, read as the reverse complement.
ACCAAGCGGAGACTGCCCTTGAGCCGCTTGGGGATATCCATCGTAAGGGCCTGGTAGAGGCAGTGATCCCGTAGCAGGGTCACCGCAAAATCCCGAGTACCACGAGACAGAGCAGCAGGGTTATGGCGTGAACCCCTGCTCCCCACCTCTTCAAGGCGCGATTGCCATCGCGGTACCCACGCAGCATGACCAAGAGACCCACGTACGTACCGATCAGATCTAACACCGTCAGCCACACAATTTGCCAGACATGATCGACATGGCGAAGAGCAGCCAAGGGGCGAAAACTGCAATTCCAAACAACATTCCGCTGAAATGGTTCGCGGTGCGCGTCGCCATCTCATCGGCAGCGGCTTGGGAGTTCAGCTCCGGTAGTTCCGAGTTCACAGCCTCTCCGAGGAGGAATTACTCCTACTGCCCTTGGTGCGGAGGCTGTTGGGCGTAGGGGTTGGGGTACTGCGGGGACTGACCTGGAGCAGTGGGGTAGCCCTGGTTGGGGGCTGCGTTGGGGTACGACTGATGGCCAGTCGGGGGCTGGGGCGGGTAGCCCGCTCCGTAAGAGGGGGTTCCGCCGCCGGAGCCGGGGCCGCCGTTACCACCGTTGCGGCGGCTGCGGATTACCACGAAGGCGATCGCACCGACGATCACAACGGCTGCGATACCGCCGGCGAGGACGAGGATGTTGCTGGAGGAGGACTTCTTCTTTTTGGCTTGGGCCGAGGTGTCCGTCCCCTTGGATGCCCCGCCAGAAGTGGAGTTGGACGACTGGAGATGGCCGAGGGGGTTCGTCTTGGCGCCGGCGGGGATATCCATCGTGAGCGCTGAATAGGGCCGGACGATCCCGTAGCCGTATTCCTCGTCGGGTGCCTTCAATCCCTTGTGGTGCGCAAAGGTGGCCGACTTGATCAGCCGGTTGATTACCTGACCTGCGGAGAGGTCGGGGTACTTGGAGCGGACCAGGGCGGCAGCAGCGGACACGTAGGCTGTGGCGTCTGAGGTACCGCTTCCCACGCCATATCCATTGGACATCGTCGGATTCGCGCCAACGATTTTCACACCAGGAGCTGTAAGCGTTAGCCCCTTCCCCGTATTCGAGTCCTCCCAGAGGTTAGCTTTTTCATCCACGGCACCGGCAGAGACAACACCAGGTAGTGCACCTGGTTCACTCACAGTGGAATACCCGTCATTTCCCGATCCTGCCACGACTACGACGTCATGAGCCTGCGCATACGCAATCGCTTCGCGACCGGCGCTTAGAGTTTTACCGCCATCATTTGCGATAGAGAGATTAATTACCTTTGCGCCGTGATCCACTGCATATCGAACGGCTGCCCCCCATGTCTCATCGAGATTCCTATCAGAATCTGTTTGAAGCGTACGCAAGGGCAGAATCTTTGCCTTCGGCGCGAGCCCGATCACACCGGAGGAATTTCCGGCACCATGACCGTGGCCTGCGATAATGCTTGCCATCTTTGTTCCGTGGCCAAGGGTGTCCTCTTGGGCATTCCCTCCATCGGTGAAGTCTTTACCCTCAAGGACCTGACCAGTCAGATCAGGATGACTGCCATCCACTCCAGAGTCGACAACAGCAACGGTGACGCCAGCCCCCTCGGACTCAGCCCAAACGTCTTCTACTGCGAACGCGTTCAAGGCCCACTGCTGATCCCTGACATAGTCAGCAAAGGCAACTGGGGCCGTAGTGAGGAGCAAAGCTCCTGTCAGCGTCACGACTCCCGCCGTAGACCAGACTCGCTTGAAACTCACTTCTTTGCTCCTCACTCAACCACGACTGGTTCCGCCAGTCTTCATGCGAGCGAGCCGCACGTTCTCTCCGTGCGACTCGCTCGTGTGCCTACTCGATGGTCCGCGGTACGTTCCGGTTGCGGTCCTCTTCCGAGATCCAGGTCTCTTCGTCCTCGACCAGGTAGTCGGGGCGTTCGCCCTGGCTATTCTCGTCGTTGGGCCGTCGACCATTGCGACCACCCATACCGCCAGCCATTGCACCGGCTCCGCGCTGGGTTCCGCCGCGGCTGCCGTGCAGGCCCGCACCGCCACCGGCGCCCTTGCCTGCGATGCCCTTGGCCGCTCCAACCACACCGCCACGGGACTTCGCAAGGGCTCCACGTCCGCCAGCGCCAGCACCACCTCGGCCGGCTGCGCCGGCTCCCCCGCCGCCCATGCCGCCCATACCGGCTCGGCCTCCGGCACCGCGACCTGCTGCCGCACCAGTACCAGCCGCGCGACCGCCGCCCGCAACACCGATGCCGCCGCGTCCGGCCGTGCCACGCCCGACGCCAGCACCTCCGCCAGGAGCCACGACGCCCGGGCCTTGAGCCCCGCCGGTCCCAACGCCGCCCCCGCCAACGCCGGGACCCCCGGTGCTAGTGCTGGGACCGGTACCCGTCAGACCGGGGGAGATGCTGTCCACCTTCGTCTTGGCTGTCGGGAGTTGTGCACCTCCCGTGATGCCCTGGTCACGGGGCACCGTTGGGGCCGGCTTGACGCTCGTGGTCGGACCTGCGCTCCACGGCTTACTACCTGATCCCGAAGCGCCCGGTCGAGACGCCCCGACACCGGAGGGGACGACCGGAGGCGGGTATTCCACATCGCGACTTGGCTCCTTGACGGTGCCATCGGGGTTTTGGATCACCCGATTCCTTTGCAGATTCCCCGTGATGCGCATGTACTGAGCACCCAGGTTCTCCATGACAGCGACACCATTGAGCTGAGCTTCTCGGCTCGCGCCGATCTTGCCCTCGTTGATTTCCGCTACTTCTTTCGCTGTCAGCTTACGGTCCTGGAGATCACTGGCTACTGCTTCACCGTTGTCCCATTTCCAGTCACTGAGAGCGTCGCCGACCTTGGCCCAGCCGCTAGGCTCTTCGATGTCGTCCAACTGCGCCTTGAACCTGCGGAGTTGTGAACCAGCGTCAGCCATCTGGGAGCCGTTTAGATCGGCATGCCAAGCTGCATTCCTGATGCTCTGAGAGATTTTCCGGGCCTGCGTCTCAAAACTCCGGGCCGCTTCCCCTTCCCAGTGCTCCAGGACATTGTCGACCGCCTTGTCGAGCAAGCCGGCGATGCCGCCTCCTTCACCACCGGAAAGAAGCTCGTTGACCTTGCCCCAGTGGCGGCCAACTTCCTCGATCGTCCCGGGATTGGTGCTCTCAAGCATCTGCTTGAGTTCCTTCAACGAGTACTCGATGAACTGAGTCTTGGTCTGAGGACGCCCCGGGTCCGCAACGCAGGTGTCATTCACGATCTCGGGCTTGGGCAGGTCCTTTTCACCGGCCATTTTGAACTCCTCCCTCTAATAGGTGATTCTCGATCGGACTACTTTGCAAACGAGCCGTTCGAGCTCCCCGTGCCACCACCCATTTGGTTCTTGTTCGCGTACTCCTGCTCGGTGTACTTGTCCTTGACCTTGGAAGTGCTCGTGCCGAACTTGTCGATCAGCCCATGCAGACTCTGGATCGTGTTCTCAAGATCGGTCTTCATGTTCTTGTGAGCCTCCTGCAGATCACCCGCCTCCAAGAAGAGGCACGTGTTCCCGAACGCGTCCATCGGGATCTCCGTGTTGTACCGCGACGTCTGCCCCGCTTTGTCCATGTCGTCCAGCAACGTCCAGAGCTTCCGGATGACCTCATCCATCGCGCTCAGGTCAACCCGCATCCCGTTACTCATACCCCGTTGTCCTCTCCCCTGTTTCTCAAGTTGTCAGCACCTTCTCGGTGCCCAAGTCATCGCCCAGCCCTAGCCGGACCGTCCAGCCCGTCCAACCCGCCGACTACGCCAGTCCCGCACAGCCACCCCACTCCCCGCAACCACCAGCGCCAGAGCCACGCCAATGCCCAACACGTACGTGGCTACCCGACGCTCCCGCTCAGCCTCGCTCTCGCCCATGGTCACCGCCATGGGGACAACCCCGCCCGCCCCGGCCGCCACCGGCGGATCCGGCTCAGGCGAGTTCCCCGGCGTGGAGTCATCCGACAATGCGGCGACCGGATCGACGACACCCCAGCCGATGAACTGGTTGGGCCCCCGCCCCGGCCGTTGGGCCGTTTCCTCGAGGCGAGTCGCGATCTGGGCCGCGTTCCAGGTCGGGTGTTTCTCCTTCAGGAGAGCCGCGACGCCCGCGACATACGGCGCCGCGAAGCTCGTGCCGTCGGCGGTGCACTGGCCGCCCTTCGGGACGGTGGAGACCATGCCGACGCCCGGTGCCGCGATGTCGACGAAGTCGCCGGACTGTGAGAAGAAGGCGCGTTCGTCGTTGCGGTCGGAGGCCGCCACTGCCAGGACGCCGTCGTACGAGGCGGGGTACGTCTTCGCGGACTTGCCGTCGGCTCCGTCGTTGCCCGCCGCCGCCACAATCAGGGCGCCCGAATTCACAGCGTCCGCCACGGCGCCCGCCAGTGTCGGGTTGTCTTCCTTGTTCGCCGTGTCCGAGGAGATGTTGATGATCTTTGCGCCCGCGGCGACCGCGGCACGGATGGCCGCCGACATGGTCCCCGAGTCGCCCTGCTTCTCCTCCCCGCCCGTGTAGCGGAAGGAGAGGATCTTGGCGTCCGGTGCGATGCCCTCGAAGCCCGTGCCCGCGATCGGGCGGGCGGCGATGATGCCCGCGACCCGGGTGCCGTGGCCCTCGATGTCGTCGGTGCCGTCCGCGGAGCCGCCGACGTAGGACTTGCCGCCCGAGGCCATGGCGCCGCGGAGCTGGGGGTTGGAGTCGTCGACGCCGGTGTCGATCACCGCGACTGTGACGTCCTTGCCCGTGGCCTGTTCGCGCAGCTGGTCCAGGAGGATCCGCTGGAGTGACCAGGGCGTGGACTTGATGACGTCGCCGCCGAAAACGCACTCCGAGCTGGCCGCCAGGCCGAATTCGGGATGGTCGGCGCCGGCGGAGTCGGCCAGTGCCGGTGGAGTCGATGCCCAGCAGATTCCCATGGCCGCGAGCACGCCAAAGGCCCGCTGCAGTGCGCGGGTTCCACTGTTGCGGCTGCGCGAACGGGCTGTCAGGCCCTCCACGTCCAGGCCCCTCATGTTCAGACTCCCAGGGCTTCCTTGCTTGCTTACGTCGATTACTACGTCCACTTCGCCTGCTTCGTTGACTTCGAAGCTGGGGCATGCGCGTTACCGATGTGTCGGCGACCGTGAAGATTCGCGGGATGTGTTGTGTACGACCCCGGAGAACGGGGCGGCCCAGCGGACGCCTTGGCATCCGCTGGGCCGATCCTCCGCATGTCACGCCCCTCGGGCCACCGGCGGGCTCAGCCCCAGGTGTTGGCGTTGCTCTTCTCAGTGGCCTGGTAGTTGTCGGCCGCGCTCTGCAGCGCCGTGGAGATCTTCAGCAGGGTCGCGTGCAGGTCAGCAGCGGTCTGGTCCCACTCGCGCTGCTTGCGCTGGTAACCCTCCTGCGCTTCACCTTCCCAGGAGTTGGCGACGCGCTTGACCGCGGCCTCGAGGTCATCGAGCTGCTGCTTGATGCGACCGGCGGTGGTCTTCACGTCCGTGGACGCGTTGGTGATGGTTGCGTAATTGACGAGAATCGACATCGTCGTTCCCTTTCAGGAAGAGTCGAAGGAAGTCGGTGGATACCAGTCGATACCAGTCGATACCAGTCGGCATCGATGGGACTGGGAAGAACTGCTGGAGAGTCAGCAGCTCTACGGCTTGATCAGCCGAAGTCCGACATGATCTTGCTGATCTCGGAGTTCTGCTGCTCTTCCGACGCGGAGTAGTTGCTCCGCGTGGAGTCCACGGCTTCCTTGATGTCGTTGAGGATGTCGCTCATCTTCTTCGCGTCCGCGTTCCAGCGTTCCTGCAGCTGGCGGTACGACTGGGACGCCTGGCCCTGCCAGCCGCCCGCGATCTGGTCGATCACTCCGTTGAGACGGCGGATCTCGCCCTGCAGCTGACCGTTCGCCGTGGTGATGTCACCGGAGAGCTTGGTCAGCTCGTCTTCTGTTACCCGGAACTGGCCGGCCATGTGAACCTTCCCCCATGTCGTCTTTGATCCGGGAAACCCTTACCAGTACCCGGAGTTGCGTCCCGTTCGTGAACGCTGGAAGCACTCTATCCTCCGCCTGTCACATACCCACGGGCAAGGTCTTTCAGTTACAGCATTCACACACCTGCGCGATGCGCAAGTGATCGGCCGCCGTCAAGTCCCCGCGCCCATAACCCCGTTGGTGCATCACTGGCTCTGCGGCTGCGCTGCGCTGCCAGTGTCCAGGGTGGGGCCCTTCGGAATGAATGTCGCCCAGGTCTGCGGCACGAACACGGGGCTGGAGAGGTCCTCGTAGCCCAGCCGCGTACGCGCCTTGGCCGTCTCGCTCGCGTCGCTCTCCGACGACGACGAGGACGAGGACGAGGACGAACCGCTGCCGCTTCCCTCCGCCTCACTGTCGTTGTTCGCCGGCAACGAGTACCGCAGGCCCGTGTCTGTCAGCAGGTACGTCGCACCGCCGCCCCCCGTCGCACCGGCGACCTCCTGGAAGAGGAGGCCCGAGCCGGACGAGACGTAGGCGCTCAGTGAATCGGTGATGACCTTCGTGGGGTAGTTCGTTCCGGCCCAGGCGGCGAGCTGCGGCTTCTGGTCATCGCCGATGGTGCCCTTGTAGACGCTGCACGAGGTGGTACGGGCCTCGCTGGACGCCGTGGCCGCAGGGTTGGCCTGCCGCGGAACGGTCTCGGGCCAGCCCTTGTTCTTGTAGAAGCTGCCCGCCGAGCCGCCGTTGGCTTCGATGATGTCCCGGGTGCTGACCTGGATGGCACTGGTCCCGTCGCGTGCAACCAGCAGGTTGGCGACGAGGGGCGTGATGGCAGCGACCTCGTTCTGGAGGACGACGTAGTACTGCTCGCCCTGAGCGTCCCGCGCCCTGAGTACCTGGCCCACCGTGCCCGCCTCGGCAGGGAGCTCCTGGACCGAGGTCGAGGCACCGGCGGACGGGACCGTCGGGAAGGTGATGTCCGCGCCCTCGTTGAGGGTGCTCAACCACTCCTGGCTCACCGGCTGCGGCTCGGCCGTGGCACTGCTGCCGATGACGGCGGAACGCAGCTGCTCCATGGAGGTGTCGTCGAGGCCCGACTCGCCGCCCAGCAGGAAGCGGTTGCCCTTGCCGTCGACCAGGTATTCCAGCTTGGTCTTGGGGTCGACGACGTACAGGGCCTCACGGGAATCGACCTTCCCCGCGTTCTCGAGCGACTTGGCGTCGGCGGCGTCGAAGACGAAGACGGCACGGTCGATGGCGCCTTGCGATCCCGGGGCCGGGCGCTCGCACACCGCCCAGGTCTTCGCCTCCTCCGCGTCCTCCTTGGAGGGCAGCCGGTCGGGGGCGTACGGGATGCCGATCGTCGCGCCGTGCCGGATGCCGCTCTTGTCGATCTCCTTGCCGGGGACCTCGAGGACGCTGCCCTTGCCCTTGTCGAGCAGCAGCTTCGCGGAGGCGTAGTTGAGGACCGGGTGGAGAACCTTCTCCACCTTGCTGTCCTTCGGGTTCGGGTCGAGGACCACGTACCGCGTCGTGGAGTCGCTGTCGACGATGATGTACTCACCCGGGGTGTCCCAGCCCTTGGGTGCCGCGGGCTTGATCACGCCCCAGGCGATGAAGCCGATCACCAGCACAACTCCCACCGCCAGGCTGGGCATCACCGTACGAATGGGACGCGGTGCGCCTTCTTCGGAGCCTCCCGGGGACGGCGCCAGAAACGCCGCGACGGTGCGCTTGCGAGCGAACGTGTAGGCGGCGAGCTCATCCCGACGCTGCTTTGCCATGGTCCCCGTGTCTCCCGAATTCTGGTCCCCGATGGTGCCCGACCGTGACTGATCGTGCCTGACCGTGAATCGTGAGGCGATGCCCTACCGCGCTGTGGTGTTCGATACCGCGCTGTGGTGTGCGATCGCGCTCGACGACAGGCCGCCGCTTCGGCCGAGCAGGCACCTACTATGCACTGCGCCGCGGGCCGACGATCCATCAGGGTACGGCCGTTCCGGCATCTTCACAGATCATCTTCACAGAGCTTCACCACAGCCCTCCACCATGCGCGCCTGGTCCGTGCGAGGCTGGCCACCCGGGGTTCGGTGTCCCCTGTGCCGCTGTGCCGCCTGTGCTCGGCAGCGGGTACCGTGAGCCACTCGTATGGACGATGCGGGCCGATGAACGCCCGACGAACGGCCACGACTTCGCGAAAGGGATGTCCCGGGGGATGACCAGCGCTACGAGCTCTCGGCGCGGACGCCGCGCACAGCAGCAACCGGACGGTTCGAGCGGCGGACGCGTGCCGACTCCGGCCCCCGCCGCCGCGTCGCCGCGCACACTGCCCAGCCCCGGCGGTATGGGCCCGGTACGGCTGCAGCAGCTGATCCTGGTGGAGCTCGCGGCGGGCGTCATGCTGGCCGCCTGGGTCACCGACGTGTCCTGGCTGCTGGCCCCGGCCGGTGCCGTGGCAGCGCTGCTGCTGCTGCTCGCGGTCCTGCGCCGCGGCCGTCGGCCGATGCCCGAGTGGTACGAGACGGCACGCGCGCTGAGGCGCCGTCAGCGCGAGGCCAAGCTGCCCGTGCCGCCCGGGACGGACCCGATGCTGGCTCCGGTCGTGGAGTGCGACCCTGCCCTGCGGACCGACGGCTTCGTGTCCCGTGACGACCGCTCGATCGGCCTCATCGGCGACGGGACCTTCCTGACCGCGGTGCTCTTCGTACAGCCCGCGGACCAGCCGTTGCGTCCCGAGTCCGCCGGACGCCAGCTGCCGCTCCGGCTGATCCAGGACGCGCTGGAGGTCGACGGGATCCGTCTCGCCTCCGCGCAGGTCGTGCAGCACACCCAGCCGGCGCCCGCGCCGCACCTGCCCCAACAGTCGCTCGCCGCGCGGTCGTACGGCCCGCTGCAGGAGCAGGCCGGTTCTCCCGCGCTTCGGCTCACCTGGGTCGCCCTCAAACTCGACCCGGAACTGTGCCCGGAGGCGGTTCAGGCGCGCGGAGACGGTGTTCCCGGGGCGCAGCGCGCACTGTTGCGGGTGGCGGACCAGCTGGCCAGCCGACTGGACGGGGCCGGATTCAAGGCGACCATCCTGGACGAGACCGAGCTGGTGCAGGCGCTCGCGACATCCAGTTGCCTGAACCCGCGGGTCAACGCCCAGCACGGCCAGGACGGGCGGTCGCCCCAGCGGCGTACGGTCGAGTCGGTACGGACCTGGCGGGTCGACGACCGGTGGCACACCACGTACTGGATCTCCCGCTGGCCGCAGTTGGGGGACGGCGGTGTGGCGCTGCCCGAGCTGATCACGCGGTTCACCTCGCTCCCCGTTCTCGCCACGACGTTCAGCGTGACCCTGAGCAAGGCCGGCAACCGGGGCATCTCCCTCGCCGGGCACATCCGCGTCACCGCCCGCGGTGACAGCGAACTCGGCCAGGTGGGGCGTGATTTGGAGCGGACCGCGAGTGCCGCGAAGGTCGGACTGGTCCGCCTCGACCGGGAGCAGGTCCCCGGAGCCCTCGCCACTCTGCCGCTCGGAGGTACGTACTGATGTCCCACCCCGCCTCGACCGTGCCCCCGGGACAGCCGGGCCGGACCACCCCCGCGCACGTGGCCTCGCCCACCGACACCGGCATGATCCCGATCATCCGGCAGCCGGAGGCGCCGCGGCAGCAACGGCGCGTCTTCAGCCCGGGGTTCGGACTGCGCGGGCCGCGCCGGAACCGCCATGTCGTCACCGTCGACGAACTACCGGCGATCAGCATGCCGATCGGCGACGACGGCGTGATCATCGGCACCCATCGGTCGTCGCAGCCGGCCGTGCTCGGCCTGTCCCGCCCCACCCCCTTCGACGTCGTACTCGTCGGCGGCCTCTGGCTCGCCCAGGTGCTGGCGTTGCGTGCCGCCGCGACGGGCGCGCGCGTGGGCGTGGAGACCGGTCGGCCGCAGGCCTGGCAGCAGCTGGCCCAGGCGGCGGGTGGCGGTCAGCAGTGCGTGACGGTCTACCCGGTGGGACGGGTGCCCGCTCAGGGTCCCTCCGTTTCGAGCCCGGTCGTCCTGTTCCGGGACTGTGGCATCCGCCCGCCGCGCGGGCGAGTGACCTCCCTGCCGTGGCAGGCCGTGGTGACGGTGCTGCCCTTTGTCAGCGACCACGCGCCGCGCTGGCTGGCCCAGGCTCAACTGGTCGGGATCCAGCGCATCTCGCCCCAGGAGACCGAGGTCGTTCAGAACACTCTGGGTATCCCGGACGAGCCCCTCCAGTACCTTTCGACCCTTCACGACAGCGTCGCCCTGTGGTGCACTCGTAAGCACCGCAGTTTCGTCATGACCGAACCCACCGACGCGGAGACGGGTCTGCTGGGCGTGGCCCGCCGTCTGGACTGACGCGTCGCTGTTTCCGGGAATGCGTCACCGTTTCCGGGAATGCGGTGCGAACCGGTCATGCCCATGGGCGCTTTTCCGTACCGCGATGTGAGTGATTAGGCTTCTGGTGATGCGGTGACGATCGCAGCCGCGTGGGGGGTTCGCCACTCGGTCCGCCCGGCCGCGACGACGACCAACTCAGCAGCAGTGGCTGACCAGGAGGCAAGCAGTGAACAGGGATCCGTCCGAGTACAACGGCGGCGGCGGTCCGTCCTCTGACGGGGACGAACAAGAGGTGGAACTCACCGGCGAGTTCGAAATCGTCTACACGCCTCCCGCCTGGTACGCCCCGAGCACCCAGTCCGGCTCCGCGGCCGCCGATCAGCGGAACGCCGGGCAGGCCTCACCACCGCCGCCGACCGGGTCGCCCGCCGGATCACCCGCCGGGCCCCTGGCCGGACCGCCCGGTGTTCCCGCACCGCAGGCTCCCGCGCCGGCACAGCCGTACGCTCCGAGCGCACCTCAGCAGCCCGCGCAGGGCGTGCCGAGCGCGGTCCAGTACGGCGCAGGTGGCCCTGGTGGCACGGGTGGCCACGGAGTTCCGCAGCCCTCCCAGCCGCCGCAGCCCTCCCAGCCGCCGCAGCCCTCCCAGCCGCAGCTGCCCTCCCAGCCGCCGCAGCCGCAGCCGCAGCCGCAGCCCGGTACGGCCCCCGCGGCCGGCGGCCCGGCGACCTCCGGCGGGTACGGCTACCCCCAGCAGGCGGGAGCGGGCGTGCCCCAGCCGAGCCAGGACACATCGGGCGGTCACGTTCCGGCTCAGCCGCCGGCGTCGCCCCAGCCGGCCGCCGCGCCCGGCTTCCCCGTGCTGCGACCGGTCGACGAGGACTCCCCGAGCAACCCGCCGCAGGCCGCCGCCCCGGCAGCGGGCGTTCCCGAAGAACCCGCCCCTGCGCAGCCGATGCCCGAGCTCAACCATGCCGCCGCCGATGCCGAGGCAGCGGCGCTGTTCGGCGGTGCCCACGACGCCGAGGAGCCGGAGGAGGAGCGGACCGACGAGGCGGAGCCGGGTGGCTCCGCCGAGTCCGAGTCCGGGTCCGGGTCCGTGTCCGGTGCTGAGGGCGAGGGGACGGCGAACGTCGGGTCCGACGCGGGCGCCCCCGCGCAGCCCGACGCCGATCCGGCGTCGGCGACAGCGGAAGCGGCGCCGGAGGCAGAGCCGGAGCCCGTCGTGCAGGCGCCCCCGGCCGGCCAGGGAATTCCCCCGCTGCCGCCGGGCTACATGCCCGTGCACCCCGCACAGGGAGTACCGCAGCAGGCAGGGCAGCCGGGCCAGCACGCCCCGGCCGCCGCCGGGCAGACCGACGGATACGGCTACCCCCAGCAGGCACCCCAGCAAGCACCCCAGCCCGGACAGCCCCAGCCCGGACAGCCGCAGCCCGGACAGCCCCAGACCGGACAGCCCCAGCCCGCCGGATACGGCTACCCCCAGACCCCCGCCCAGCCCCCGCACCAGCCGGGACAGCCCGAGCACCAGGCCCCGCCGCAGGGCGCGTTCGGCCCGCCCCAGCCGCCGGCCCCGCCACAACAGCAGCCCGGTTACGGTTACCCCGCGCAGGGCGGACAGTCGGCACCCGTCGACCCGCGGCTGGCGCCCCAGCCCCCACAGCCGCAGGCCGGACACCCGCAGGCCCCCGGATACGGCTACCCCCAGCAGGCACCCCAGCAGGCACCCCAGCCCGGACAGCCGCAGCCCGGACAGCCCCAACCCGCCGGATACGGCTACCCCCAGACCCCCGCCCAGCCGCCGCAGCAGCCACATGCGGGCTACAACTACCCGCAGTCCACGCCCCACCAGCAGCCCGCGCCCCAACAGCAGCCCCCGGCGCAGCAGCAGCCCCCGGCCCAACAGCCCGCCGCTCCACCCGCCCCCGCCGCCTACGGCAACCAGGGCTGGACCGCCCCGCCCGGTCCGCAGGCCGGTCCCGGTGCCCCCCAGCAGCAGCAAGCCGCGCCCGGCACCCCGCTCGGCTACAACGCCGCCGTCGAGCTGTCCTCCGACCGGCTGCTGCGCAACCAGCCCAAGGCCCGCAAGAACAACCAGGGCCCGTCCCGCTTCAAGCTCGGCGCCAAGAAGGAGGAGGCGGAGCGGCAGCGGAAGCTGGGGCTGATCCGTACGCCGGTGATGTCCTGCTACCGGATCGCGGTGATCAGCCTCAAGGGCGGTGTCGGCAAGACCACGACGACCATGTCGCTCGGTGCCACGCTCGCCACCGAGCGCCAGGACAAGATCCTTGCGATCGACGCCAACCCGGACGCCGGCACCCTCGGCCGACGGGTGCGACGCGAGACGGGCGCCACCATCCGCGACCTGGTGCAGGCGATCCCGCAGCTGCACAGCTACATGGACATCCGCCGCTTCACCTCGCAGGCGCCGTCGGGTCTCGAGATCATCGCCAACGACGTGGACCCGGCGGTCTCCACCACCTTCAACGACCAGGACTACCGCAGCGCGCTCGACGTGCTGGGCAGGCAGTACCCGATCATCCTCACGGACTCCGGTACCGGTCTGCTCTACAGCGCGATGCGCGGAGTCCTGGATCTCGCCGACCAGTTGATCATCATCTCCACGCCCTCGGTGGACGGTGCGAGCAGCGCCTCGACCACGCTCGACTGGCTGTCGGCGAACGGGTTCGCCGATCTCGTCCAGCGGTCGGTCACCGTGATCTCCGGTGTCCGCGAGACGGGCAAGATGATCAAGGTGGAGGACATCGTCGCGCACTTCGAGACCCGTTGCCGCGGTGTCGTCGTGATCCCCTTCGACGAGCACCTCTCGGCGGGCGCCGAGGTGGACCTCGACATGATGCGTCCCAAGACCCGCGAGGCCTACTTCGATCTCGCCGCGCTCATCGCCGAGGACATCGCCCGCACGCAGCAGGGCTTCGGCAACCCGAACATGCAGTACCAGCAGCCCCCGCAGGGGTACGCGCCCCAGCAGGGGTACGCGCCCCAGCAGCCCTACGCCCAGCCCGGCGCCGCCCCCCAGCCGGGGCAGCAGTGGCAGCAGCCTCCGCAGCAGCAGCCCGGACCGGGCGAGGGCTGGCAACAGCAGCCGGCGCCCCAGGTTCCGCAGCAGGACCAACCGCAGCACGGCGTCGTACCGCCCGGCTGGACACAGCAGTAGCGGAGGTCGGCCGGCAGCGGAGGGCCGGCACCGCCGGCCCCAGGGCAGCCCCACCCGCCGCACCAGAGCCAGGACCAGACCCCTCCCCCGCCCGCGCCCCCTCAGCAGTAACCCGATCGGCCCCTTTCGAGGGGCCGATTTATCACCTGGGCCCGCACCGTTCCCTCACGGTGCGGGCCTTCGTGTGTCCAGGGACGAAACGGGGCGCCACGCCCTGGCCAGGAGGGCTTCACCGGTCTGAACCAATGGGCACGAAATTACCGCCGACTTGTTATTTCCGCAGGCCACACGGGGTCCTCGCGCCGTTGACGGGCCAAGACCGCCGCTGGTAGACACGCACATCAACCCAGCCGACGTGCCCGATCAAGTAGGTCAATCAGCCATCCCTGCGCAAGCGATGACGCGAGGTCACCGACCCATGAACAGACAAGATCAGCCCGACAGAAACCGCCGCCCCCGACTCATCGCCGCCGCAGGCGTCGGCGCTCTCGCTCTCACCGCCGCCCTCGCGACCCCGCTCAACCCGGCCCCGCAACAGGCCCATGCCAAGGAGAGCAAGAAGGTCCTCACCGTCGCGGTCGCGCAGAGCGTCGACTCGCTGAGTCCGTTCCTCGCGACGCGCCTGGTCAGTACGAGCATTCACCGGCTCACGTACGAATATCTGACCAACTACGACGCCACGGACAACCGCGCGATCCCGGGCCTCGCCACCAAGTGGGAGCCGTCCGCCGACAAACTCACCTGGACCTACACGATCCGCTCCAACTCCAAGTGGTCGGACGGCCGGCAGGCCACCGCCGAGGACGCGGCATGGACCTTCAACAAGATGATGACCGACGACGGCGCCGCCACCGCCAACGGCAGCTTCGTCACCAACTTCAAGAAGGTCACCGCCCCGAGCCCCACCCAGCTCGTCATCGAACTGAAGAAACCGCAGGCCACGATGGCCGCCCTCGACGTCCCGATCGTGCCCCAGCACATCTGGGAAAAGGTCGGGGACTTCTCGAAGTTCAACAACGACAAGAACGTCCCCGTGGTCGGCAACGGGCCGTTCATCCTCACCGACTACAAGGCCGACAGCTACGTACGCTTGAAGCCCAACAAGAGCTTCTGGCGCGGCACGCCCAAGTTCGACGAGCTGGTCTTCAAGTACTACAAGGACGGTGACGCGGCCGTCGCGGCCCTGCGGAAGGGCGAGGTGTCGTTCGTCTCCGGCCTGACGCCGGCCCAGTCGGCCGCGCTCGAGAGCGAGCGGAACATCAAGGTCAACGACGCCCCCGGCCGCCGCTTCTACGCCCTCGCCACCAACCCGGGCGCCCAGGCCAAGGACGGCAAGCACTTCGGTGACGGAGCCGAGTCGCTGCTCGACCAGAAGGTGCGCCAGGCGCTGTTCCTGGCGATCGACCGGAAGACCCTCGTCGACAAGGTCTTCCAGGGCCACGCCGTCGAGGGCGAGGGATATATCCCGCCGCGCTTCTCCACGTACTACTGGAAGCCGTCGGCGAGCCAGACCCTCGCGTACGACCCGGCCAAGGCGGCCCAGCTCCTCGACGAGGCGGGCTACAAGAAGAACGGGGACGGCAAGCGCGTCGAGAAGAACGGCAAGCCGATCAACTACCGCGTCCTGTGCCACGCCACCGACCCGAACGACAAGGCGGTCGGCCAGTACCTCAAGGAGTGGTACGGAAAGCTGGGCATCGGCGTCACCCTGGACTGCCGGGACAACGTGACCGACCCATGGCTCGCCGGCACGTACGACCTGGCGTTCGACGGCTGGTCCGTCAACCCGGACCCCGACTTCGTCCTGTCCATCCACACCTGCGCGGCCCTGCCCGCCACCGCCAAGGACACCGGCGCGACCGACAACTTCATCTGCGACAAGAAGTACGACGAGCTCTACGACCAGCAGCTCGCCGAGTACGACCCCGCCAAGCGGGCGGACCTCGTCAAGCAGATGGAATCGCGGCTGTACGACACCGGGTACATGAACGTCATGGCGTACCCGAACGCGGTCGAGGCCTATCGCACCGACCAGATCAAGTCGATCGAGACGATGCCCAAGGCGGCGGGCAACATCTACGGCCAGGACGGTTACTGGAGCTGGTGGTCGGCGGTTCCGGCGGGCTCCTCCGGTGCGTCCTCCGACGGTTCGAGCTCGACGGGCGTCATCATCGGCATCGTCGCGGGCGTCGTCGTCCTCGTCGGCGCCGGGGTGTTCTTCGCGAAGCGGCGCCGCGCGACGGCCGAGGACCGCGAGTGACCCCCACACACAACCTTGAGTAGCCCCCCCCCACCACACAACCGCGAGTAGCCCCCACCCCACACGGGCACCCCATGAACGTACGAGCGAATGAGTAGTTCATGACCGCTGAGGCAACACCCTCGCTGGTCGAGGCGACCGACGGTCCGGCCGACGCCGGGCCGTCGGTCCGCGGGCCACGGGCGCGTACCGGCGCCGCGTATCTGCGCTATGTGGCGGGCAAGTTGGGCGGCGCGGCCGTCTCGCTGCTCGCCGTCCTCGTCACCAGCTTCTTCCTCTTCCGGCTCATCCCCGGCGACCCGGTCAAGTACATGACGGGCGGTCGCCAGGTGTCCGCCGAGCAACTCGCCAACTACCGCAAGGAGTTCGGGCTCGACCTGCCGATGTGGGAGCAGTTCACGGAGTACTGCGGCAAGGCGCTCACCGGTGATCTGGGCACCTCGTACCAGTTCCGGGCGCCCGTCATCGACAAGATCACCGAGGCGCTGCCGAACACCCTCCTGCTCACCGGCACGGCGTTCGTCCTCTACACCGTGCTCGGCATCTTCATCGGCACCCGCAGCGCGTGGCGCAACGGCGGACTCTCCGACCGGCTCCACACAGGTCTGGCGCTGACCCTCTACTCCATCCCGTCGTTCTGGCTCGGGCTGCTGCTCATCATCGTCTTCTCGGTGGGCATGGGCCCGATCCCCGGCCTCTTCCCGACCGGCGGCATGGAGTCGGGGGGCAAGGAGGGCTTCGCGTACGTCATCGATGTCGCCCACCATCTGATCCTGCCGGTGGTGACGCTGGTCGCGGTCGAGTACGGGCAGACGCTGCTCGTCACGCGCTCGGCGCTGCTCGACGAGATGGGCAGCGACTATCTGACGACGGCGCGGGCCAAGGGCCTCAGGGACGACCTGGTACGACGCCGCCACGCCGTGCCGAACGCGCTGCTGCCGACCGTGACACTGATCTTCATCAACCTCGGCCGGACGGTCGCGGGAGTGATCCTCGTCGAGACCGTCTTCTCCTGGCCGGGGCTCGGCGGGCTCTTCTACCAGGCCCTGAGCGTGCCCGATCTGCCGCTGGTCCAAGGGCTGTTCTTCGTCTTCGCGGCGGCGGTGATCGTGATGAACATGCTGGCCGATCTGATCTATCCGCTGCTGGACCCACGGGTGGGCCGATGACCGCGACCGAGTCGGACGGGCCGATGACAACCGAATCCACCGCGGCCGAAAAGGCCGAACCAACCGAACCGGCCGCGCCAGTGTCGGCGAGGAGCCCCCGCGCGCTCGCCCGGCAACGCCGCCGCCACTCCGCCGCCCGCTTCTGGAAGCAGTACCGCACCCACCGGGCAGGAGTCTTCGGGCTCGCCGCCCTCGGCCTCTTCGCGCTCATCGCGCTGACCGCGCCGCTGACCGTCGGCTCCGACGTGCAGAGCGTCACCGACGCGCCCGGGCGGCCGATGGAGAGTCCGAGTGCCGAATTCCCGCTGGGCACCGATCAGTTCGGACGCAGCCTGCTCGGGCTGGTGGTGTGGGGCGCCCGGGTCTCGCTGCTCGTCGGGCTGCTCGCGGCGGTGCTGTCCGTCGCGATCGGCGCGCTGATCGGCATCACCGCCGGGCACTTCCGCGGCTGGTACGCGACCGTGATCATGCGGATCACGGACTGGTTCCTGGTCATGCCGACGCTCGTCCTCGCGATCGCGCTGGCCACCGTGCTGACCCGGTCGCTCGGCACGATCATCCTGGCCATCGGCGTCACCACCTGGCCCACGACGGCCCGCCTGGTCCGCGCGCAGACCCTCGCCGTGGAGTCGCGGCCGTACATCGAGCGGGCGAAGGCGCTCGGCGGCGGGCACTGGCACGTCATGTCCCGTCACGTGCTGCCCAATGTGATGCCGCTGGTGCTGGCCCAGACGACGCTGATCATCTCCTCCGCGATCCTCGCCGAGGCGACGCTCGCGTTTCTCGGACTCGGCGATCCGACGGTCGTCTCGTGGGGCGGGCTGCTCCAGGACGCGCGGGAGGCAGGCGCGGTCAGCGCGGGCAAGTGGTGGTATCTGGTACCGCCGGGTATCGCGATCGCGGTGGTCGCGCTGGCGTTCACCCTGTGCGGGCGCGCGGTCGAATCGGTCCTCAACCCCAAGCTGGGGGTGGCGCGATGACGCTCCTTGACGTCAGGAACCTCGCAGTGACGTACGCGGGTGGGGCGGCCGCCGTACGCGGCGTGGACCTCTCCCTCGAAGCGGGCCAGAAGCTCGGTATCGCGGGCGAGTCCGGCTGCGGAAAGTCCACGCTGGCGCTCGCGCTGCTGCGGCTGCTGCCCGCGGGCACCCGCACGAGCGGGGAGATCCTGCTCGACGGCGAGGACGTGCTGACGATGAAGTGGGGCCGGGTGCGGGCGGTCCGCTGGGCGGGCGCCTCGATCGTCTTCCAGGGCGCGATGCATTCGCTCAACGCCGTGCACCGCATCGGCGACCAGATCGCCGAGCCGATCCTGCTGCACAAGAAGGCGACCCCGGCGGGCGCGCGGAAGAAGACCGGCGAGCTGCTCGAACACGTGGGCCTGCCCGCCGCCCGCGCGGACGCGTACCCGCACGAGCTGTCCGGCGGCCAACGCCAACGCGTCATGATCGCCATGGCGTTGGCCTGCGACCCCCGGCTGGTCATCGCCGACGAACCGACCACGGCCCTCGACGTGATGATCCAGGCACAGATCCTGCGCCTGATCGAACAGCTCGTCGCCGAGCAGGAGCTGGGCCTCGTCATGATCAGCCACGACCTCGCCGTACTGGCCGACACCTGCGACCGGCTCGCGGTGATGTACGCGGGCCGGGTCGTCGAGGAGGGCCCCGCCCGGCAGGTGTACGAGGACGCCCGGCATCCGTACGGCACGGCCCTGTCGGCGGCGTTCCCGCGCATCGGCGACGCGGCGTCACGGTTCGCGCCGCGCGGCCTGCCGGGCGATCCGCCGGATCCGTCGGCGCTGCCGTCCGGCTGTACGTTCCATCCCCGGTGTCCGGTGGCGCTGGAGTCGTGCGGTACCCAGGACCAGCCCTTGCGGGACGCGGGTGAGGGGCGGTGGGCGGCCTGTGTGCACGTGGGCGCCGCGGCCGTAGCAGCGGAACCAGCCAGGAGCACCCCATGACGACACCGCCCACGCCGACACCTCCCACACCGCCCACACCTCCTATGACGACGCCGCCCGTGCCGACATCTCCTCTCCTCTCCGCGGAAGGCCTGCACGTCTCGTTCCCCGGCCGGCACGGCGCCGCCCGCGCCCGTGCGGTCGACGGCGTCGACCTCGACATCCGGCCCGGTGAGATCGTGGCCCTGGTCGGCGAGTCGGGCTGCGGCAAGACGACACTGGCCCGCTCCCTCCTGGGCCTCGTCCCACCGACCGGCGGCCGCGTCACCTTCGACGGCAAGCCACTCGACTACTCCTCGCGCTCCCTGAAGGCCTACCGCAAGCGCGTCCAGCTGGTCCTCCAGGATCCGAGCGGCTCACTCAACCCCCGGCACACGGTGTACGACGCGGTGGCCGAGGGGCTGCGCATCCACGGTTACGGCGGCGACGAGCAGGCAGCGGTCGCGGGAGCCCTCTCCCGGGCCGGCCTGCGCCCGCCGGAGCGCTTCTTCCTCCGCTACCCGCACGAACTCTCCGGCGGCCAGCGCCAGCGTGTCGTCATCGCGGGCGCACTCGTCCTGGAGCCCGAACTCATCGTCGCCGACGAGCCGGTGGCCTCGCTCGACGCGTCGGTACGCGGTGAGATCCTCGCCCTGCTGCTGCGACTGCGCGCCGAACTCGGCCTGTCCGCCCTGGTGGTGACCCATGACCTGGGCCTGGCGTGGAACATCGCCGACCGGGTCGCGGTGATGTACCTGGGCCGGATCGTGGAGACGGGCGAGGTGGAGAAAGTCCTGACGGCACCTCAGCACCCGTACACCCAGGCCCTGTTGTCCGTGCTCCCCGAGGCGCCGGGCGACCCCGTCGTCCTGACCGGCGAGCCACCGGACCCGTCCCGCATCCCGTCCGGCTGCCGTTTCCACGCGCGCTGCCAGATCCTGGCGAGTGGGGAGGCGGAGCAGGCGGGGGTCGCGGACGCCTGCCGCAGCCGGGATCCGGAGGTGCTGGGCGGGGGCGGTGCGGCGCAGGTGGCCTGCCACTGGGCGACATCCGCGGTCACTCGGTAGGTACGTCGATGGGGGCGGCCGGTGCGCTGAAAAGCACCGGCCGCCCCCATCGACGTATCCGCCGAATGCCCTACGCGGCGTCGTACGCCTCGATCAGCTCCCGCGACCGCTTCACGTCGTCCGCGATGGCCTCCAGCAGCGCCTCGATGGAGTCGAACTTGGCCATGCCGCGGACGTAGGCGAGGAAGTCGACGGCAACGTGCAGGCCGTACAGGTCGAGGCCGACGCGGTCGATGGCGTACGCCTCCACCGTGCGCTCGGTGCCGTCGAACTGCGGGTTCGTGCCGACCGAGATCGCGGCGGGCATCGCCTCACCCTCGACGTGCAGCCAGCCGGCGTAGACGCCGTCGGCGGGGATCGCGGTGTGCGGCAGGGTCTCGACGTTGGCGGTCGGGAAGCCGAGGTCGCGGCCGCGCTGGGCGCCACGGACGACGATGCCCTCGACGCGGTGCGGGCGGCCCAGGATCTCGCGCGCGCCCTCGACGTCGCCCTCGGCGACGAGCCGCCGGGTCAGGGTCGAGGAGAAGGGCAGGCCGCCGCCGGCCGCACCGCTCACGTACAGCTCCACCACCTCGACCTCGAAGTCGTACGTCTCGCCCTGCTCACGGAGGAAGTCGACGTTGCCGGTGGCCTTGTGGCCGAAGCGGAAGTTCGGGCCCTCGACGACGGCCTTGGCGTGCAGCTTGTCGACGAGGACCTTCACCACGAAGTCGGCGGGCGACAGCTTCGAGAACTCGGTGGTGAAGGGGAGGATGAGCAGCGCGTCCACGCCCAGCTCGGCCATCAGTTCGGCGCGGCGGTGGTGCGGGGCGAGCAGCGGGGGGTGGCTGCCGGGGCGCACGACCTCGCTCGGGTGCGGGTCGAAGGTGACGACGACGGAGGGCACGCCCAGCTCACGGGCGCGCTCCACCGCATGCCGGATGATCAGCTGGTGTCCGCGGTGCACCCCGTCGTAGGAACCGATGGTGACGACGCTGCGCCCCCAGTCCTCGGGGATGTCCTCCAAGCCACGCCAGCGCTGCACTGTGACCGCTCCTTGTCGAACGTGTGTCCGTGATTGCCTCATTCGCAGCTCTAAGGGTGCCATGCCGCGTGCGCGCGGTTCGCATCGGCATCGGGGTGTGACGCATCGCGCACGGGTCAGACCGGAACCCGCACCCCGGCCAGGCTCTCGATCATGCGGCGGGTGCTCGGGCCGACCACGCCGGCCCACTCCTCCGGCGCGCAGGTCAGCCAGCGGGCCACGAGTCCGGCGAAGCCGGGGACCTGGTGGGCCAGGTCGACGAGACCGCGGTCGAAGCCGGTGGCACCGGCAGGGGTACGGACCATGAGCAGGCCTGTCCGGTGCACCAGCTCGCGGGTGGGCTCCTCGCCCCGACGTGCCACGCCGTCCACGGCGGCCCGCAGCAAGGTGTCGAGGACGGCCGGGTCCTGCTCGTGCGCGAGCAGCAGGTCCAGCAGCTCGCGGCGCAGGGCGCCGGAGGTGCGGCTGCCGGGAGCCGCCAACACCGCCGCGAGGGCCGCCCGCACCGGCGCGGGGCAGCCGACCAGCAGGCCGGTGACCAGGGGAAACAGCACCGCGCGAGCGGCGGGCCCGTGGTCCAGACGCCGGTCCACATACGCGGCGACGTCCGCGGCGGCCGCCGGGCGCAGCTCCACCACCTCCCGTACCAGCGTGGCGACGCGGCGGGCGAGGGCCGGCGTGGTGACGTCGGCGAGCGTGCGCAGCACCTCGCCCGTGTCCGGGCCCGACTGCCGCAGCCGGGCCCGGAAGGCGCCGAACACCGGGTCCGGGTGCGTGGCCAGGGCCGCGACCAGCGCGCTCGCGGGCAACTGCGCGTCACCCGCGGCGAACCGCTCCAACGCCTGCGGCAGGTACCGGGCCCGGGTCCATGGATCCCGTACGAGGAGGCCGAGCGCTCCGCCGTGCAGCATGCTGTCGGCGGGGCGGGCCAGCAGGGCGAGCGCCGCGTAGCGCAGGAGCTCGCGGTCGGCCTCGGTGCGGACGTGCGGCGCGGCGCGCAGCCCGTACGCCACCGCCGCCACCCGCCGCGCCGGTCGTCCGTCGTGTGCCCACCGGTCCACCGCCCGGCACACGGCCGACGGCTCCTCCTCCGCGAGCACGGTCAGCAGCTCGTCGCCCCGCCGGTGCGCACAGCCGACCAGCGCCTCCGCCAGCTCGTCCAGGGCGCGCCTCCGGTGCGTGTACAGCAAGGCCTGCGCGGCGGTCGCCACGGTCGCGTGGGGCGTCGCGGGCAGCGGGCGGTCGTCGTCGAACCAGCGGGTGAGGTGGAGCGGTACGCCGGTGGGGTCGGCGGCGAGGAGACGGGCCACGGCGTCCAGGTAGCGCGGGGACGCGGTCCCGGAGTCGCAGGGGGCCCTGTCCGCGACGACCAGGCGCCTCAGCAGGTCGAGCCGCTCCGCCTTCGGCAGTGGCAACGCCTCCCAGAAGGACGGCCCGAACTCCCCCGGCACGCCCCGGCCCTGCTCCCGCCACGCCACGGTCCGCTCGGCGAGCAGTCGCAGGACCCCGGCGTACGGCGTCGCGTCGGGCACGCGGGACACGACGTCACCGAGGAGACGGGTGGCCCACCAGGTGGGGTCCCCGGGCGGGGCGGATGCCTCCGGCGGCGGGGCGGATGCCTCCGGCGGCGGGGCGTCCATGGCGTGAACCAAGTCCTCCAGGCGGATGGCCAGTTCGGCGGCGCCCTGTTGACGGGCCAGCAGGAGCAGGGCCTGGACGACGGGGCCGATGCGGTGGCGAGGGAGGGGGCGGGAATGGGCTTGGGTGTGGGGCGGGGTGGCCGAGGTTGCTGGGGTGGACGAGGTTGCGGGGATGGCCGAGGTTGCGGGGATGGCCGGGGAGACTGGTCAGCGCGGGCCACCGGCGGCCCTCCGGCGACGCGTCGCGGTCGTCCCGGCTTTCGGCCCGGCTCCCGGTCCGGATTTCGGTCCGGCTCCCGGTCCGGCCGGGGGCCCGGCCGCCTCTGCCGACGGGGACGAGGGCACCCGTTGCGCCGGGACGCGATCCGTTCGCGTGGTCGCGCCCGCCACTGCGGGCGGGGGTGCCGACGGGGTTCCCGTCGTGCCCGCGCCCGCGGTACTCGTCGCGGAAGACCCGGCCATGCCCCACCCCGCAGGCGCCGCCCGCCGGGCGTCGCGGCCCCGGTGGACCAAGGCGTGCAGGGCCGCGTCCAGGTCCAGGTGGGTGCCCTGGATCCAGTCGGCGAGTTCTTCGTGGGCGAAGCGGTAGCCGTTGCCGGCCGGGACCAGGAGGCCCTCGGTGAGGACGGCGGAGGCCCAGCCGGTGGTACGGCCGAGTCGGCGCCCGGGGGCGGTGCCCCACGGGAAGACGGCTTCGAAGGACTCGCGGTCCAACTCGCCCTGCCCGGGCCCCAGACAGCGCCGCGCGGCCTCGTGCACCTGGCCGGAGACCTGGGCGGCGAGACGTCGTACGGCCGTGCCGCGCAGCCCGTTCGCCGCCGCGAGCCGGACCGCGACGCGCAGGCACATCAGGTCCAGGTGGGCGGAGAAGACCTCGTCCCGGTCCAGCCGTAGGGCGAGCGTGTCCGGCAGCGCGGCCAGCACCTCCGACAGCAGCCGCAGTGTCAATGGGTGCCGTGCGTCGGCCTCCGCCAGTGCGTCCTCGGGGATCCCGGCCCGGGTCCGGACCCGCCGCGCCTCCCCCTCGGTCAGATCGCCCAGCCGGACACCGGGCGGAGACAGCGGTTGCGCGTCGGCCCCGGCCCGGTGCAGCAACTCCCCCGGAAACTCCGCTCCGGCCTGCTCCCAGTATTCGGCCCGGCACGCCACGACGAGCCGCGCCCCGGTCGCCCGCAGCCACTCGGCCGTCCCCGCGGTCCAGTGAGGCAGCCGGTGGGCGAGCGCGGGCGGCATCTCCTCGGGTCCGTCGAGAAGGAGGAGCAGCGGGCGTCCGGTGTCCCGCGCCAGCCGGGCCAGGCGATCGGGTTCGATGTCGCCCAGTTCACCGCCGTACCGGTCGGGAGGCAGCACCCCCGAAGGGCCGGACTGTCGCTCCTCAAACTCTCCGGCCTCGCCTTGCTTCCCGGGCTCCCCCGGCTCCCTCGAGGCCGCCACGATCAGCCCCGCCCGCTCCAGCGTCCGTGACGCCGCGTCCGCGACGGAGGTGTCCGTGGCGAGGAGGTCGGCACCGCGCAACCAGAGCGTGGGTGCCGGTTCCGCGCCCCGGGCGCGGCGGGCGGCGAGGGCCGCGAGTTCTGTCGTACGGCCGCTGCCGGGCGGGCCGACGAGCCCGAGGACGGCGGCCGGACCGTCCGCGAAGGCCGCGAACTCCCGTACCACGGCGGCCCGTTCGACGGGCGGACCGGACACCCCGCCGCCGGTTCCCGCCGATGTCGCGGCCCCCGGCCCGTCCGACCCCACCGAGGTCGCCGTGAGCTCCAGGACACCTGCCGGATTGAGATCGGCCCCGTACGCGGGCACCGTCGCCGCATTGCGGGCCAGCAGCGCCGCGAGCGGCTCCTCGACGCCCGGCCGCCGCAGCGGGACGGCGAAACCCGCCGCCGGGTGCCCGGTGTGCAGCGCGGTGCCGAGGACGCCGACCACCGCCCCGGTCGACGCGTCGAGCACCGGTCCCCCGGCCGCCCCGCCACCCAGGCGGAGCGCGTCCGCACCCGCCGTACCGATCGCCAACTCCACGGCGTCGTCGAGGAGATGGAAGCGATCGGTCGCCGTGTACGTCGCGGCGGTGGTGCCGAGCACCCGCGCCTCGCGCCAGCCGCCCGCGGCGATCCGGACGTACCTGCCGGTCTCGACCCGGTCCCGCACGGTGATGGGCAGCGGGTCGAGGCCGAGGCCCTCGGTGCGTACGAGCGCCAGATCGGCTTCCGGGAGGGGTGTGACGGCGTCGGCGGTCACCACGCAGATGCGGTCGCCGGGGGCGTGGAGGACGAGGCGGGTGACGCCGTCGACGGCCTCGTGGCTGGTGATCACCGTGCCGTGGTGGTCGGCGGCGAAGCCCGTGCCGCGCGGGCGTCCCGCCAGGTCGCGGATGCACACCAGGGCTTGGTCCCGCGTCCGGCGGGTGTCGTCCGGTGTCTGCTCGTTCCCGGTCCGCGGGCCGCGTCCCGCCATGCTCGAACCTCCCCGCCGCGCTCCTGTTTCCGACGGTAGGCGCGGAGTGATCAGCGGGACAGATCGCGTGGCGAACGCGCCCCCTTCCGCTCCCTCGGTTCACTCCGAGCGCCTGCTCGATGGGGTGAATGGGGGAGGCCGGATGGATACACCCATGGGTGGGGGAACCGAGGGGGGACCGTGGAGCGGCGGACACGAAGCCCCGTGACCGCCGCTCCACGCGCGAGCGCCTCTGGCCGCCCCGCAGGGCCCATCGGCGTCAGCCGAACACCGCGAGGCTCTTGGCCTTCCCCTTCTGCTCCTCCACCAGCGCCAGGAACGCTCCCGACGGATCGAAGACCGCCACGGCGCCCTTGCCCGCGTAGGTCTCGGGCATCTCCAGGCGTACGCCGTTGAGGAGCAGCCGCGCCCGCTTGGCGTCGACATCCCAGCGCGGGAACGCGGCCGCGGCCGCCTCCGCGATCGGCATCACGGTCAGCTCCTCCTGGAGCTGGTCGAGGGTGCGCGCGGAGTCGAGCTTGTACGGGCCGACGCGGGTGCGGCGCAGCGCGGTGAGATGACCGCCGACTCCCAGGTCCGCGCCCAGATCGCGAGCCAGCGCGCGGATGTACGTCCCGGACGAGCACACCACCGAGACGACCAGGTCGAGCACCGGCGTGCCGTCCTCGGCGACCGCGTCGCGGATGTCGTACACCGCGAACGAGGAGATGGTCACCGGGCGGGCCGGGATCTCGAAGTCCTCGCCGTCGCGTGCCCGCTTGTACGAGCGCACGCCGTCGATCTTGATGGCGCTGACCTTGGACGGGACCTGCATGATGGCGCCGGTCAGCTTGGCGACGCCGGCGTCGATGGCCTCACGCTTGACGTCCGACGCGTCCGTGGACGACGTGATGTCGCCCTCGGCGTCGTCGGTCACCGTGTTCTGGCCGAGCCGGATCGTGCCGAGGTACTCCTTCTCGGTGAGCGCGAGGTGCCCGAGGAGCTTGGTCGCCTTCTCGACGCCGAGGACGAGCACGCCCGTCGCCATGGGGTCGAGGGTGCCGGCGTGTCCGACGCGGCGGGTTCTGGCGATCCCGCGCATCTTGGCGACCACGTCGTGCGAAGTGAAGCCCGACGGCTTGTCGACAATGACAAGCCCGTCGGGCGTCCGGTGCTTCTCGGTCATTCGGCGGCTTCGCCCGTCTCGTCCTCGTCGTCCGGCTTCTTGTACGGGTCCGCGTCACCGGCGAAGGTGGCGCCGGCCGAGACCTCGCGCACCTTCGCGTCCGAGGCCCGTGCCTTGTCGAGCAGGTCCTCGATGGTCTTGGCGGTGTCCGGCAGGGCGTCCGCGACGAAGGTCAGCGTCGGCGTGAACTTCACGCCCGCCGCCGCGCCGACCGCTGAGCGGAGCACGCCCTTGGCGCTCTCCAGGCCCGCGGCCGCGGCCGCGCGCTCCTCGTCGTCCCCGTACACCGTGTAGAAGACGGTCGCCTCCCGGAGGTCCCCGGTGACCCGGGTGTCCGTGATGGTCACGTGTGAACCGAGCCGCGGGTCCTTGATCCCGCGCTGCAGCTTCTGGGCCACCACCTCTCGAATGAGGTCCGCCAGCCTCTTCGCCCGCGCGTTGTCGGCCACTGGTCCGTCTCCTTCTTCGCCTTGCTTGTTTCGTCAATCTTCGTCTTTGTGGAGCCTGCGCCGTACCGACAGCAACTCCACCTCCGGTCGAGCCGCGACGAGCCGTTCGCACCGGTCCAGTACGTCGGTGAGGTGCTCGGTGTCTCCGGAGACCACCGCGAGGCCGATCTCGGCCCTGCGGTGCAGGTCCTGGTTGCCCGTCTCCGCCACGCTCACCACGTACTTGCGCTGGAGCTCGGCCACGATGGGCCGGACGACTGAGCGTTTCTCCTTCAGCGAGCGAACGTCGCCGAGGAGCAGGTCGAAGGACAGTGTCCCCACGTACATGTGTAACCGGATGTCCCGCCGGTACGGGATAGACGGCCTGCCAATCACTTGGCAGGGACATCAGAACCGTACAACGAACGGGTGGGGGTGCTCGACGGATATTTTCGCCCCCGCCGCCCCTACCCGTCCCATCCTCCTGGGGCCGTGCCCCAGACCCCCTGGGTTGTTTCTTCGGCTGCCAGCCGGTGGGGGCTTGTCGCGCAGTTCCCCGCGCCCCTAAAAGCGGCGAGCTGGCCGGCGGTGACTTGTCACCGCCGGCCAGCTCACACAACCGCTTTACGACCGCGGCTTCTCGCGCATCTCGTACGTCGCGATGACGTCGTCGACCTTGATGTCGTTGAAGTTTCCGAGGTTGATACCACCCTCGAAGCCTTCGCGGATCTCGGTGACGTCGTCCTTGAAGCGACGCAGCCCGGAGATGTTGAGGTTCTCCGCGATGACCTTGCCGTCGCGGATGAGGCGCGCCTTGGTGTTGCGCTTGACCTCTCCCGAACGGACCAGGACACCGGCGATGTTGCCCAGCTTGGACGACTTGAAGACCTCGCGGATCTCCGCCGTGCCGAGCTCGACCTCCTCGTACTCCGGCTTGAGCATGCCCTTGAGGGCCGCCTCGATCTCCTCGATGGCCTGGTAGATCACCGAGTAGTACCGGACATCGACGCCCTCGCGCTCCGCCATCTGAGCCGCGCGGCCCGCAGCGCGGACGTTGAAGCCGATGACGATGGCGTCGGAGCCGGTCGCCAGGTTGATGTCGGACTCGGTGACCGCACCCACACCGCGGTGCAGGATGCGGATGTCGACCTCTTCGCCGACGTCGAGCTGGAGCAGCGAGGACTCGAGAGCCTCCACCGAACCGGACGCGTCGCCCTTGATGATGAGGTTGAGTTCCTGCACCAGACCGGCCTTGAGGGCCTCGTCCAGGTTCTCCAGGGAGAACCGGACACCCCGGCGGGCGAAGTTGGCGTTGCGCTCACGCGCCGCGCGCTTCTCGGCGATCTGACGCGCCGTGCGGTCCTCGTCGACAACCAGGAAGTTGTCGCCGGCGCCCGGGACGTTGGTGAGACCGAGGACGAGGACCGGAGTCGAGGGACCCGCCTCTTCCACGTTCTCGCCCTTGTCGTCGAGCATCGCTCGGACACGGCCGTACGCGTCGCCGACCACCATGGTGTCGCCGACCCGCAGGGTGCCTCGCTGGACCAGGACGGTCGCGACGGCACCGCGGCCGCGGTCGAGGTGGGACTCGATCGCAATACCCTGCGCGTCCTGCTCCGGGTTGGCCCGCAGGTCGAGCGAGGCGTCCGCGGTCAGGACCACGGCCTCCAGCAGGCTCTCGATGTTGAGGCCCTGCTTGGCGGAGATGTCGACGAACATCGTGTCGCCGCCGTACTCCTCGGCCACCAGACCGAACTCGGTGAGCTGACCGCGCACCTTGGTCGGGTCCGCGCCCTCGACGTCGATCTTGTTGACCGCGACCACGATCGGCACACCGGCCGCCTTGGCGTGGTTCAACGCCTCGATCGTCTGGGGCATCACACCGTCGTTGGCCGCCACCACGAGGATCGCGATGTCGGTCGACTTCGCACCACGAGCACGCATGGCGGTGAACGCCTCGTGACCCGGGGTGTCGATGAAGGTGATCCTGCGCTCTTCTTCGTTGACCTGGGTCGCGACCTGGTACGCACCGATGTGCTGCGTGATACCGCCGGCCTCGCCCGCGACGACGTTCGTCTTGCGGATGGTGTCGAGCAGTCGGGTCTTACCGTGGTCGACGTGACCCATGACGGTCACGACCGGCGGACGCGCGACGAGGAACTCCTCGCCACCCTCGTCCTCGCCGAACTCGATGTCGAAGGACTCGAGCAGCTCGCGGTCCTCCTCCTCGGGGCTGACGATCTCGAGGACGAAGTTCATCTCGTCCGCGAGGAGCTTCAGCGTCTCGTCGGAGACGGACTGCGTGGCAGTGACCATCTCGCCGAGGTTCATCATCACGCCGACGAGCGACGCCGGGTTGGCGCCGATCTTCTCGGCGAAGTCGGTGAGGGACGCACCGCGCGACAGGCGGACGGACTGTCCGTTGCCGCGAGGCAGCATCACGCCGCCGACCGACGGGGCCTGCATGGCCTCGTACTCCTGGCGCCTCTGCCGCTTCGACTTGCGACCACGGCGCGCGGGACCGCCGGGACGGCCGAACGCACCCTGCGTGCCACCACGGCCACCGGGACCACCCGGACGACCGCCGAAGCCGGGACGGCCACCGCCGCCACCGCCGGGACCACCGGGACGGCCGGCGAAGCCGCCGCCACCACCGCCGGGACCAGCGGGACGACCCGCGAAACCGCCACCGCCGCCACCGGGACGACCGGCGAAGCCGCCGCCACCCGGACGACCGCCGCCGCCACCGGGACCACCGGGACGACCGCCGCCGCCACCGGGACCGCGGCCACCGGGGCCACCGCCGGGACGCGGGGTACCCGCAGCGGGACGCTGCGGCATCATGCCGGGGTTCGGACGGTTGCCACCGGGGCCACCGCCGGGACGCGGAGCACCGCCCTGAGGACGGGGCATGCCGCCCGGAGTCGGACGGGCACCGCCCGGACCGCCCTGCGGACGCGGAGCGCCGCCGGGACCGCCCTGGGGACGGGGAGCACGGTCCTGACCCGCGCCCTGCGGACGCGGAGCGCCGCCGGGACGGTCGCCACCGGGACGCGGGGCACCGCCCGGACGGGGCGCCTGCGGGCGCGCCATGCCGGTGGAGCCACCAGAGGTGAACGGGTTGTTGCCCGGACGCGGTCCGGCCGGACGAGCGCCGGGACGCGGAGCCTGGCCACCCGGACGCGGAGCGCCCTGACGGTCGCCACGGTCACCGCGGTCGGGACGCTCACCGCGGTCGGGACGCTCGCCACGACCCTGACCGCCCTGGCCGGGACCGGCCGGACGGGCACCGGGCTTCGGGGCGCCGGGACGGGCACCCGGACGAGCGCCGGCGGCCGGAGCCGCAGAAGCCGCAGGAGCCGACGGGGGGGCGGTGAACTCAGCCGCGACCGGAGCCGGAGCCGCCGGAGCGGGCTTCGGAGCAGGCTTGGGACCCGGAGTGGGACGCGGGCCCGGCGCGGCCGGAGTGACGGGAGTGACCGGCGCCGAGGGGCGCTCGGACACGGCCGGCTTCGGGGCCGGCGGGCGCGGGGCGGCCGGACGGGCTGCCTGCGCGGGAGAGGGGGCGCCCGGCTTCGCCGGGGCAGCCTTGCGGGCGGAGGCGGGCTTGCCGCCACCGCTGCCCTGCTGGAGGGCGTCAGTCAGTTTGCGTACAACGGGCGCCTCGATCGTCGAGGACGCCGAACGGACGAATTCACCGAGTTCTTGGAGCTTGGCCATGACGACCTTGCTCTCAACCCCGAACTCCTTGGCGAGTTCGTATACCCGGACCTTAGCCACTTCGCTCCTTTTAGGTCCGGGATGCGTCCGGACCGTCGCTACTTCATGGGCGTACTCATCGCGTGCTCATCGAGTGCTCATCGCAATCTCGACCTACTTCCAACTCGCGGGGTACCAGGGCCGCACGGGGGTTCCGTGCGACACGTCTTACGGTGTTGCCTGCTCGACGTAGAGGCGCAACGCCGCTGTGTCGAGCGATCCCTGGGCACGCAGCGCCCGTGGGAATGCCCGGCGGCGTACCGCCAGGTCGAGGCAGACCAGGGCGGGATGTACATACGCACCCCGGCCGGGCAGCGTACCGCGATGATCGGGGACACATTCACCCTCGACCGCCACGATGCGCAGCAGATCCTTCTTGGCCGCTCGCTCCCGGCACCCCACACAGGTGCGTTCAGGGCATGCGCGGGCTCGCGTCCGGCCAGACACTCTTAAGTCTACCTCCCCGTACCGACCTCACCCCTTTGCGGCAAGAATCGAACGGTTGTTGTCGTGATCTAAGCCACCTGAGGCTTGGATCTATTCCCGATCTATTCCCCGCGCTGCTCGGCAGGCTGTTCGGTGTCCGGGCGGATGTCGATCCGCCAGCCCGTGAGACGGGCCGCGAGGCGGGCGTTCTGCCCTTCCTTGCCGATCGCCAGCGACAGCTGGTAGTCCGGGACGGTCACGCGCGCGGAGCGGGCCGCGAGGTCGACGACCTCGACCTTGGAGACACGGGCCGGGGACAGCGCGTTCGCCACCATCTCGGCCGGATCGTCCGACCAGTCGACGATGTCGATCTTCTCGCCGTTCAGCTCGGCCATCACATTGCGGACCCGGCCGCCCATGGGGCCGATGCAGGCGCCCTTGGGGTTCAGGCCGCTACGGGTCGACCGGACGGCGATCTTCGTACGGTGGCCGGCCTCACGCGCGATGGCGGCGATCTCGACCGAGCCGTCGGCGATCTCCGGCACTTCGAGCGCGAAGAGCTTCTTCACCAGATTGGGATGCGTACGGGACAGGGTCACGGACGGACCGCGGACACCCTTCGCCACCCGTACGACGTACGAGCGCAGCCGCAGGCCGTGCTGGTACATCTCGCCCGGGACCTGCTCCTGCACCGGCAGGATGGCCTCCAGCTTGCCGATGTCGACGAGCACGTTCTTCGGGTCGCGGCCCTGCTGGACCACACCGGTGACGATGTCGCCCTCCCGCCCGGCGTACTCACCGAGCGTCGCGTCGTCCTCGGCGTCCCGCAGGCGCTGCAGGATGACCTGCTTGGCGGTGGTCGCGGCGATCCGGCCGAACCCGGACGGGGTGTCGTCGAACTCGCGCGCCTCCTGCCCCTCCTCCAGGTCCTGGGGGTCCTCCTTCGCCCACACGGTCACATGACCGGTCTCCCGGTCGAGCTTCACGCGCGCGTGGCGGCGGCTTCCCTCGGTACGGTGGTAGGCGATGAGGAGGGCCGACTCGATCGCCTCGACCAGCAGGTCGAAGGAGATCTCCTT
Organism: Streptomyces sp. SD15; assembly: GCF_054462255.1. NCBI lineage: Bacteria > Bacillati > Actinomycetota > Actinomycetes > Kitasatosporales > Streptomycetaceae > Streptomyces > Streptomyces sp. SD15. The sequence goes on along the minus strand of NZ_JBTLMO010000027.1, from coordinate 82,342 downwards.
CTCCCGCACCAAGCCACGCAGGGCACTCATGTCGATGTCCACGGCTACGCCTCCTCTTCCTTCTTGTCCTTGCGGCTGAACTCGACCTGGACGCGCGCCTTGGCGATGTCCTCGAAGGCGAGCCTCTTGGCGGTGGGCTTGCGCCCCTTCACGCCCGGTACTTCGACGTCGATACCGGCGTCATCCACGTCGAGGATTCTGGCGACCAGTTCGCCGCCCTCGCCGAGCTGGAACTTCACCAGCCGGTCGATGGCGCGTACGTAGTGACGGTGCTCCTTGAGCTCGCGCTCGGCACCGGGGGTTCCGACCTCGAGGGTGTATTCGCCCTCGCCCATCGCGTCCGTCTCGTCGAGCTTCGCCGAGAGCGCGCGGCTCACATCGGCGATCTGGTCCAGGTCGGCACCGGTGTCCGAGTCGACGACTACACGCAGCACGCGCTTGCGGCCGACCGAGTCCACTTCGATCTCCTCGAGATCGAGTCCCTGAGTGCCGACGAGCGGTTCCAGCAGTTCTCGCAGCCTCTCGCTCTGGGTCGTGCTCATCCGGGTGACTCCTCGGCCGCGTGTGCTGTTGTGGGTAGGTCGTGTGTCAGGTCAAAGGGTATCCGGTCGCGGGGGGTGTTGCCGTCCACCGGAACACGGGCGTGTGCGGGCCGTCACCGCCTACGGCGGGCTCCTCGCCCCCGCCGCCCCTACCCTCCCCCAAGCTCTCGGCTTCGCTCGAGCAGGGGGGACCCCCATGACGGGCTGGGATACCTGGCGGGGTCTGGGGCTGGGGTGAGAGCCGCTGGGTGATGATCGGGTCCGGCGCGGGTACCGTGATCACGGGCGTGCCGCCCTCCCGTTCGTACGAGCCTTCCGAGGACGTCTGCCGTGCCGTTCACCCTGCCGTCGCGCACCCCCACGGGACCGCGCCGAAGGAGTCTGCTCGCGTCCGCCGCGGGCGCCGTCGTGCTCGCGGGCTGTTCCGCCCCCGAGTCGTCCACCGACACCACGGGCGGGAGCCCCTCGGCCGCGGACCGCGCACGCGCGCGTGCGGCCCGCGACAGCGAGACGCTCGCGGCGCGGTACGCCGCCGTGATCACCGCCCATCCCCCACTGGCGGAGCGGCTGAGCCCGCTGCGGGCAGAGGTCGTACGGCATGCGAAGGCGTTCGGGGGCACCGGGAGCAGCAAGCCCTCCGCGCCCACTCCCACTCCCACTCCCGCTTCCCCTTCCGCTTCCGTATCGGCTTCCGCGTCCGCCTCCCCCACCGTGCCCACCAGCGAGAAGGACGCGCTCACCGACCTCGCCTCGGCCGAGCGCACCCTGGCCGACCAGCGCACGAAGGCCCTGCTGGAGGCCCCGGGAGAGCTGGCCAGGCTGCTGGCCTCGGTCGCGGCCGCCGGGGCCGCGCACGCCTTTTTGCTGACGGAGGGTGCGAAGTGAGTTCGACCGACGACACGAAGAAGGCCACGACCGCGGAGCTCGACGCCCTGCAGGCCGCGCTGGCCGCCGAGCACGCCGTGGTGTACGGCTACGGAGTCGTCGGCGGCAGGATCGGTACGGAGCGCCGGAGCGAGGCGCGGGCGGCGTACGACGCCCATCGGGCGCGGCGGGACGAACTGGCGCGGGCCGTACGGGACCTGGGCGGGAAGCCCGTGGTCGCGGCGGCGGCGTACGCACTCCCGTTCGCGGTGAAGGACTCGGCCGCGGCTGTACGGTTCGCCGCTGAGTTGGAGGAGCGGGTGGCCGGGGTGTACTCCGACCTCGTACGCGCCTCCTCGGGCGACCGGCGGGGCTCAGCCGCGCAGGCGCTGCGGGAGGCGGCGGTGCGGGCGGTGCGCTGGCGCGGGGAGAGCGTACCCTTCCCTGGGCTCGCCGAGCGGTCGGCCACCCCGTCCGCGTCGGCACCCTCGCCCACGTAACGCGACCTGGAAGGGAACAACTCTCGGATGGACTCGCGCATGGCTTTCGAACCGCCGCAGCGCCTGGTGCGGGCGCTCGGCGAGACGCAGCGGGGCGGGTCCAACGGGGGAACCGACGGCACCAGTGAGTGGCTGGACATGCTGCCCGCACTGGTGCAACAGGCTGTTGATCTACGCGAGTTGACCGTCGAGCGGGTGCAGGCACCCGGCGGGCGCAGCAGTCTGGTCGTGCTGGTGCGACGGTTCGACGGGACGCCCGCCGTGCTGAAGCTGGCGCCGGAACGGGCCCGTCCGGAGAGTGAACGGGCCGCGCTCGCGCACTGGGACGGTCGGGGCGCGGTGCAGCTTCTCAATCCCGGCGACACGCACGGCGTCATGCTGCTGGAGCGGTTGCGTCCCGACCTGTCGGTGCGCTCGCTGCCCGAGGCGAAGGCGCTGCTGGAGGCGGCGGGGACGCTGCGCCGGCTGTGGGTCGAGCCGCCCGCCGCCCATGTCTTCGAGACGGTCGCGGAGCGGACCGGACGACAGGCCGAGGCGATGCGGGCGACGGCGAGCGCTGACGCCGACGTCACGGCACTGGTCGACGCGGCGCTCGCCGCCCGCACCGAACTCCTCGCCGACCCGCCCGAGGAACGGCTGCTGCACGGCACCTTCCGGCAGAGCAAGGTACTCGCCGGTGAGCGCATGCCCTGGCTGGCCGTGGGCCCCGACCCGGTGGTCGGCGAGTGCGCCTTCGACCTGGCCCGGCTGGTCCGCGACCGGGTGGAGGACCTGATCGCGACCCCCTCGGGAGCATCGACCACCCGGCGGCGCGTGAAGCGGCTCGCCGAGTCCCTGGACGTGGACCAGGAGCGGCTGCGGGGCTGGACCCTGTTCCGGGCGGTCGAGTCCGGCGTACGGGCGCGGCGGGTCGGGCGGGCGCAGGATGCCGAGCTGCTGCTGGAGTTCGCGGGCTGGCTCTGACTGCCCTGTCCGCTGTGACTGCCCTGTGCGGCTCTCAGAAGTCCGTGAGGCGCCCATGCTCCGGAGATGAATCTTGAGCGCCTCCCGGCTGTCCTGCGGTTACGCCGTCAGGCGGGCGATCGCCTCGTCGACGGTCAGCTCCTCGCGCTCACCGGTACGGCGGTCCTTCAGCTCCAGGACACCCTCGGCCGAGCGCCGCCCCGCCACCAGGATGTGCGGTACGCCGATGAGCTCGGCGTCGGTGAACTTCACGCCCGGCGAGACACCGGCCCGGTCGTCCACCAGGACCCGCACGCCCGCGGCGCCCAGCTTCTCCGAGACGTCGAGGGCCAGCTCGGTCTGCAGGGCCTTGCCCGCGGCCACGACGTGGACGTCGGCGGGAGCGATCTCCTGGGGCCAGCACAGGCCCTGCTCGTCCGCCGACTGCTCGGCCAGCGCGGCCACCGCACGTGAGACACCGATGCCGTACGAGCCCATGGTCACGCGGACCGGCTTGCCCTGCTGGCCGAGGACGTCCAGCTGGAAGGTGTCGGCGTACTTGCGGCCGAGCTGGAAGATGTGGCCGATCTCGATCGCGCGGTCCAGCTTGAGGCCGGCGCCGCAGGACGGGCAGGGGTCGCCCTCCTCGACCACGACGACGTCGAGGTAGTCGTCGACCTCGAAGTCACGGCCGGCGACGACGTTCTTCGCGTGCGTGTTGACCTTGTTCGCGCCGGTGATCCAGGCGGTGCCGGGGGCCACCCGGGGGTCGGCGATGTAGCGGACCTTCTCCAGGCCCTGCGGGCCCACGTAACCGCGTACGAGGTCCTCGCGGCCCTCGAAGTCCTCGGCCGTCACCAGTTCCACGACGGCGGGTGCGAGGTGCTCGCCCAGCTTGCCGAGGTCGACCTCGCGGTTGCCGGGGACACCGACGGCGACGATCTCGCCGTCGACCTTGACCAGCAGGTTCTTGAGGGTGGCGGAGGCCGGGACGCCCAGGTGCTCGGCGAGCGACTCGATGGTCGGGGTGTCGGGGGTGTCCAGCTCCTCGACGGGGCCGTGCTGCCTGTCCACGGGCGTCAGCTTGAAGGTGACCGCCTCCGTGTTCGCCGCGTAGTCGCAAGCCGGGCAGTCCACGAAGGTGTCCTCACCGGCCGCGGCGGGAGCCAGGAACTCCTCCGACGCCGAGCCGCCCATGGCGCCCGAGACGGCCGACACGATGCGGTAGTCCAGGCCCAGGCGCGCGAAGATCTTCTGGTACGCGGCGCGGTGCAGCGCGTACGACTCGGCGAGCCCCTCGTCCGTCGTGTCGAAGGAGTACGAGTCCTTCATCTGGAACTCGCGGCCGCGCAGCACGCCGGAACGCGGGCGGGCCTCGTCCCGGTACTTGGTCTGGATCTGGTAGAGCATGACCGGCAGGTCCTTGTAGGAGGCCACCTGGTCCTTCACTACGAGGGTGAAGATCTCCTCATGGGTCGGGCCGAGCAGGTACTCGGCGCCCTTGCGGTCCTTGAGGCGGAACAGCAGGTCGCCGTACTCCTCCCAGCGGGCCGACGCCTCGTACGGCTCCTTGGGCAGCAGGGCGGGCAGCAGTACTTCCTGCGCGCCGATCGCGTCCATCTCCTCGCGGACCACGCGGGAGACGTTGTCGAGGACCTTCTTGCCGAGCGGCAGCCAGGTCCAGATGCCCGCGGCGTTGCGGCGCACGTAACCGGCGCGCACGAGCAGTTTGTGGTTGAGTGTCTCGGCGTCCGCCGGGTCGTCACGCAGTGTCTTGACCATCAAACGGGACATGCGCTGGACCTGGGCCATGATTCTCGACTCCTGCTGCGTAAGGGTGATGGCAAGGAGGTTAGCCGGGCAGCCCATCACGGTGGAAATCGGTTAGCGCCTGGGGCGCCTGCGCAGCGGCAGCGGGGCGCCCATCACGGCGTACGGCTTCGGTGCGCTCGGGAAGAGGACGGGGCGTGCGAGGTCCTCGTACCCCAGCGAGTGGTACAGGCCGCGGGCCGGGCTGTCCGTGTCGATGGCGGAGAGGATCGAGCGGGGTTCGGTGGCGGTGTCCGTGATGCCGGTGATCAGGGCGCGGCCGATGCCGAGGTTCTGGTAGTGCGGGTGGACGTGCAGTTCGGTGATCACGAAGGAGTTGTCGAGCCAGTCGTCGTGGCCCTGAGCGCGCAGGTAGGGCTCGACGACGGTGGACCACCAGTGCGTACGGTCGTTGGGCATGCCGTAGACGAAGCCGACGAGCCGTCCGCCGGCGGTGGTGGCGCCGAGGGCGCGGGCGCCCGGGGAGGTGAGGTGCCGCAGCACGATCTGGCGGCGTACGGCGATCTCGTCGGCGCCGAGCCCGAAGGCGAGGGCCTGCACGGTGAGCGCCTCGTCCACGCGCGCGGCGAGATCCAGCGGGCCGATGACCACGTCGTCGGGGTTGCGGGAGCCCTGACCGGGAAATCGCAGCATGTCGGCGAGACTACCGGGGTGCTTCGCCGGCTTACGCCGGGGACTACAGGTTGTCGTACGACTGCGGGCCGTCAACGGCTGGTCGCGCCCCCGCGGCGCAGCCGCACATGTCACAGCCCCGCGCCCTGATGGGGCGCTTCAGAACAGGATGCTCATGAACGCGCCGATCTCCTGGAAGCCCACTCTGCGGTACGTCGCCCGGGCCGGGGTGTTGAAGTCGTTGACGTAGAGGCTGACGACGGGGGCGACGTCCGCGAGGGCGTGGCGGAGAACGGCCGCCATGCCCGGGGCCGCCAATCCCTGTCCTCGGTATTCGGGCGCGACCCAGACGCCCTGGATCTGGCAGGCCTGCCGGGTGGCGGCGCCGATCTCGGCCTTGAAGACGACCTTGCCGTTCTGGTCGATACGGGCGAACGAGCGTCCGGAGCTGACCAGTTCGGCCACCCGTGCCTGGTAGAGGAGTCCGCCGTCACCGGCGAGCGGCGAGATCCCGACCTCCTCGGTGAACATCGCCACGCAGGCCGGCATGATCGTCTCGATCTCGTCCTTGCGGATGCGGCGGACGTACGGATCCGGGGCGATGTCGGCGGGGAGCCGGTCGGCGATCATCAGGGGCTGTCGGGCGCGGATCTCGCGGGCGGGGCCCCAGCTCGGTTCGAGCAGCTGCCACAGTTCGGCGGTGGCCTCGGCGGGGCCGACGATCGAGGAGCAGCGGCGTCCGGCCCTGCGCGCCCGGTCGGCGAAGCCGCGGATGGCACGCGGGGTGGCGCAGATCGGGACCAGGTTGGCGCCCGCGTAGCAGAGGGAGCGCAGCATTCCGTCCTCGTACCAGCCCCACATCTCGCCGCCGAGCCGCCACGGGTCGAGGCCCGCGACCTGTACCCGGGATGCGACGAAAGCGTTCGCGACCGGCTCGCGGTCGAGGACGGCGAGCGCGGCGTCCAGGTCACTCGGTTCAAGGACCCTGGTGGTTGTCTGGGTCAACAACGGGACGACTCCATCACTCCTTGCGGGCAACAACAGCGCGTCGCTCACCCTAATAGCGTCGTCGTGTGCTCGTTCGTGGACACCGGTCAGGGCTTGACCGTCGTTTCACGGCGAGAAGCCCCTCGGGGCGGGAGTCACACGGTCGGCTGATCTCCGTACTTTAACCGGAGATGCCGAGCGGCACCGCACGCTAGGGCCTGTCCGGCATGACCCGCCGTGTGACGCATGGGACCCGGGTGCCCCTCCGGAGGGGCACCCGGGTCCCATGCGTCACACGGCGGGTCAGTGCGTCACCGGCACCGCGGTCAGCCGGCCACCGACACCGAAGGCTCGCCGGAGGCGATGCCGTCCGCTTCCATCTGCTCGGCGAGCTTCATCGCTTCCTCGATGAGGGTCTCCACGATCTTCGATTCCGGCACGGTCTTGATGACCTCGCCCTTGACGAAGATCTGCCCCTTGCCGTTGCCGGAGGCGACACCGAGGTCGGCCTCGCGGGCCTCGCCCGGACCGTTCACCACGCAGCCCATGACGGCGACGCGCAGCGGGACCTCCATGCCGGTCAGACCCGCGGTGACTTCCTCGGCCAGCTTGTAGACGTCGACCTGGGCGCGACCGCAGGACGGGCAGGAGACGATCTCCAGGCCGCGCTGCTTCAGGTTCAGCGACTCCAGGATCTGGAGGCCGACCTTGACCTCCTCGGCGGGCGGGGCGCTCAAGGACACGCGGATCGTGTCGCCGATGCCCTCGGAGAGCAGCGCGCCGAAGGCGACGGCCGACTTGATGGTGCCCTGGAAGGCGGGGCCCGCCTCCGTCACACCCAGGTGCAGCGGGTAGTCGCACGCGGCGGCGAGCTGCCGGTACGCGTTGACCATGATCACCGGGTCGTTGTGCTTGACCGAGATCTTGATGTCCCGGAAGTCGTGCTCCTCGAAGAGCGAGCACTCCCAGAGCGCCGACTCGACGAGCGCCTCGGGGGTGGCCTTGCCGTACTTCTGGAGCAGGCGCCGGTCGAGCGAGCCCGCGTTGACCCCGATCCGGATCGGCGTGCCGGTGTCCTTCGCGGCCCGCGCGATCTCCTTGACCTGGTCGTCGAACTGCTTGATGTTGCCGGGGTTGACGCGGACCGCGGCACAGCCGGCGTTGATCGCCGCGAAGACGTACTTCGGCTGGAAGTGGATGTCCGCGATGACGGGGATCTGGGACTTGCGGGCGATGGTCGCGAGGGCGTCCGCGTCGTCCTGCGTGGGGCAGGCCACGCGCACGATCTGGCAGCCGGACGCCGTCAGCTCGGCGATCTGCTGCAGCGTGGCCCCGATGTCCGACGTACGCGTCGTCGTCATCGACTGCACCGAGACGGGCGCGTCTCCACCCACGGCCACGGTTCCGACCTGGATCTGCCGGCTCTTGCGGCGCTCGGCCAGCTTGGTCGGAACGGACGGCATGCCGAGAGAAATCGCAGTCATCTGCTGTGCAACCCCAAGTTGTGGATCAAGGTCCCGGAATCGTGGGCTCCAGGCTTCGAGATTACGGCACGGGCACCCGCCCGAGCACATCCCGTCCCTGAAGCCACCCCATGGAAGGCGGTCGGGCGCACAGCATGCCCGACCGCCACAAACGCCGCACTACTACGAGATGCGCACCGGGTTAACGACGTCGGCGATGAAGACGAGCAGGGTGAAGCAGACGAAGATTCCGGCCACCACATAAGCCACCGGCATCAGCTTCGCGACGTCGAACGGGCCCGGGTCGGGCCGCCTCAGCACCTTGGCCGTGTTCCGGCGCAGCGACTCCCACAGGGCGCCCGCGATGTGCCCGCCGTCGAGCGGGAGCAGCGGGAGCATGTTGAAGAGGAACAGGGAGAGGTTGAAGCCGGCGACCAGGAACAGCATCATCGCGACCTGCTGGGACGCCGGGATGTCCAGCGTGAACACGTCGCCGCCTATGCGGGCCGCGCCGACCACGCCCATCGGGGAGTCCGCCTTGCGCGGGCCGTCGCCGAAGGCCGCGTCCCACAGGTCGGGGATCTTGGCGGGCAGCGAGATCAGCGACTCGACGCCGTTCTCCATCATGTCGCCCATGCGGTCCGCGGACTGGCCGAAGGACTGCTGGACGATGCCGGTGGCGGGGGTGAAGCCGAGGAAGCCGGCGTAGACGTACTTGCCCTCGACATAGCCGCCGCTGCCGTCGCTCTGACTGACCTGGTTCTTGATCAGGTGGGCGGTGAGGTCCACCTGCTCGCCCTTGCGCTCGACGGTGAGCGTGACGTCCTTGCCGGGGTTGGCGCGGATGTCGGCCTGGAGGGCGGACCAGTCCTGGACGCTCTTGCCATTGAACGCGACGATCTTGTCGCCGCCCTTGAGTCCGGCCGCCTTGGCGGGCGCGGCCTGGTCACTCGTCTTGCACTCGGACCGGGCCTCGCTCTGCTCGATGACGCAGTCCGAGACCTTGCCGACCGTGGTGGTCTGGGTCTGGACCCCGAACGTCATCATGACGCCGAAGAAGATCGCCACGGCCAGGATCAGGTTCATGAAGGGGCCCGCGAACATCACGATCACGCGCTTCCACGGCTTGCGCGTGTAGAAGAGGCGGGTCTCGTCGCCGGGCCTGAGCTCCTCGAACGCGGCCGACCTGGCGTCCTCGATCATGCCACGGAAGGGGGAGGTCGAGCGGGCCTCGATCTTGCCGTCCGGCCCCGGCGGGAACATGCCGATCATGCGGATGTAGCCGCCGAGCGGGACCGCCTTGATGCCGTACTCGGTCTCGCCCTTCTTCCGCGACCAGATGGTCGGGCCGAAGCCGACCATGTACTGCGGTACGCGGATGCCGAAGAGCTTGGCCGTCGACAGGTGTCCCAGCTCGTGCCAGGCGATCGAGATGAGCAGGCCGACCACGAAGACGACTATGCCGAGGATCATCATCAAGGTCGTCATGCACGAACCTCCGCGGTTGTCGTCTGTGCCGTCAGTTCCCGGGCCCGGGCGCGCGCCCAGGTCTCCGCTTCGAGGACGTCCGCGACGGTCAGGGAAGTTCCCGTACCGGGTGTGCCGTGTTCCTCGACCACCCGTGTGACGGTCTCCATGATGCCGTTGAACGGCAGCGTGCCGTTCAGGAACGCGTCCACGCACTCCTCGTTGGCGGCATTGAACACCGCCGGGGCCGTGCCCGCGAGCTGCCCCACGTGCCGGGCGAGCCCGACCGAGGGAAACGCGTCGTTGTCGAGCGGGAAGAACTCCCAGCTCGACGCCTTGGTCCAGTCGAAGGCCGGGGAGGCGTCCGGGACGCGCTCCGGCCAGCCGAGCCCGATGGCGATCGGGCCCCGCATGTCGGGGGGCGTCGCCTGGGCCATCGTCGATCCGTCCGTGTACTCAACCATCGAGTGGACATACGACTGCGGGTGCACCACCACCTCAATGCGATCGAAGGGAATGTCGTAGAGGAGGTGCGCCTCGATGACTTCCAGACCCTTGTTGACCAAGGTCGCCGAGTTGATCGTGATGACCGGGCCCATGGCCCAGGTGGGGTGTGCGAGGGCGTCCGCCGGTGTGACGTCGGCCAGCTCCGCCTTCGTACGGCCCCGGAAAGGGCCGCCGGAGGCGGTCACGACCAGCTTGCGCACATCCGCGCGCGTGCCGGCCGCCAGCGCCTGGAACAGGGCCGCGTGCTCGGAGTCGACCGGGATGATCTGGCCCGGCTCGGCCAGCGCCTTCACCAGTGGGCCGCCCACGATGAGCGACTCCTTGTTGGCGAGCGCGAGGGTGCGGCCCGCCTCCAGGGCGGCGAGGGTGGGCGCGAGGCCGATGGAGCCGGTGATGCCGTTGAGGACGGTGTGGCAGTCGGAGGCGGCGAGCTGAGCCGCCGCCTGTGTGCCCGCGAGGATCTCGGGGAGCGGCTCACCCGCTCCGTACCGCGCCCTCAGCGCCTCGCGCAGCGCCGGTACGACGTCCTCGCGCGCGACGGCGACCACCTCGACGCGCAGCCGGTGCGCCTGCTCGGCGAGCAGTGCGACCCTGCCGCCGGCGGCGGACAGCGCGGTGACCCGAAAGCGGTCGGGGTTGCGCAGCACGAGGTCTATGGCCTGGGTCCCGATCGACCCGGTGGAGCCGAGGATCACGACATCCCGGACTCCGTCCACGGGGTCGAAGACAAGATGCGGATCGGCGAGGGGGGCTGGACTGTCGCTCATCCCCCCATTGTGGCCGCAAGACGAGGCGCGCAGGACAGGGCTCCCCTCTTCCGCTCGCTGGCGACGCTCGCCACCGACGCTCTGTTCACCGCTTGCGGCGGCGTCGCGCCTTGGACCTGCTGGGGCGGGTGCCGCCGCGGGACGGCTTGGCAGGAGCGGCGGGAGCGGCGGGTTCGTCGGCCGTCGCCGATGCGAAGTCGCCCTGGACCACGCCCTCCGCCGTGTCCAACGTGGGGGCCGTGAAGTGCAGGTCCTCGACGCGTTCGCGGCGTTCGAGGGTCTGCGTGGCGGGGCCGGAGGCGTCCAGGTTGAAGACGTAGCCGACGGACTCCTCCTTGATGGCGTCGGTCATCGCGCCGTACATGTCGAAGCCTTCGCGCTCGTACTCGACGATCGGTTCCCGGCCGAGGGTCCAGCGCAGGCCGATGCCGTCACGGAGGTAGTCCATCTCGTAGAGGTGCTCGCGCCATTTGCGGTCGAGGACGGAGAGGACGACGAGGCGTTCCAGATCGCGCAGGGCGTCGGCACCGAGTTCGACCTCCCGGTCCTGGTAGCGGTCGTGGATGTCCCGCGTCACCGCCTCGATCAGGTCGTCCGCGGTGAGGTTCGCGCGGTCGCCGGCCGCCTCCTCCAACTCCTCGATGGTGATCCGCGCCGGGTACAGCTGGGTGAAGGCGCCCCACAGCCGCTCCAGGTCCCATTCCTCGGGGAAGCCCTCGCTCGTCTCCTGTTCGATGTACGCGCGTACGGTGTCGTCCATGAAGTGCAGGAGCTGCTCGCGCAGGTCCTCCCCCGCCAGAACGCGGCGGCGCTCGGCGTAGATGAGGGTGCGCTGCCGGTTGAGCACCTCGTCGAACTTCAGGACGTCCTTGCGGGACTCGAAGTGCTGCTGTTCCACCTGGGCCTGGGCCGAGGCGATGGCGCGCGTGACCATCTTGTTCTCGATGGGCACGTCGTCGGGGACGTTCGCCATCGACATCACGCGGTCCACCACCTGGGCGCGGAACAGGCGCATCAGGTCGTCCTCCAGGGAGAGGTAGAAGCGGGAGGCGCCGTTGTCGCCCTGGCGTCCGGAGCGGCCGCGCAGCTGGTTGTCGATGCGGCGCGACTCGTGCCGTTCGGTGCCCAGGACGTAGAGCCCGCCGAGCTCCTTGACCTCCTTGTACGCGGTCTCGACCACGGCGGTGATCCGTTCGCGGACCTCGCGGCAGGCGTCCGGGTGCTCCGCTTCGGTGAGGTCGCGCCGCTCCAGCTCTGCGGATATCAGCGCCTCCGGGTTGCCGCCGAGCATGATGTCGGTGCCGCGGCCCGCCATGTTGGTGGCGACGGTGACGGCGCCCCTGCGACCCGCCTGGGCCACGATCTGGGCCTCGCGCTGGTGGTTCTTGGCGTTGAGCACCTCGTGCCGGATGCCGCGTTTCCGCAGCCGTGCGGACAGCAGCTCGGACTTCTCCACCGAGGTGGTGCCCACGAGGATCGGCTGCCCCTTCGCGTTCCGTTCGGCGATGTCATCGACGATCGCGGCGTACTTGGCGTCCGCGGTGCGGTAGATCTGGTCGGGGTCGTCGGCGCGCTGCGGGGGCCGGTTGGTGGGGATCGGCACGACCTGGAGCTGGTAGATCTGGTGGAACTCGGCCGCCTCCGTCATCGCCGTGCCGGTCATGCCCGCGAGCTTGTCGTAGAGGCGGAAGAAGTTCTGCAGGGTGATGGTGGCGAGGGTCTGGTTCTCGTCCTTGATCGGCACGCCTTCCTTGGCCTCGATCGCCTGGTGCAGCCCCTCGTTGTAGCGGCGGCCGGAGAGGATGCGGCCGGTGTGCTCGTCGACGATCAGCACCTCGCCGTCCACGACGACGTAGTCCTTGTCCTTCTTGAAGTGTTCCTTGGCCTTGAGGGCGTTGTTGAGATGCCCGATGAGGGACGTGTGGTCGGACTCGTACAGGCTCTCGATACCGAGCTGGTCCTGGAGGTACTCCACACCGCGGTCCAGGATCGCGACGGTGCGCTTCTTCGGGTCGTACTCGTAGTCGTACGTGGCCCGCAGCCGGCCCAGTTCCTCCTTCTCCGCGGGCCGGGTGAACAGCTCGTCCTGCACGCGGACGCCCTTCATCCGTCGTACGAGCTTGGCGAACGCCTCGTACCACTGGGTGGGCTGGTCCGCGGGCCCGGAGATGATCAGCGGGGTGCGGGCCTCGTCGATGAGGATCGAGTCGGCTTCGTCGACGATCGCGAAGTGGTGGCCGCGCTGGACGAGTTCGTCCTGCGACCAGGCCATGTTGTCGCGGAGATAGTCGAAGCCGAACTCGGTGTTGGTGCCGTAGGTGATGTCGCAGGCGTACTGGGCGCGGCGCACGGCGGAGGTCGAGTCCGACTTGATGACACCGACGGTCAGGCCCATGAAGCGGTATGCGCGACCCATCCACTCGGCGTCGCGCTCGGCCAGGTAGTCGTTGACGGTGACAAGGTGAACTCCCTTGCCGGCCAGGGCGTTCAGATACACGGGGAGGGTGCCGACGAGGGTCTTCCCCTCCCCCGTCTGCATCTCGGCGATGTTGCCGAGGTGAAGCGCCGCGCCGCCCATCACCTGAACGTCGAAGTGACGCATGCCGAGGGTGCGCCAGGCCGCCTCGCGCATCGCGGCGAAGGCTTCGGGCAGCAGGTCGTCCAGGCTCTCGCCCTTGGCGTGGCGCTTCTTGAACTCCGGGGTGAGGGCGTGGAGTTCGTCGTCGGACAGGCTTTTGAACTCCTCCTGCAGGGAGTTGACTTCATCGACGGAGCGCTGCAGCCGGCGCAGCACCCGCCCCTCGCCGGCCCGCATGATCCTGCCGGTGATGGCATCCAGACCCTTACCTGGCATGGGAATTCCCCCCACAGTGGAACATGACTAAACGGTGTCCACGAGCATCCGTATCCAGCGATTGGCGCGCTGGAGAATGTGGACGCCCTGCTGATTCGCTTTGATCACCTCGCGCAGGACGGGGTCCTTGACCGCGTCGAGCGCGCTGCGGAAAAGCTGCTGAATGACCGGTCGCTCGCCGGGCCGTCCGGCGTCGAGCAGACCGTCGATGTCGCGGAGGTCGATTCTCCGGATCCGTACCGCGTCGAAGGAGGGCACGGGCGGCCGGGGTTCCGTGTCGACCAGGGCCAGCGCGCATTCGTTCAGCAGGACGGCGACGGCGTCCCGGTGTGCCTCGAAGGCCTCCGGTGCGGTCTCGCGCAGTTTCTGCGCCAGCGGCTGCACCTCGTCGCGCACGGTCCGCAGGGCCCGTACGAGATCTGTCTCATGAAGCCGACGCCAGGCCTCCCCGCGGGCCCGCGTCAGCTGTACGGAAATGCCGTGACTGTATTCTTCCGCGACTCCTTGGCGCATGTACTGTCCCCGTTCGCCATTGTTCTCATTGTTGACGCACGGATTCGGTGCGGCAAGCAGCGGAATGGCGAACGGGGACACCAGTGAATTCCTGGGGAGAATGTCAGCGAATGGGGCGGTGAACGTTTTTCTTCTTCGACGGGCCCGGCGTCGCGTCGGCGATCCAGGGGCCTTCCCCGGACGGGTCGATGACGCCCTGCTCCAGCCACTCGTACGTGCCCGCCAGGACGCCCTTGACGACCTTGCGGTCGATGTCGTCGGTGTTGGTCCACAGCCGGCCGAAGAGTTCGTCGACGCGGACGCGGGACTGGCGGCAGAAGGCGTCGGCGAGTTGGTAGGCCTCGCGGCCGTTCTCCCCGGCGACGCGCAGGTGTTCGGCGCGGACGCAGGCCGCGCTCATCGCGAAGAGCTCGGCGCCGATGTCGACGATCCGGCCCAGGAAGCCCTGCTTGGTCTCCATCCGGCCCTGCCAGCGGGACATCGCGTAGAAGGTGGAGCGGGCGAGCTTGCGGGCGCTGCGCTCGACGTAACGCAGATGCGGGGAGAGGTCCACGTGGTGGTGGAACGCGCCGTACGAGCCCGGGATCCGACCGGGGCCCGCGACCAGCTTGGGGAGCCACTTGGCGTAGAAGACTCCGGCGTTCGCGCCCGCCTTCGCCTTCTGGGAGAGCGACTTGTCGGGGTCGATGAGGTCACCGGCCACCGACAGATGGGCGTCGACGGCCTCACGGGCGATCAGCAGGTGCATGATCTCCGTGGAGCCCTCGAAGATGCGGTTGATGCGCAGGTCGCGCAGGATCTGCTCGGCCGGGACCGCCCGCTCCCCGCGGGCCTTGAGCGACTCCGCCGTCTCGAAGCCTCGGCCGCCGCGGATCTGGACCAGTTCGTCGGCCATCAGACAGGCCATCTCCGAGCCGTACAGCTTGGCGAGGGCGGCCTCGATGCGGATGTCGTTGCGGTTCTCGTCGGCCATCTGCGAGGACAGGTCGAGGACGGCCTCCAGCGCGAAGGTGGTCGCCGCGATGAAGGAGATCTTCGCGCCGACCGCCTCGTGGAAGGCGACCGGCTTGCCCCACTGCTCGCGCGCCGCCGACCACTCGCGGGCGATCTTCAGGCACCACTTGCCCGCGCCCACGCACATGGCGGGGAGCGAGAGACGGCCGGTGTTGAGGGTGGTGAGCGCGATCTTCAGGCCCGAGCCCTCCGGGCCGATCCGGTTCGCGGCCGGTACGCGCACCTGGTGGAAGCGGGTGACGCCGTTCTCCAGGCCGCGCAGGCCCATGAAGGCGTTGCGGTTCTCGACGGTGATGCCCTCGGAGCCGGCCTCCACCACGAACGCCGTGATGCCGCCCTTGTGGCCCTCGGACTTCGGCACCCGGGCCATGACGACGAGGAGGTCCGCGACGACGCCGTTGGTCGTCCAGAGCTTCACGCCGTCCAGGACGTAGTCGTCGCCGTCGGGTACGGCGGCCGTGGCGAGCCGTGCCGGGTCGGAACCGACGTCCGGCTCGGTGAGGAGGAACGCCGAGATGTCGGTGCGGGCGCAGCGTGGCAGGAAGGTGTCCTTCTGCTCCTGGGTGCCGAACAACTTCAGCGGCTGCGGTACACCGATCGACTGGTGCGCGGACAGCAGCGCGCCGATCGCGGGGTTCGCGGAGCCGACCAGAGCCAGCGCCTTGTTGTAGTACACCTGGGTGAGGCCGAGGCCGCCGTATTTGGTGTCGATCTTCATGCCGAGCGCGCCGAGGTCCTTGAGGCCGTCGATGACCTCGTCGGGGATCCGCGCCTCGCGCTCGATGCGGGCCGAGTCGATCTTCGTCTCGCAGAAGTCGCGCAGCTTGGCGAGGAACTCCTCGCCGCGCTGCGTGTCCTCGTCGGCCGGCAGGGGGTGCGGGTGGATCAGATCGAGCCGGAAGCGGCCCAGGAACAGTTCCTTGGCGAAGCTGGGCTTGCGCCAGTCCTGTTCGCGGGCCGCCTCGGCGACCTGTCGGGCCTCACGTTCGGTGACTGTGGCCTGGTGGGGGGCCTGGTGGGGTGTTGCGGACATGAGGCTCACCTCGCCGCGAATAGGGATCTTGGGGCCGATCGTTACCGACCGGTTCTACTCGATCGTATTTACCCGATTTCGGACTGCCCCACCAGTCCTCGCGCGCCGTTCGGGTCAACCGGCGCCCACCCCGCACCCAGCCCGCGCCCCTCCTTCCGATCAGCCGATGTCCACCGAGTACGCCTTCGTGTCGAGCCGCCCCGAGCCGCGGAAGACCTCGGTGCCCGACTCGATGCCGGAGACGTACTTGTCGTTGCTCAGCAGCTTGCGGCGGACCAGAGCCTGGGTGAAGTCGTCCAGGTCGAGGGAGGCCTTGGTGGTGTTGGTGCGGCGGACGAAGGAGTACACCTTCCAGCCGATGTCGCCCTGGTAGATGTCCCACATGGCGCCGCCGAGGCTGACGCTGCCGTACTTGGTGCCGAGCGGGCCCGCGCCGCCCTGCCGATTGAGCCAGATCATGATTTCGTCGGTGGGCTGGTCCTGCCAGTCCGCGGTGTTCTTGGTGTGCAGCCACAGGTCGTACGCGACGTTCATGGTGCCGGGGTCGGAGCTGACCGAGAACTCCCAGCTGGTCTTCACCGGCTTGCGGTCGCCGACCCGGACGGGGAGCTCGGTGGCCGCCTTGTCGGTCTTCCAGCCCCAGTGCCAGCCCAGCACGGTGCTGGAGTAGGACTTCACGGCGTTTTCCTTGCCGGCCTTGCCGGCCCAGGTGTAGTCCGTGCCCCAGGCGATGGTGTCACCGCTGTGCGAGGTGTCCCAGACGCACTGGGTGCCGGTGCCGTCGTCCTGCCCCCAGAGGTTGTTGTTGACGTAGTACTTGCCCATCGTGACGGTGTCGAAGGCGCCGCACTTCTTGCCGGCCTCGCCCGCCTGGGCGACGGTGACGCCTGCGGCGGCCGCGAGCGCCACCGAGCCCGCGAGCAGCGTCCTCGCCTTCTTGGACAGGCGTGGTCGGCGGTGTTGCATCGGTGGTCCTTCCGGGGGACGGTCTGTGTACGACCTCTCAGTGGTCGCCGAGGCCAGGAAGGTTGCCGCGCGATCGTGAGGGCTCGAGAAGGGCGCCGAACCTGCGTCGCACCCGCGCCGAACCCGCGACGAACCCGCGCCGCAAGAAACCTGTCGAAGCGCTTCGACAACCTATGGACACCCCCTCACCCATCGAGCTACTGTCGAGCCACCCTCACTCCCTCTTATCCGCAACGCGCACTGTCGAAGCGCTTCACACAATTCTTGGAGAGCTGGATGGTCACCCTCGCCGAGGTCGCCCAGCACGCCGGAGTCTCGGCGAGCACGGTGAGCTATGTCCTCAGCGGCAAGCGGTCCATCTCCGCGGGCACCCGGCAGCGGGTCGAGCGGAGCATCCAGGAGCTCGGCTACCACCCGAACGCGGGCGCCCGGGCCCTGGCGAGCAGCCGGTCCAACATCATCGCGCTGATGATTCCGCTCCGCACCGACATGTACGTACCCGTGATGATGGAGATCGCCATCGCGGTGGCGACCCACGCCCGCACCCACGGCTACGACGTGCTCCTGCTCACCGGCGAGGAGGGTCCCGACGCCGTGCGCCGCGTCACCGGCAGCGGGCTCGCCGACGCGATGATCCTGATGGATGTCGAACTCGACGACGAGCGGCTGCCGTTGCTGCGCGAGACGGACCAACCGTCCGTGCTCATCGGCCTCCCCGCCGACACCTCGGGCCTGACCTGCGTCGATCTCGACTTCGGCGCGACAGGCGCGCTGTGCGCCGAGCATCTCGCGCTGCTCGGGCACCGTGACATCGCTGTCATCGGGGAGGCGCCCGCGGTCTACGAGCGGCACACGGGTTTCGCCGAGCGCACGCTCGACGGACTCCGGGCCCGTTCCCGGGAGTTGGGCCTGCGCGTGCTGCACCGCCCCTGCGAGGGCGGCTTCGACGCGATGTCCCTGACGCTGGCCCGGGTCTTCGACGAACGCCCGGGCACCACGGGCTTCGTGGTGCAGAACGAGTCCGCGGTCGAGCCGCTGCTCGCGCTGCTGCGCCGGCAGGGCCGTGCCGTGCCCGAGGACGTGTCGGTGATCGCGATCTGCCCGGACCAGGTCGCCACACAGGCCTCGGTGCGGCTGACCTCGGTCGCCATCCCCGCGCAGGAGATGGGCCGGCACGCCGTGGAGCATCTGATCGCCAAGCTGGAGGGGCACGGCAAGGACGAAGTCGTGCTCATCGCACCCGAGTTGACGGTACGGGCGAGTACGGGCCCGGCGCCGACCGCCAACTGAACGAACCGTCACTCCCCTTCCTCGCGCCCAGGGGCGTCGAGGCACCCCATCCTGTCCCGGCCCGCTCGACCGGCGCCGGGGCTGTATCGCCACTCCTTCCTTCAGGAGCACCCCTCGTGAATCAGCCTGCCGAAAACCAGACCCAGTCGGGCGCAGTCAGCCTCGCGCAGTCCTCCCCCACCGTCGGCACGTTCCGTGAGCGGGACGGCGCGCTGGAGTGGAGCGGCCGCCAGGAGACCGTACGTGTCGAGCCCTGGGGCCCGGACGCGGTCCGCGTCCGTACGCGGCTCGGCGGCCCGGTGCTCGAAGGCCTCCCCGGCGCGCTCCTCGACGAGCCGCAGGTGACCGAGAGCACCGTCAAGATCCAGGACGGCGAGGGCCAGTTGACGGTCGGCGCGCTGACCGTCGAGGTCGGCGCCGAGGGCCTGATCCGCTTCCTTCGCACCGCCGACGGCACCGAACTCCTCGCCGAGGAGCGCGCCCACTTCTGGTGGCCGGGCCCGCGTCTGTACACACCGACCGGCAACGGCCACCACCGTCTGGAGCAGCGCTTCGCCGCATACGAGGGCGAGAAGCTGTACGGCCTCGGACAGCACCAGCACGGGCTGCTCGACCAGAAGGGCGTGGTCCTCGACCTGGTGCAGCGCAACGCCGAGGTGACCGTCCCGGTGCTCACCTCCAGCCGCGGCTACACCTTCCTGTGGAACAGCCCGGCGATCGGCCGCGTCGAGCTCGCGGGCAACGGCACCCGCTGGGTCGCCGACTCGGCCCGCCAGCTCGACTACTGGATCACGGCGGGCACCCCGGCGGACGCCCAGCGCCGCTACAGCGCCGCGACCGGTCGTACGCCGATGCTGCCCGAGTGGGCGGCCGGCTTCTGGCAGTGCAAGCTGCGCTACCGCACCCAGGACGAACTCCTCGACGTGGCCCGCGAGTACAAGCGCCGCGGTCTGCCCCTCTCCGTCATCGTCTGCGACTTCTTCCACTGGACCCACCTCGGCGAGTGGAAGTTCGACCCGGCCGAGTGGCCGGACCCGGCGGCGATGCAGCGCGAACTCGCCGAGCTCGGCGTCAAGTTGGTCGTCTCGGTCTGGCCCTCGGTCTCCCCGCTCTCCGAGAACCACCCGCTCATGGAGCAGCGCGGCCACTTCATCGGCACCGAGTACGGCCCGATGGCACACGCCGACTGGCCCGACAAGCAGGTCGCGTCCACCGTCCAGGTGGCCTTCTACGACGCGACGAACCCGGAGGCCCGCGAGTTCGTGTGGTCCCGGGTGAAGGACAACTACCTCGATCCGTACGGCATCACCGCCTTCTGGCTGGACGCCTGCGAACCGGAGCTGAAGCCGGGCTTCCAGGAGAACCTGCGCTACCACGCCGGCCCCGGTCTCGAGGTCGGAAACCTCTACCCCCGCGAGAACGCCCGCACCTTCTACGAGGGCATGCTCGCCGCGGGCGAGACCGAGATCGTCACCCTCAACCGCTCGGCGTGGGCCGGCAGTCAGCGCTACGGCGCCGCCCTGTGGTCCGGCGACATCGGCACCGACTTCGCGACCCTGCGCCGCCAGATCGCGGCGGGCCTCAACACCGCGCTCTCCGGCATCCCTTGGTGGAACACCGACATCGGCGGCTTCCACGGCGGCGACCCGGACGACCCCGCGTACCGCGAGGTCATGGTCCGCTGGCTCCAGTTCGGCGCCCTCTCCCCGCTGATGCGCCTGCACGGCTTCCGCGACCCGGGCATGCCGCTCGGCCCGGACATGACCGGCGGCCCGAACGAGGTCTGGTCGTACGGGGAGGAGGCCGGCGCGATCCTGGAGAGGTATCTGCGGCTGCGCGAGCGCCTGAAGCCGTACGTGCTGGACGTCATGCGCGCCGCGCACGAGGAGGGCCTGCCGGTCATGCGCCCGCTGTTCCTCGAGTTCCCCGAGGACCAGACGGCCTGGTCGATCGACGACGCGTACCTCTTCGGCCCCGACCTCCTGGTCGCGCCGGTGCTCACGGCGGGCGCGACGGCCCGTACGGCGTACCTCCCGGCGGGCGCCCGGTGGACCGACGCGTGGACCGGTGAGACGTACGAGGGCGGCGCCGCCGTCACCGTCGACGCCCCGCTGGACCGCATCCCGCTGTTCCTGCGGGACGGGGCGCGGCTGCCTGTGGCGGAGTAGCCGCGCGTGACGGCCCGGCCCCCGCCGGACGCGAGGGCCGGGCCGCCGGACGGGATCCGTCAACCGCCGGAAACCGTCAACTGCCGCAAGCCGTCAACTGCTGGAGACCGTAAGGTTGTTGGTCCGGAAATCCAGCCCGCCCGACGAGGACGTGACCTCGTAACCGAACTGGACGTCTCCGATGGTCTCGTTGCCGAACCAGCCCTTGGTGTCCTTGATCCACTTCAGGATCGGCAGGATGTTGACGGTGCCGGAGGACGAGTCCGAGGTGCGCAGGAACGAGAAGACCTCGTTGGCGCCGTTGTTGCCCTTGTAGACGGTCCAGGTGTGGCCGCCCAGCGTCACATTGCCCTGCGAGGTGCCGAGGGGTCCGACGGCTCCGTTGTAGTTGACCCAGAGCATGATCTCGTAGTCGTAGTCGGTGTCCCAGATGTCGTACGACGTGTTGTACGCGCCGGAGGACGGGACCGTGACGTTGTAGCTGCTGGAGAGCGAACCGAGTGAGGTGATCGTCTTGTTGATCACCTTCTTGGAGTTGGGGTACGACTTGATGCCGCCGGTGTTGGGGTGGTTGGCCCAGACCCCCCAGTTGGTACCGGAGTTGGCCCAGATGCACTGACTGCCGGCGCCGGAGCCCCAGATGTTGTTGTAGAGCGTGTAGCCGTTCAGCGAAGTGTTGCCCCACTGGTCGCAGGAGTTCCAGATGGCGGCCGAGGCGGGGGCCGAGGCGAGACCGATGGTGGCGCCGAGCGCGAGGGCGGGGGCGATGAGCGCCTTGGTGATCCTGTTGAGTGTGCTGCTACGTGCCATGGTGTCCCTTCCATGGGTGGGGGGAACTGCGGGTACTGGCCGGTACTACTGCGGCCCCAGAGTGAGGACGCAGTCTTCTCCGGCGCTCAGGGAGAGCGGTCGCGCGCCGGCGGAAGTCTGAAGGTCGACGCGGCAGGTGCGGGCAGGTCTCACCACGGCCGTCGCACCCCGAGGACCCCACATCAGGTCGACCTCGGCGCCGAACCTCGTACGGATGCCGCGGAGTGCACCGTTCGGGTACGCGGCGGGGAGTGCGGGGAGAAGGACGAGCCGCTCCGGCGTGGACTGGATCAGCATCTCGATGAGCACGGCGGGGAGGGTGTGGGCGGCGTCCGCGTTGTAGACGTGCCGGTTGGGGTAGTGGCCGCTCATCAGGGAGACGTGGAAGAAGTCCCCGGCCAGGACGTTGCCGAGGGCTCCCGCCGCCCGGTCCGCGTCGCGCAGCCGGGCCGCCACCAGGGCGTGGTGGAGGTGGCCGTGCGCGGAGTCGTTCTCGGCGCCGCGCAGTTCGAGGGCGCGATGGGCGGCAGCGGCGAGTTCGGGAGTGTCGTACGGGTTGATCTCGTCGAGGGGCCAGACCCCGTAGAGGTGGCTCAGGTGCCGGTGGTCGTAGGTGTCGTCGAGGCCGGGCCAGGCCCACTCGGCGAGCGCGCCGTCGACGTTGACGCGGTGCGGCGGCAGCCGGTCGGCGAGCGCGCGCCAGCGCCGGCCGTCGGGTCCCGGGTGGTAGTGGGCCGCCGTGAGGAGGGCGTGCCGGGCCGCCGAGAGGTCCATGGCGGCGTTGAGGGTGATCCAGCTCGCGTTCGCGGGCCGGTTCTCCGGCGAGTACGACGGCACGACGACGAGGTGGCCGTTGTCGTCGGTCCGGGTGAGGAAGTCCTCGTAGAAGTACGCCACTTCGGCGAGCGCGGCGGCCAGCCGCGGGTCGCGCGCGCCGCGCGTCTCGTCGTGGTCCACGAGGGGCTTCAGCAGCCAGTCGGCACCCGCGGTCCACACGTGCAGGGGGTACTCGCGGCTGAGGTGGTAGATGTGCCCGGACTCACCGTCGGTGTGCGCGGGGGCGACGACGCCACGGGTCCCGAAGACGGCACGGGCATTGTCGCGCCAGTGCGGCACCTGGCCGTGGATCAGCGCGGCATGAGCCTCGGAGACCTCCGGGAGGGCGGCCGCGGCGGCCGACGCCGTCTGCAGGTTGACATTGGCGTCGGTGGTGAAGGCCCCTGCCCAGGCGGTGTCCCAGTCGCCGGTCCACAGGCCGGTCAGCCGTGGGGGAAGCATCCCGGCGGAGGACAGCAGGTGGTAGCGGCCGGCCGCGAAGAGGCGTTCGAGGAGGGCGGGGCTTTTTGGCCGGCGGACCAACTCCGAGCCGGGTAGGGCGCGTTCGGCGGGGTCGGCGCTCAGGTCCAGACCGGCGCGGAGGTAGGCGGGGCGGTGGAGGGCGGTGTGGCGGGCGAGGAGGTGGGCGTACGCGTTCTCGGCAGAGTCGCTCTCGCTCTCACCCTCGCCCTCGCTCTCGTCCCTGTCCGGCAGCAGCGCACGCAGCTCGCGGGCCTCGGTGAGCGCGTCCAGCTCGCCGCCCGTGTGCCGCCGTACGCGCGTGAGCAGGAGGACCGAGCGCGCGCCTTCCAGGCGCACGCCGGTCAGCGCGACCTGGGCCCGGCCGCCGGTGACCACGGCGAGCGTCACTCCTGTGTACGCGCGGTCGCTGTCCGGGTAGCGGGCCCGCAGCGTCAGGAGGGCGCCCTCGGGCGTGAGGGCCGTACTGTGCCCGACCGGCAAGTCGCTGGGCGCGCCCGGCAGTCGATGGTCGAGCGTCACTTCCACCAAGTGGCCGGGATCGGTCACGTACTGCACCACGACGTCGTCCGCACGCGACACGAAGACCTCGCTGCGCCGGCCCCCGCACAGGCTACGGACGACACCGGTGGTGAAGTCGACCTCGCGCCGGTACGAGGGGCACAGCTCCGCCGAGCGGCGCAACCGTACCTGGAAGGCCGGGTGGAAGGGCTGCACCCACAGCAGCGAACGCCCGTCGGTGAACTCCTCCCCCGCGGTGACGTCACCGGCCAGCAAGCGGTCCTGGAGCGCCGGGAGTCGGGCCGCCAGCTCGGGCGGGCGCGCGTCCTGGCTGCCGTTCGGGCGGACCAGGGTGTGATGGTTGACGATCACCCGGTCGTCGTTCGGATCACCGAACACCATGACACCGTGTCCGCCGTTGCCGCTCAGGAAGGCGTCCTCCCAGCGTGCGGCGGGCTCCGGCTCCCAGGTGCCGTGGACGGGGTCTCCATGGACGGGGTCTCCATCGGCGGGCTCACTCATGAGGTTCACGGCGCCGCCTCCAGCACGGCGACGCCGTACCGGCCCAGTTCCACGGCGTCGGTGACGTCCGCGCCGGTCAGCAGGTCGCGGTGGCGGCCCGGCACGGGCACGGTGACCGCGTCGCGCCCGTGGTGGAGCAGGAACAGCAGCTCACCTCGGCGTACGGCCTCCACGCCCGTCGGCAGGTTGTCGAGCGGCGGCCGTACGCCCGCCTCCTCCGCGATCCCAGCGATCACCGTCCGCAACGCCTCCGGCTCGGGGAGGGTGGACAGATACCAGGCGCGGCCCTTGCGCAGCACGGCCGGGAGACCGTCCAGCTCGCCGCCCTTGTACGGGGTGACGGAGTCGGCGTCGTCCGCGGCCTCGATCTCCTCGGACCACAGGGTGCCGCGAAAGCCCTCGACGTCGACCGTCTCGCCGACGTCGAGCGGCCACCACTCGTGCAGGGTGCGGATACCGAAGAGGTCGCGCAGTCGCTCGTCCATGCCGCCGGGGCGCACCCGGTCGTCCTGGTCGGCGACACCGGTCAGGAAACCGGAGACGAGGGTGCCGCCGCCGCGGACGTACGCGAGGAGGTTGTCGATCGCGGCGTCGGTGAGGAGGTACAGCTGCGGTACGACGACAAGCTTGTACGGGGACAGGTCGTGCTCGGGGTGGGCGAAGGCGGCGGTGGTGTTCGCCTCCCACAGGGCGCGGTGCCAGGCGCGTACGACAGCCGGGTACTCGACCTCGGAGGACAGCCGCCCGTCCTGCTGACTCGCCCACCAGGCGTTCCAGTCGAGGAGCACGGCGACATCGGCCCCGGTGACATGACTGTCAGTCACCTTCTCGCTCAGCAAGGAGAGTTCGGCCCCGATGCGCTTGACCTCCTGGAAGGTTCGGCCCCGCTCCCCCGCGTGGCTGACCATGCCGGAGTGGAACTTCTCGGAGCCCTGCCGGGACTGCCGCCACTGGAAGTAGCAGACGGCGTCGGCGCCGCGGGCCACGGCCTGGAGCGACCAGAGCCGGTTGAGGCCGGGCGGCTTGGGGTGGTTGACGCCGCGCCAGTTGACGGGGCCCGCCGCCTGCTCCATGACCATCCAGGGGCCGCCGCGGGCCTGCGAGCGGGTCGTGTCATGGATCAGCGCGCTGTGTTGGCCGCCCAGCGGGTCGTGCGGGTCCGGATAGATGTCGACCGAGACGACGTCCTCCCGCTCGGCCCAGGCCCAGGCGTCCTGGCCCTGCCAGAAGGGCATGAAGTTGCTGGTCACGGGGATGTGCGGGGTGTGCCGGGCGACGATGTCACGCTCGGCGACGTAGCACTCCATGAGCGCGTCGGAGGTGAAGCGCTTGAAGTCGAGGACCTGGGTGGGATTGTTCATGTACTGGGCGCGGCGCGGCGGGATGATCTCGTCCCAGGAGTCGTAGCGCTGGCTCCAGAAGGCGGTGCCCCAGGCGGTGTTGAGCGCATCGATCGTCTCGTACCTGCGGCGCAGCCAGACCCGGAAGGCGCGGGCGGCCTCGTCGCCCCAGTCGTGGGTGCAGTACTCGTTGTTGATGTGCCACATGGTGAGGGCGGGGTGGTTCGCGTAGCGGGCGGCCAGGTCCTCGGTGATGGCGGCGGCGTAGCGGCGGTAGACGAGGCTGGAGTGCGAGAACTGCTGGCGCGAGCCCCACCACACGATCTGCCCGTTCTCGTCGCGCGGCAGCGTCTCGGGGTGCAGCTTGCCCATCCATGGGGGCGGGGCGGAGGTGGGGGTGGCGAGGACGACGCCGATGCCGTTCTCGTGCAAGAGGTCCATCAGCCGGTCGAGCCAGCCGAACTCCCGTGCTCCTGGCCGGGGTTCGACCTTGGCCCAGGAGAAGACCCCGACGGTGACGGAGTTGACGCCGGCCTCCTTCATGAGGCGTACGTCGTCCTGCCAGACCTCCTCGGGCCACTGCTCGGGGTTGTAGTCGCCGCCGAAGAGGATGCGGCCGCGGGTGGCGTCGCTCAGGCTGGGTCCCTTGCCGGGTCCCTTGTGCGTGGACATCAGACCGTCTCCCCGTACTGGATGCCGCGGCCGTTGGTGGCGACATACACGCGGCCGTACACGCGCGGGTCGCCGGTGACGACCTCTCCGGTCCAGCCCCACTGGTGGGCGTCGTCGTTGATCCGGACCCAGGTCTTGGCCTCGTCGTCCGAGCGGTGGACGGCGGTGATCGTCTCCGTCGCGCCGACGAAGTAGATCGCCGGGTAGTCCGCACCGTCGGCCGCCTTGCCGAAGCCGAGGGTGTACGAGGCCCAGCAGCTGTCGATCTTGGCGAAGCCGGCCCCGCCGTCGGTGGACCGGTAGAGCCCGTTCCACTTCACGCTCAGCCACAGGTCACCGCTCCGCCCAGGGGCGGCGACCAGCTCGAACTGGGTGTCACCGGAGGGCAGTCCGGTCGCCCGGGCCGTGAACGAACCACCACTGTCAGTGCTGGCGTACAGCGTTCCCGTGTCGGTGTCATACGCGTAGAAGAGCGTCGGGTCGGCCGGGTCGGCGACCGGCGTGGCGCCCTTCGGGAAGGAGGAGACCTCGGACCAGGTCGTGCCGTTGTCCGTCGAGCGGTGCGCTGCGTACTTGGTGCCGTCCCAGTGCACGAAGGACCACAGCAGCACGCTGCCGTCGGCGTTGGTGGCAATCGGCCCCGGTGCGTTCTTGGCGATGTCGGGCTGGGCCGCGAAGGGGGCCCAGGTCTGCCCGCCGTCGTCGGAGTGGGCGCCGTTGCCGTTGTCGCCCCAGCCGGTGCGGACGACGTACGCGGGTCTGCCCGCGGCCTGGGCGAGTCCCGTCGCCGACCCGAACACCGGGTTCGTCGCCATGCCGCGCGACGGAGACGCCGTGAGCCGCTCGTGGTACATCACGCCGATGTCCCCGAGTCCGCTGATCAGGTGCGCCTCCCCGACCGGGGGCGAGATCAGCTGGCGCACGGACGTCTCCTCCAGGCCGCGGATCTGTGGCGCCCAGCGCTTGAGGTCGCGGGTGCCGTAGAGGGTCGCGCCGGTCCCGTACACGACGTGCTTCGAGTCGTACGGGTCGAGGGCGAGCGCCTGGATCCACCAGCCGAACTTCGGCTGGTCCCCACCCCAGTTGAGGAAGGGAGTCTCGGACACGTCGAACACAGCGGTGTCCTTGAGGGACGTCCAGGAGCGTCCGCCGTCGGTGGAGCGGAAGACAGTGTCGCCGTCGGCCCAGCGGTTGTTGGTGGAGACGACGACGGTGCCCGGGCGGCGGGCGTCGACGGCGACCCCGCCGTAGGCGAAGTTGTCGGCCGATCCGTCGGAGGTGGTGCCGCCCGGCTCGACCGGGGTGACGTCGCTCCAGGCGCCGGTCGCGGTGCGCAGCTTGTGCACGCTGCCGTTGGACTGACCGTTGGGGCCGGGCGCGTCGCCGTACGTCACGTACAGCTCGCGGGTGTGCTTGTCGTACGCGGCGCGGAGCGGGACCTTGGCGGCGGTACCGGACGGCTGTCCGGGGACCGCCTCCCAGGTCGTGCCGTCGGACGTGCGATAGAGGTTCGCCGTGCCCGAGGTGCCGTCGCCGTCGCCCCAGCCGGCGTAGACGGTGCGTCCGACCGCGAGGAGGAACACGACGCCCTGCCCGGAGGAGTTCGGCTGCGCCGGGAAGCCGGTCACGGCTGCCCAGGTGGCACCCCGGTCGGTCGACTTCAGCAGTCCGTCGTGTCTGGTCCCCAGCCACAGGGTGTCGCTGTCGCGCGGGTCGACGAGGAGCCGCTCCCCGGCCCCGCGCCCGTCCTCGTTGGCGCCGAGCTTCACGGACAGGTCGGTGCGGGTCCAGGTGGCGCCGCGGTCCTCGGAGCGCAGGACCGCACCGTTGCCCGCCCACGACTGGGCGTAGGTGCCGAGGGCGAGGTAGAGCCGGTCCGGGTGCGCGGGGTCGACGGCGAGCGCCTCGACACCCAGGAGGTTCCAGTCGTCCCAGCCGAGGTGGTCGGTGAGCGGGGTCCAGCGGGCGGCGCGGTCGTCCCAGCGGTAGGCGCCGCCGATGTCGGTACGGGCGTAGGCGAGACCACGGACGGAGGGGTGGAAGAGGACACCGGTGACGAAGCCGGTGCCGCCGATGACGGCGTTGCGCCAGCGGTACGACGGGTCGGCGCTGGTTTCGGCGGCGTGCGCCTGGGACCCCACGGCGGGGACGGCCGTGAGCGCGGCGGCCGCGGCGGTCCCGGCGAGGACGACTCGTCTGCTCGGGCGGGGCGTGTGCATGTCATACCTCGTTCTGGGAGAGGGGAGTTCTGGACAGGCAGGGGCGAGCGCCCCTTCTTTCAGGGGCGCGGGGCTGCGACATGGTGCGGCACCACCGCGTGGTCGCGACCAGCCACCCCACTGCGCGCGTGAACGGACGACCCGCAGCTCCCCGGCGCTTCCAGCTGGGCGTCAGCCCTTCACCGCCCCGGTCAGCATGCCCTTCTTGAAGTGCCGCTGGACGAACGGCGAGAGAACGGCGACCGGGAGCAGCGCCAGCACCATGACGGCCATCTGGACGGCGAGTGCGGACACCTGGCCCGTCTTGATGGCCTGGCCCATGCCGACCGGTGGCTCCTGCTTCTGGACGAGCTGGATCATGACGTTCTGCAGCGGCATCATGTCCTGGTCGCTCAGGTAGATCGACGCGTTGAACCAGGCGCTCCAGTAGCCGACGGCGTAGAAAAGCGTGATCACGGCGATGACCGCGCGGGACAGCGGCATCACGATCTGCCAGAGGATCCGCCAGTCCCCCGCGCCGTCGATCCGCGCGCTGTCGACAAGCTCCTGCGAGATGCCCATGAAGAACCCGCGCAGCACCAGGATGTTGAAGACACTGATCGCGCTCGGCAGGATGAGCGCGAGATACGTGTCCGTCAGGCCCAACGACTGCACGAGCAGATACGTGGGGATGAGGCCGGCGCCGAAGAACATCGTGGCGAGCAGGGTCATCAGGAACCAGCGGTGCCCGACCGACCCGATGCGGGACAGCCCGTACGCCGCGAGGATGGACACCGTCATCGAGAACAGCGTGCCGACGAGCGTGACGCCCAGGCTGACGAGGGTGGCGCGGGTGACCTGTCCGCCGCTCAGCAGCTCCTGGTAGGCAATGAAGGTGATGCCCTTGGGGATGACCACCAGGCCGCCGGCGTCGGAGATGATCTTCTTCGAGGACAGGCTGGTGACGATGACGATCCACAGCGGGAACAGGACGCTGAGGCAGGCACCGGCCAGCACAATGCCCTTGCCCGCGAGCCCGGCCTTGCCGGGCTCCTCCTCCCAGACGGGCCTCGGCGGGGCAGCCCAGCGGCCGGGGGCCTTCGGCCGTTGTTCGGTCACGGTGGTCACTTCTTGTACACCCCCTGCTCGCCCATGAGATGGGCGACCTTGTTCGCGGCGAGGACAAGGCCGAGGCCGACCACGCCCTTGATCAGGCCCGCCGCCGCCGCGTAACTGAAGTCCTGGTTACGGACGCCGTTCCACCACACAAAGGTGTCGAGGACGTCCGACGCGCCCGGCCCGACCGCGGTGCGTTGCAGCAGGATCTGCTCGAAGCCGACCGTGAGCGCATCACCGACGCGCAGCACCAGCAGCAGGGCGATCACCGGGCGCAGCGCGGGCAGCGTGACGTGCCACATCCGGCGCCACCGCCCGGCCCCGTCCATCGCCGCGGCCTCGTACAAGTCGGGACTGACGGAGGCCAGCGCGGCGAGGAAGACGATGATGCCCCAGCCCGCGTCTTTCCAGACTCCCTCGGACGTCACCAGGAATTTGAAGATCCCCGGGTCGGTCATGAGGTCGAAGCCCTCATACCCGTGCTGCCGCAGGGTCTGCGCGATGATGCCGGCGCCACCGAAGATCTGCTGGAAGACGGTGATGACCAGCACCCAGGAGAAGAAGTGCGGCAGGTAGAGGATTGCCTGCGACACCGCCCGCACCCGGGGCCTGATCACGCTGTTGATGAGCAGCGCGAGCAGGATCGGGATGGGGAAGAAGAGCAACAGCTGGAGGGAGAACAGGACGAAGGTGTTCTGGACGGCGTTCCAGAACGCCGAGTCATCGAAGATCCGTGTGAACTGCTCGAAGCCCACCCAGGGGCTCTCGAAGATGGCGACGAGGCCGTTGTCGCTGATGTACGGGTCGTACTCCTGGAAGGCGACGATGTTGCCCAGGATCGGTATGTAGTTGAAGACCAGGACCAGCAAGATGGCCGGCAGGGTCATCAGGATCAGCGTGCGGTCCCGCTTGAGACGGGTCCTGAGAGCGCCGCCCCTCGAGGCCTTCTTCAAGGCTTTCTTCGAGGCCTTGGAGACAGCGGCGGGCCTGGCGGCCTGGGCGGACTTGCTCCCTCCGTCGGACGGCTCGGCGGTGTCCGTCGCCGAGGACGGCTCGGTGCGCGCGGCGGCGCCCGGCGTGGTGCTGTGTGCCACGTCGTCACCCCTGCGCGGATCCGCTGTCGTCCAGCAGTTTCTTGTACCAGTCCCGCAGCTTGTCGCCGCCCTGGCTCTTCCAGTCCGACACCGCCTGCTGCATGTCGCTGATCTTCTTGCGGCCGCGGACGACGTCGTCCTCCAGATCCTCGAAGTCGTTGGAGAGGTTGGTGTAGCGGGCCGGCTCAGTGATCTGGAGGCCCCAGAAGGAGGACCTCTTGGTGAAGGCGCCCATCCGCTGCTGCCACTCCACCTGTTCCTTGGCAATGTCCGGGAAGTCGGGGTGCGCGATGGTCGCGGCGGGGCTGGCGACCATGACGTAGGCGTTCACGACCTCCAGGTTGCCCTGGTCGGTCTTGACCGGCGTACCGTCCTTGACGGTGTAGTGCGTGCCCTCCACCCCGTAGTTGGTGAGCATGTACTCCTTGGTGCCGTACGGGGCGGCGGTGACGTTCGCGGCGGCCAGCACGTCGTGGATCACGGCCTTCGACGCCTTCTTGTTGATGAAGGCGAAGATGCCCGCGGGCGATCCGGACCACAACTGGGGATCACCCCCGTCGTGGCCGAAGATGTCCATGCCCGCGATGCGGAATTTCTTGTTCTGGGCGGCCTGCTCGGCCATCTTGCCCCACCAGTCCGAGATGTTCTGGTTGTACATCAGAATCTCGCCGTCGGTGAAGCGCTGGCCCGAGTTGCCCTGGTTCTTCACCTTGGCATCGGGGTGGACGACACCCGCGGCGTACAGCTTGCGCGTCCACTCCAGCGCTTCGAGGTACTCGTCGGTCTCGACGCGGTAGATCAGCTTGCCGTCGACGAGGTTCCAGCCGAGCGGCTTCTCGCTTCCGGAGAGCACGCCGAAGACGCCGAAGGCCGTCCACTTCATGTCGTCGCAGGCCCACACCTTCGCCTTGGCGTTGGTGATCTCCTTGGCGAGGGCCAGGAACTCGTCGGCGGAGGTGGGGAGTTCGTACCCCTTCTCGTCGAAGACGTCCTTGCGATAGAAGGGCACGATGCCCGTGACGGTGGGGGCGGGCTGGGGCAGGCCGCGCAGCTTGCCGCCGAAGATGGAGTACTGCCAGGCGTCACTGGGGATGGCCGCGAGGTTCGGGTAGTTCTTGATCTTGTCGCCGGACAGGTACGGGCCGAGGTCGGCCATCTTGCTGATGATGGCGCTGGGTATCTTGCCCCCCATGTTCCAACTGGGGATTACCACGACGTCCGGCATGTCGCTGGAGGCGAGGACCGCGCCCAACTTCTGGTCGTACGTGTTGCCGTCCTGGTTCTGCCAGACGATGTTGGCGCCGATCTTCGCGTTCATCGCCGAGTAGTAGGGGTTGCTGCTCTTCGGCGGCGAGCCCCAGAACGGTGACATGATCTTGATGGTGCTGCCTTTACCGAGTTTCTGAGGCACTGAGGTCTTCAGGTCGGCGAGCGAAAGCTGGCTGGTGAAGCCGATGGAGGAGCCGTTCTTCGCCGCGATGTCCGGCGTCACCACGTTCTGCGCCACGAAGGCGGGAAGGATCTTCTGCGCGCCCTTGCCCGAGGTCGTGCCCCCCTTGGAGCCGCTGTCGGAGCCGCCGCAGGCGGCGAGCAGCGGCATCCCGCCGGCGACCGCTGCGGCGGCGACCGCCGTGGAGGCGAGGAAGCTTCTCCGGCTGGGAGCGGAGGTGGCGGAGTTCGGCGTCATTGCGTCAACCCTTCATGGCGCACCAGGACACCCGGCGGTTCGGCCGTCGGCTGCGGTGTCTTGAGTGGAACTGGCTGAGCTGAAGCGGTCCTCGGTGGACTGCGGCCCCCCTTGAGGGCAGTCCCGCCAGTCGAAGCGCTTCGATGTTGCTGCGAGGTTAAGTGAACACCTGGGGGTGCACAAGAGCCGATTCCAAGATTCCTCGGTGGTGTGGAGGACTGGACAACCCTTATCGGGCGCTTGAAATGCCGGTGAGGAAACGGAGTTGTTGCGTCTGGGTGTCTTGACACCCACCCCCCGGGCGACTGAGCATCGAAGCGCTTCGAAAGGACCCCGTCGCTCCGCCTCAAAGGGATCACCACGTGACCGCACAAACGCCGCCTACGCCGCCTTTCCGTGATCAGCAGCTGCCGTTCGCGAAGCGCATCGACGACCTGCTGGCGCGGCTCACGCTCGACGAACGCATCGCGTTCCTGCACCAGTTCGCGCCCGCCGTGGAGCGGCTCGGGGTGGCCGCCTTCCGCACCGGGCAGGAAGCGCTGCACGGCGTGGCCTGGATGGGCCCGGCGACGGTCTTCCCCCAGGCCGTGGGCCTCGGCGCGACCTGGAACGACGACCTCGTACGCCGCGTCGGCGAAGCGGTCTCGACCGAGACCCGCGCCATGCGCGCCCGCGACGACCGCGTGGGCCTCAACGTCTGGTCCCCCACGGTCAACCTGCTGCGCCACCCCCTGTGGGGCCGTAACGAGGAGGGCTACTCGGAGGACCCGAAGCTGACCTCGGCGATCGCGACGGCGTACACCCGGGGTCTGCGCGGCGACCACCCCGACTACTGGCGCACCGCCCCCGTCCTCAAGCACTGGCTCGCCCACAACAACGAGACGGACCGCGACACCACCTCCTCCTCCGTCCGTCCGCGCGTCCTGCACGAGTACGACCTGCGTGCCTTCCGCGAGAGTGTCCAGGCGGGCGCGGTGGCCGGGGTGATGCCCGCGTACAACCTGGTCAACGGCCGCCCCAACCATGTGTCGCCGTATCTCCGCGAGCACCTGCGCACCTGGACCGACCAGGAACTCCTGGTCTGCTCGGACGCGGGCGCGCCCTCCAACCTGGTCGACTCCGAGCACTACTTCGACACCCACGAGGAGGCGACCGCCGCCGCGATCCTCGCCGGGGTGGACAGCTTCACCGACCACGGCCCGGACAGCTCGAAGATCGTCGAACTCGTCCGGGGCGCCCTCGACCAGGGCCTGCTGAGCGAGGCCGACATCGACGCGGCGGTCCGGCGCCAGCTCGCGATCCGCTTCCGACTGGGCGAGTTCGACGCGCAGTCGGACCCGTACGCCGAAGCGAAGGACTTCGACACGCCGGCCCACCGCGCCCTCGCGCGCGAGACGGCCGAGCAGGCGATCGTCCTCCTCAAGAACGACGGCCTGCTGCCGCTCTCCGAGGGCACGCGCATCGCCGTCGTCGGCCTGCTCGCCGACGAGTGCAAGCTCGACTGGTACAGCGGCACCCTCATCCACCGGTCCACACCACTGGAGGGCCTGTACGAGCGCTTCGGCGCCGAGTACGTCGACTTCGCCGAGGGCGTGGACCGGGTACGCCTGCGGACGTCGTCC
This sequence comes from Streptomyces sp. SD15, assembly GCF_054462255.1. Lineage (NCBI taxonomy): Bacteria > Bacillati > Actinomycetota > Actinomycetes > Kitasatosporales > Streptomycetaceae > Streptomyces > Streptomyces sp. SD15. Next base: position 49,165 of record NZ_JBTLMO010000027.1, on the reverse strand, counting down.
GGCGCCCACCTGTCCGTCCCCGCCGCGGACGACGCGCCCGACAAGGTGCGCGGCGCCGAGGGCGCCCTGGACCCGGCGCTGCTCGCGGGCCGCACGGACCTCCCGCCCCTCACCGCCGACGCCACCGGCACCGGCACCGAGTTCGCGCTGATCGACTGGGGCGAGGGCATCCTGACCCTGCGCGCGCCCGACGGCCGGTATCTCTCGGTCGCCGACGACGGCTACGTCCGCGCGTCCGCCGATCAGCCGGGCGGCTGGGTGGTCCAGGAGACATTCCGCCTCGAACCATCCGATTCCCATGACAACGGCCACCTCCTGAGGCACGTAGGGACGGGCAGGCACATCTCTGTTGCCGCCGACGGCGTAAAGGTTGCCGACGAGGCCCCGGAGATTTTCGAGCTCGAGTTCACCGAGCGCGGTGAGGACGCGGTGGCCCGCGCGGCGGCCGCCGCCGATGTCGTCCTGGTCGTCGCGGGCAACGACCCGCACATCAACGGCCGCGAGACGGAGGACCGCACCACCCTCCGGCTCCCCGCCCACCAGGAGCGCCTGCTCCGCGCGGCGCGGGCCGCGAACCCGCGGACCACCCTGGCCCTGGTCTCCGCGTACCCCTACGCGGTGGACCCCACCGACCTCCCGGCCGCCCTCTGGACCGCCCACGGCGGCCAGGCGGCAGGCACCGCCCTGGCCCGCGTCCTGGCCGGCGACGTCTCCCCCGCGGGCCGCCTCCCGCAGACCTGGTACGCCTCCGACGCGGACCTGCCCGACCTCCTCGACTACGACGTGATCGGCAGCCGCCAGACGTATCTGTACTTCGAGGGCACGCCCCTGTTCCCGTTCGGACACGGCCTGTCCTACACATCCTTCGCGTACGAGGATCTCGAAGTCACCGCGTCGGACGCCGGGTTGAAGGTCTCCTTCACCGTCACCAACACGGGCGAGGCCCCCGCCGACGAGGTGGCCCAGCTCTACACGCGGGCCGTGCACCCGTCGGTGCCGCGCCCCCGCCGTGAACTGTCGGCACACCGCCGCTTCCATCTCACCCCGGGCGCCTCGACGCACGTGGCCTTCGAACTCCCCCTCACCACCCTGGAGTTCTGGGACGTGGCGCACGGCCGCCGCCGCCTCGAGCCGGGCGCGTACGAACTCCTCGTGGGCGCCTCGAGCGAGGACATCCGCCTGCGCACCACGATCGACGTCGACGGCGAGCCCGCCACGCCCCGCCCCGTCCGCGAACTGGGCCTGAACGCGGCCGACTTCGATGAGCAGCACAACACCGAGATCGTCGACCGCACGAAGACGGCGGGCGACGCGGTGACACCGACGGCCGACGCGGCGAACGAACCGGCGGGCGAACTGGCGGGCGAACTCCTCTACCGCGACTGCGACTTCGCGAGCGGCGTCACGCACATCACCATCGAGGCATCGGGCGAGGGAATCGTCGAAGTGTCCCTGGACGGCGGCCCGTCGCTCGCGACCCTGCCCCTGAGCCCGACAAAGGGCCCGTACGCCTACACGACCGTCGGCGCCCCGCTCGTCGCCGCGGATGTCCATGACGTACACCTCAGACTGCGCGGCCCACTGCGGCTCGCGCGGGTCGACTTCTCCGGTTGAGGGTCCGGACAGGTCGACCGACAGGGGCCCGGCACCGGAAGGCATCGGTGCCGGGCCCCTGCACGCCGGGCGGACCCGGCACACACTCAGACCTTATCTGAAAACGATTGTCGTTAGCTACGTCCGGCGCGGTACCGCCTGCTCAGAGCGCGAGCCCCGTCAGCACCAGCACCCGCTCGTACGTGTAGTCGTCCATCGCGAACTTCACGCCCTCGCGACCGACACCGGACTGCTTCACACCGCCGTACGGCATCTGGTCGGCGCGGTAGGACGGCACGTCGCCGACCACCACACCGCCGACCTCCAGCGCACGGTGCGCGCGGAAGGCGCTCTGCAGGTCGTGCGTGAACACACCGGCCTGCAGCCCGTACTTGGAGTCGTTGACGGCGGCGAAGGCCTCGGCCTCCCCCTCCACCTTCCGCACGGTGAGAACCGGCCCGAAGACCTCCTCGCGGGAGATCGTCGCCTCGGCCGGTACGTCGGCGAGCACGGTCGGCGCGTACGCGGCACCGTCGCGCTTGCCGCCCGTGAGCAGCGTGGCGCCGGAGTTCACGGCCTCCTCGACCCACGACTCGACGCGCCGGGCGGCGTCCTCGCTGACCAGCGGGCCGACGTCCGTCGTCTCGTCGGAGGGGTCACCGGCGACCTGGGCCTCGACGGCGGCGACGATGCGCGGCAGCAGCCGGTCGTACACGGAGGCATCCGCGATCACCCGCTGCACGGAGATGCAGGACTGCCCGCCCTGGTAGTTGGAGAAGGTGGCGATGCGGGTGGCCGCCCAGTCCAGGTCGGCGTCGCTCGCGTAGTCGCCGAGGACGACGGCGGCTCCGTTGCCGCCCAGCTCCAGGGTGCAGTGCTTGCGGGGCACCGAGTCCATGATCGCGTAACCGACCTTCTCGGACCCGGTGAAGGAGATGACGGGCAGCCGCTCGTCCTGGACGAGGGCAGGCATACGGTCGTTGGAGACCGGAAGGATGGACCAGGAACCGGCGGGCAGGTCCGTCTCGGCGAGCAGCTCACCGATGATCAGGCCCGACAGCGGGGTCGCGGGCGCCGGCTTCAGGATGATCGGCGCGCCGGCGGCGATGGCCGGGGCGATCTTGTGGGCGCACAGGTTGAGCGGGAAGTTGAAGGGTGCGATGCCCAGCACGACGCCCTTCGGGAAGCGGCGGGTCAGCGCGAGCCGGCCCTGACCGCCGAGGTCGGTGTCGAGTCGCTGCGCCTCGCCCCCGTTGAACCTCCGCGCCTCCTCCGCCGCGAACCGGAACACCGACATCGCGCGGCCCACCTCGCCGCGTGCCCACTTGATCGGCTTGCCGTTCTCGGCGGAGATGAGCTGCGCGATCTCCTCGGTGCGCTCGACGAGGCGACGGTACACATGGTCGAGGGCGGCGGCGCGTACGTGGGCGGGGGTGGCGGCGAACTCGTCGCGTACGGCGTACGCGGCGGCCACCGCCTCCTCGACCTGTTCCTCGGTCGGCACGCTGACCTGCCCGACGACCCGTCCGTCCCACGGCGAGGTGACATCGAAGGTGGTCTCACCGGTGGCCTGGCGGCCGGCGAGCCAGAAGGCGTGGGTGGAAGTCATGTGAGTCCCGGCCCTTCCGAGGTTGGTGTGTCCTTGGCTTTCATGGTCCGTGGTCCACGGTAGGGCCGGGGCGGCGGGAGGTCGTTTGTCCGGCGCGTAGCAGTCGTGGTGCCCGGTGCGCCGCTTTGGCACGGTCGCACGGTGCCGCGGACCGTAGGGTTCTCGCCCCCGCCGCCCCTACCCGTCCCACCCTTGGGGGCTCCGCCCCCAAACCCCCACCAGGGGCGCTGCGCCCCCTGGATCCCCGCCATCGAGCCCGTCCGGCGTTTGAGGACGAGGCCGTCCAGGCCGAACGGGGGTCTGGGGGCGGAGCCCCCAGGAACGGGAGGGGACGGGTAGGGGCGGCGGGGGCGAAAACCCACACCTACTCCCCCACCGCAGCCGTCGTCTTCAGCGCCAGCCACAGTTCCATCCGCACATCCGGATCATCCAGCGACCGCCCGAGGATCTCCTCCACCCGCCGCATCCGATACCGCAGCGTATGCCGGTGCACACCCAGATCCGCCGCCGCGGCGTCCCACTGCCCGTGCCGGGACAACCAGGCCCGCAACGAGGCCACCAGATCCCCCCGCCCGGTCGCGTCATGGTCGTGCAACGCCCGCAGCAACCCGTCCGCGAACGCCCGCACCGCATCATCCGCGAGCAACGGCAGCACCGACCCCGCAGCAAGCTCCTCGTGCTCGACCAGCGACCGCCCCCGTCGCCGGGCGACGGACAGCGCCTGCTCGGCCTGCTTGTACGCGGCGGCGGCAGCGATCGGACCGGCCGGAGCCGACAGCCCCACCACCAACTCGTCCTCGTCGCCCACCGGCTGCTCCCGCGCCACGGTCCGCGCGGCGTCCAGAGCGACGGCGTGCTCTCCGCACGCGGCCACCGCCGCACCCCCGTCCACGGCGAGCACGACCAGCCGCTCCCCGTCGGGCACGATGAGCACGGACTCCCCGGAGCGGGCGGCGGCGGACTCCACGATCTCGGCGAGCCCACCGAGCGGATCGCCGTTCGTGTCCGGCACCGCGACGGGGGCCTTCGACGGCTTCGCGGCCGCCACGCGCGCGTGCCCGTCGGCGTGCGCCCGCGCGGCCGACGCGGACGCCGACTCGGCGAGGATCAGTCGGAAGGGCGCGTCGAGCAGCTCCCCGTACAGGTCCCCGGCAACGGTCCGCGCGTGATCGGGCTGCCCGGCGAGCAGCATGCGCAGCACCGCCGCCCCGATCCGCTGCTCGGCGGCGTGCAGTGACCGCGACCGCTCCGTGGTGAGCGTCAGCAGCGCGATCGCCGAGTGCACGGCGTACCGCTCGGCGGTGCCCAGCGCGGCGGCCGTGCCGACGGCGAGCGCGGCACGGGGCCGCCGCCCGGTCCCGAGGGAGTGCAACTCGACGCGGTCCTCACCGCCCACCACCGAACTCGCGGGCGCGGGCCGCTCCCGCAGCCGCTCCACGTCCGGAGTGAGCCGGGTGGCCCGCCGCCCCGCCCACTCGGGCGCGGTGGCGACGACGGCGCCGGACGCGTCGTACAACGCGGCCCACCCGTCGACCTGTCCGGCGAGCGCGGCGAGCAGCCCCTCGGGCCCATCGCTCAGCGCCTGCTTGGTCAGCTCGCGCTGCGCGGCGAACCCTGCGGTGACCGCCCGGTACTGATCGGCGGCGATCGCGGCCGACACCGCCTTGCTGATGGCCAGGAAGGGCGTGCGCCGAGGGACCTCGAGCAGCGGCAGCCCCTCCTCTTCCGCGGCGTCCACGAGGGCCTTGGGGATCTCCTGGTAGTTGACCCCGACGGCGAACCCGAGCCCGACGACCCCCGCTCCCACCAGCCGTTTCACATAGCGCCGCATGACGTCCGGATCCTCCGCGTCCAGCTTGAGCGCGGTGATCAGCAGCAGTTCCCCGCCCTCCATGTACGGCACGGGGTCGGCGAGCTCGCTGGCGTGGGCCCAGCGAACGGGCACGTCCAGACGGTCCTCGCCCGCCCGCACGGTCAGTTTGAGCGCGGAGTGATGGACGAGCGAGGCGAGCGTAGGGGGCATGGGGCCTTCAGGTCTTCACAGGATCTTCGACGGTCGCGGGCGGGGTGATCTTTTGGCCGCAACGTATGAACGACCTATGTCGATTCTGCCTCACCGTACGGTCAGCCGGTGACCCTATGTCCAGACGTCCTGGTCAGCCCCGTAGATCCACCAGCAACGGCGGCGCGTGCTCGCCCCGCACGCTGGTGAGCGAGAGCACCGCGTGCCCGGGCGGCACCGCGTGCGCCAGCTCGGACGCGGACCACCGCTCCCGCTCGACCTGCCGCACGGTGACGGCCCGCGCGGTGGGCGCGTTCCCGGTGATCACCCGCCGCAGCATGTGCACCGCCTTGCCGGCCGGGGTCTCGGCGATGATCTGCCGGTCGGTGACGTCCCGCGCCTCGATCCACTCCTTGCCCCACACCTCGGCGAAGTCCTGTCCGTCCCAGGGGGTGAGCCCGGACAGCGCCATGCGGCAGCCGATGGCGCCCAGCAGCGGGCCGCGCAGCGGCCGCGGCGCGTCGTCGAGTGTGCGCAGCGTCAGTACGGCCCCGGCGTTGCCCGACCGCAGCCGCTGGATCCCCCGTACCGCCTCGGGCGTGACCACCCCGGTCGCGTCGTCCAGCACGAGGCAGGCGAACAGCGAACGGTCCTCCCGCACCGCGACACTCGCCGTGAACTGCGCGAGCACCAGCCGCGCCAGGATCCGCGAGGCATCGGCGTGCCCCCGCGCGGGCAGATCGATCCGTACCCGCACCGGATGGTCGAGCGCGCGCAGCGAGAAGGGCCGCGATTGGCCGGAGGTCTGGAAGGCTGTGCTCTCGAAAAACGTGGCGAAGGCGGGCCGGTCGAGCAGCGCGACACGGTCCGCGAGCACACCCCCCACATCCCCGGGATGCCCCATCTGCCGCTCCCGCGCGTCGAGTTCTCGCAGCAGCGACTCCTGTCCGCTGTCCTCCAGGGCCTTGCGCAGCGCCCCGAGCGATCCAGGAGAACCATCGAGGAGCTGTCGCAGCTCGGGCACGGAGGGGAAGCGCCCGTGGACGGCACGGAACGGGCCGAGCAGCTGAGCGAGCACCGTCGTCGAGCGGCGGCTGTCGCCGCCGGGGTGCGGGTCGGCGAGATCTCCGACCAGTGCCTCGGCGAGCACCGCCGCGGCCTCGTCGGGGTCGGTGGTCCCGCCGTACAGGTCGAGGTCGTACACGGACTCGGGGTTCCCGATCCGTACGACGACGTCGTAGGCGTCGACGGGCCCTAGCCCTGCGCCCGCGGCGCCCACCACGACCACGGCGGCCCGTCCGGCGAGCGCGTGCAGGCACAGCGACTCGGCGAGCGGCCAGACGACACCGGCGGTCTTGCCGGACCCGGCCGGGCCGATGGCGAGCAGCGAGGTCCCCAGCAGTTCGGGGGCGAGGGCCAGTCCGGTGCCGCGATAGGCGTACGGGTTGCGCGGGTCGTCGGCGGTCGTGCCCAGCCGCACCTGACCCGTCACCAGGTCATGACGGGCGAGCCGCCCGGGCAGGTCGCGCTCCCCGGAGGGGTGCAGGCAGGCGGCGGCGCCGTCCTTGAGTACGGCCCCGGTGAACGTGGCGAGGCTGTGCCGGCCACTCCGTACGCCCTGCCAGGCGCGCGCGATCCGGGCGTGGTCGACATCGCGCATGAGCCCGGCGTGGGCCTCGGTGGCGAGCCGGTCGGCGGCGTCGGTGGCTCCGGCGGCGCGCAGCTGGTTCCACTGGGCGGGGTCTTCCTCGGGCGTGGGCGGCCGCTCGTGCACGGGAGCGGCGCGGCGCCACGCGGGCAGCCCGTAGCGCCGCCAGACCTCACTCCAACGGCCGAGGCGTCCGAGACTGATCATGATCACAAGCGCGACGATGACGTACCACGCATAGCCGAAAACCACACGAGCGTACGAGTTGGATGACGTCCAGGAGGCCGTCATCGCGTCGAGCGGCAGGACCCACCAGCCGCCCAGGTATCCGTTCCAGAGCAGCGACCAGATCAGCCACCCCACCAGGAAGGCGATCACCGCTCCGCTCAGCAGCTGCCGTGTCGGGATCTGCTCCGGCTCCTCCGCCGGGCGGGGCCGGTACCCGAAGCGCCACACCCCCGGCGCCGCCTCCGGCCGGGGCGCCCGCACCCACGCCAGGAAGGCGGACCCGTCCGGCAACGGTGGAGCGCCCGGCGCCCGTGTCGGCCGGGGTGGCATCGCCGGTACGTCCGGCGGCCCCGCCGGACGCGGCACCGGACGGGCATGCGTGCCCTGCGCGTCCTGCGTCCCGTCGCTGTCCATCGCCCTGCCCCCTGACCAGCCGCTCCGTGCTTCGTCCGCGAGTCAATCTAGTGCCCCTGCGGGGCGAGTTCACCGTTTACCGGGCCGGGCCCGCGGCGAACGGGAGAACCGCCACCCTCGGCTCTCTCTATCCACCACGGACAAGCGAATCCTCCGACAACGCCCACATGGAGCATGCCCACCCCCCACCCTCGGCCCTAGCCTGCGAAGAAAGAAAGCAAGCGTCCGAAAACACCCCCGCCCAGCGCGCCCCCGACCGCCGGGGACCGCCGGGTTCGCAAGACCATCAGGGAGCCCCTCATGACCGCACTTCCGCAGGAGCGTCGCGTCGTCACCGCCATCCCCGGCCCGAAGTCGCAGGAGCTGCAGGCCCGACGCACCGCCGCGGTCGCGGCCGGTGTGGGCTCGGTGCTCCCCGTCTTCACCACCCGCGCCGGCGGCGGCATCATCGAGGACGTCGACGGCAACCGCCTGATCGACTTCGGCTCGGGCATCGCCGTGACGTCGGTCGGTGCGAGCGCCGAGGCCGTCGTACGCCGGGCCTCCGCCCAGCTCCAGGACTTCACCCACACCTGTTTCATGGTCACGCCGTACGAGGGTTACGTCGCCGTCGCCGAGGCGCTGGCCGAGCTGACCCCGGGCGACCACGCGAAGAAGAGCGCCCTGTTCAACTCGGGCGCCGAGGCCGTCGAGAACGCCGTCAAGATCGCCCGCGCGTACACCAAGCGCCAGGCCGTCGTCGTCTTCGACCACGGCTACCACGGCCGGACGAACCTCACGATGGCGCTGACCGCGAAGAACATGCCCTACAAGCACGGCTTCGGGCCGTTCGCGCCCGAGGTCTACCGCGTGCCGGTGGCGTACGGCTACCGCTGGCTGACCGGCCCCGAGAACGCCGGCGCCGAGGCCTCGGCCCAGGCGATCGACATGATCAACAAGCAGATCGGCGCCGACAACGTCGCCGCGATCATCATCGAGCCGGTGCTCGGCGAGGGCGGCTTCATCGAGCCCGCGAAGGGCTTCCTTCCGGCCATCAGCAAGTTCGCGTCCGACAACGGCATCGTCTTCGTCGCCGACGAGATCCAGTCGGGCTTCTGCCGCACCGGCCAGTGGTTCGCGTGCGAGGACGAGGGCATCGTCCCGGACCTGATCACCACCGCCAAGGGCATCGCGGGCGGCCTCCCGCTCGCCGCCGTCACCGGTCGCGCCGAGATCATGGACGCCGCGCACGCGGGCGGCCTGGGCGGCACCTACGGCGGCAACCCGGTGGCCTGCGCCGGTGCGCTCGGCGCGATCGAGACGATGAAGGAGCTCGACCTCAACGCCAAGGCGAAGAACATCGAGGCGGTCATGAAGGCCCGCCTGGGCGCCATGGCCGAGAAGTTCGACATCATCGGCGACATCCGCGGCCGTGGCGGCATGATCGCCATCGAGCTGGTCAAGGACCGCGCCACCAAGGAGCCGAACGCGGAGGCGGCCGGCGCGCTCGCCAAGGCCTGCCACCAGGAGGGCCTGCTGGTCCTGACCTGTGGCACCTACGGCAACGTCCTCCGCTTCCTGCCCCCGCTGGTCATCGGCGAGGACCTGCTGAACGAGGGCCTCGACATCATCGAGCAGGCCTTCGCCCGTATCTGACGTCCCACCCGCCCCACCAGCGGAATCCGGCTGCTCCTCGTGCCGGATTCCGCTTGGTTTGGGCGGTAAGGTCACGGGCGTCAGAGCGTGTGAAGAACGTGTGCGGGGTGCATGACGGGACGCGATTCCGCCTGTCGGACCCGGACCCCCTGCCGTAGGTTCTACCCAGATGAGAGATACACCCCGCCCACAGGGGACTGTGGGCGACACCGGGTCGAGGCCTCCCCAGCTTCGCCCTGGTCGTGCCCTCGCGCACACACCCGGAGCTTCCGGCTCCGGATCTCCTCACCGATCGGACAGTCGCTCGCCCCAAACCCCCCGGGGCGCGCGACGACCCGATCTGGACGGCCGCCTCGGAACTCCCCCCCCTGTTCCGGGGCGGCCGACCTTCCTCCTCGGCCTTCCGGCCCTGCTCTTCGCGCTGATCACCTGGCAGGTCGCGGCCCACGGCCCCCTCGCCCGCGCGGATGAACGTCTCAGTGACAGCGTCGTCCGGCCCGGTCGCGGCTCCGAACTCCTCTCCGACCTGGGCAGTGTCTTTGTCGCGGTGCCGATCCTGGCCGTCGCGCTCGGGTATGTGGCGTGGCGGGCCCGCAGGGCCGGGTGGGATCGCTGGTGGCTGCCGTCGGTCGCCGCGGCGGTGCTGATGGCGGTCGTACCGGCATTGATCGTGCCTCTGAAAGAACTGGTCGCCCGTCCCGGCCCACCCGTCATGGGCCCGGGCACCGGCTTCTACCCCTCGGGCCACACCGCCACCGCCGCCATCTCCTACGGCTCCGCGACCCTGCTCCTGCTGCCCTGGCTGCGCAGGACGTACGCACGCCGTGCCCTGGTGATCACATGTCTCGCTCTCAACACCCTGGTGGCGATCGGTCTGGTCCGCCGCGGCTACCACTGGCCGCTGGACGTGGTGGCGAGCTGGTGTCTGAGTGCGGTGCTGCTGCTCGCGCTGCGGCTCTCGCTCAGCCGGATCGGCGATCGAAGCGGCTGACCGACCAGGTCATCGGGCCGTCGGCCGCACGGGCGGCCGACCGGAGCACGGCCAGGCCGACGAGAGCACGGCGAGGCCGGGTGCGGCTCGACTTCCTCCTGGCATGGGGGAATTCAGGAAGGTGGAGCGACGCCATTCGGCACAGGCCGCTTCCGTGGTCGAGACCTCTGACCGTCACCGAGCATCATCGGGGTCCGGCCCGTCCCGGTTATCGGTCCTCGTTTCCGGCCGGCCCCGCCGCCGCCTCATGCATGGCCAGTTCCAGCAGCGCCGGATCGGTGAGCGTGCCGGAGCCGTCCGGGGGGATCAGCCAGCGGACCCCGCCGGTGGTCCGTCCCGGATACGGCACCACTATCCACGTACCGCCGCCCGCCGTGCGCACCCCCGTGCCGAGCCACCGGGCCGCGGTACCGGGAGGCACGAAGAAGCCCATGCGGGCGTCGCCGAAGTCGACGAGCACCGGGCCCAGTTGGTCGATCACCCGGGTCAGCACATCGAGCGTGGGATAGCCGAGCTCGCCGGGCAGGATGAGTACGTCCCAAAGCCTGCCCGCCGGCAGCAGCGCGACCCCCTGCGGATTGCGCTCCCATTCCCAGCGGCAGGCCTCGGGATCCGGCGCCACGGATGCCAGCCACTCGACCGCCGTTTGGTCCACTGTCATGGCGTAATCTCCCTTTTCTCCTCGTGTCGACGCTGGTTGCGTCACCGGGGAGAGGGGGGTTCGGGCCGGGCATTACGCGGGTTCCGCCACTTGTCGGTGGTGAGCCGGGTCACAGTGGATGAGCTGGGCGTGCGCCCGTGGATCACGGGTGGGCGCACGCGCCCCTCAGCTGTCGAAGCCCAGCCCCAGCCTGTCCATCGCCTTCAGCCACAGATTGCGCCGCCCGCCGTGCGCGTCCGCGCGCGCCAGCGACCACTTGGTCAGCGCGATGCCCGTCCAGGCGAAGGGCTCGGGCGGGAAGGGCAGCGGCTTCTTGCGGACCATCTCCAGCTCGGTGCGCTCCGTGCGCTCCCCCGCCAGCAGGTCGAGCATCACGTCGGCACCGAACCGGGTCGCGCCCACGCCGAGCCCGGTGTAGCCCGCCGCATACGCGACCCTGCCCTGGTGCGCGGTGCCGAAGAAGGCCGAGAAGCGCGAGCAGGTGTCGATCGCGCCGCCCCACGCGTGGGTGAAGCGGACGCCCTCCAGCTGCGGAAAGCAGGTGAAGAAGTGCCCGGCGAGCTTCGCGTAGGTCTCCGGGCGGTCGTCGTACTCGGCGCGCACCCGCCCGCCGTACGGGTAGATCGCGTCGTAACCGCCCCACAGGATCCGGTTGTCCGCCGACAGCCGGAAGTAGTGGAACTGGTTGGCGCTGTCCCCGAGGCCCTGGCGGTTCTTCCAGCCGACAGCCGCCAGCTGGCCGGCGGTCAGCGGCTCGGTCATCAGCGCGTAGTCGTAGACCGGGACGGTGTACGCCCGCACGCGCTTGACCAGGTTCGGGAAGATGTTGGTGGCGAGGGCGACCCGGCGGGCGCGGACGGAGCCGTACGGGGTGCGTACGGCCATACCGGCGCCGTACGACTTCAGGGCGAGCGCGGGCGTGTGCTCGTACACCCGTACCCCGAGCCGGAGGCAGGCGCGCTTGAGGCCCCAGGCGAGCTTCGCGGGGTGGAGCATGGCGACACCACGGCGGTCGTGCAGGCCCGCGAGGAAGGTCGGGGAGTCGACCTGTTCGCGCACCGCGTCGGCGTCCAGGAATTCCGTGCCGTCGGCGAGGCCCGCGCCCTCCAGCTCCTCGTACCACTCGCGCAGTTCGGCCGCCTGGTGCGGCTCGGTGGCGACGTCGATCTCGCCGGTGCGCTCGAAGTCGCAGTCGAGGGAGTAGCGGGCGACGGCCGCCTCGATCTCGTCGAGGTTGCGGGCGCCCAGCTCCTCCAGCTTCTTGATCTCGTCCGGCCAGCGAGCGAGGCCGTTGGCCAGTCCGTGGGTCAACGACGCGGCGCAGAAGCCGCCGTTGCGGCCGGAGGCGGCCCAGCCCACCTCGCGGCCCTCCAGGAGCACCACCTCGCGCCGCGGGTCGCGCTCCTTGGCGATCAGCGCGGTCCACAGTCCGCTGTAGCCGCCACCGACGACGAGCAGGTCGCACATCTCGGCGCCGGTGAGGGCGGGCTCGGGGTGGGGCTTGCCGGGGTCGTCCAGCCAGTAGGACACCGGCTGGGCGTCGGAAAGAGATTTCGTCCAGTGATTCCGATGATTCCCACGGGTCATGGCGCTTGGGGCCATGATTTCAACTCCCTACGACTTCTGAGCGTTTATGCCTTTTGCTTGTTGCGGCGGTTGCCGATGACCATTCCGGCCAGGACGAAGAGTACGGCGATGAGGAACATGGCCGTACCGATGACATTGATCTGAACGGGTGTCCCGCGCTGTGCCGAGCCCCAGACGAACATGGGGAAGGTGACGGTGGAACCCGCGTTGAAATTGGTGATGATGAAATCGTCGAAGGAGAGCGCGAAGGCGAGCAGCGCGCCCGCGGCGATTCCGGGGGCCGCGATGGGCAGGGTGACGCGGAGGAAGGTCTGCACGGGGCCGGCGTAGAGGTCCTGCGCGGCCTGTTCCAGGCGCGGGTCCATCGACATCACGCGTGCCTTGACGGCGGTGACGACGAAGCTGAGGCAGAACATGATGTGGGCGATCAGGATCGTCCAGAAGCCCAGCTGCGCGCCCATGTTGAGGAAGAGCGTGAGCAGCGAGGCGGCCATCACGACCTCGGGCATCGCCATCGGCAGGAAGATCAGCGAGTTCACCGCGCCGCGCGCCCGGAAGCGGTAGCGGACCAGCGCGAACGCGATCATCGTGCCGAGGACGGTGGCCCCGACGGTCGCCCAGAGCGCGATCTGCAGGCTGATCGAGAGCGAGCCGCACATGTCCGCGACCCCGCACGGATCGCTCCAGGCGTCCGTGGAGAACTGCTGCCACTCGTAATTGAAGCGCCCCTTCGGTTTGTTGAAGGAGAACACCGTGACGATCACGTTGGGCAGCAGTAGATATCCGAGCGTCAGCAGTCCCGCGATGACGACGAGATTCCGCTTGAACCAGCGTACGAAGGCCATTTAAACCAGATCCTCCGTCCCGGACTTGCGAATGTAGAGCGTGACCATGATGAGGATCGCGGCCATGAGGATGAACGAAAGCGCCGCGGCCGTCGGGTAGTCGAGAACGCGCAGGAACTGCGTCTGGATGACGTTGCCGACCATCCGGGTGTCCGTGGAGCCGAGAAGGTCGGCGTTCACGTAGTCGCCGCTGGCCGGGATGAAGGTCAGCAGCGTGCCGGAGACGACTCCGGGCATCGACAGCGGGAAAGTGACCTTGCGGAAGGTGGTGAAGGGCTTCGCGTACAGGTCGCCGGCCGCCTCGTGCAGTCGTCCGTCGATGCGCTCCAGCGAGGTGTAGAGCGGCAGGATCATGAACGGCAGGAAGTTGTACGTCAGACCGCAGACCACCGCGAGCGGGGTGGCCAGGACGCGGTCGCCGGACGTGAAGCCGAGCCAGCTGGTGACGTCCAGGACGTGCAGCGTGTTGAGGGCGCCGACGACCGGGCCGCCGTCCGCGAGGATCGTCTTCCAGGCGAGCGTGCGGATCAGGAAGCTGGTGAAGAACGGCGCGATGACCAGGATCAGCACCACATTGCGCCAGCGGCCCGCGCGGAAGGCGATCAGATAGGCGAGGGGGTAGCCGAGCAGCAGGCACAGGATCGTCGCCGAACCCGCGTAGAGCACGGACCGCAGGAACTGCGGCCAGTAGTCGACCAGCGCGTCCCAGTACGTCTGGAAGTGCCAGGTGACCTTGAAGCCCTCCTCCAGGGAGCCCGTCTGCACGGACGTGGAGGCCTGGTAGATCATCGGCAGCGCGAAGAAGACCAGCAGCCAGAGGATGCCGGGCAGGAGCAGCCAGTACGGGACGAGACGGCCGCGCTTGCGGGGCGGCTTCTTGGCGGGCCCCGGCGCGAGGGGCGGCGCCTCGGTGACGGCGGCCATCAGGCGGCGTCCTCCTCGACCGTCTCGACACCCGCATCGATGTCCTGCGCGGCATCCAGCCCGAAGGTGTGCGCCGGGCTCCAGTGCAGAACGACCTCGGCGCCGGGGGTGAGCCGGGCGTCACGGTCGATGTTCTGGGCGTAGACCTCGAACTCGGGGCAGACGGCGCTGTCGATGACGTACTGCGTGGAGACGCCGATGAAGCTGGAGTCGGCGATCCTGCCGGTGATCCGGTTGCGGCCTTCCGGGATCTCGCCCGCGTCGTCGGCGTGCGTGAGCGAGATCTTCTCGGGGCGGACGCCGACCAGGACCTTGCCGCCGGCCGTCGTGGGCGCCGAACATCGCGCCTGCGGCAGTACGAGCTTGCCACCGCCCGCCGCCAGCACGATGTCGTCGCCGCTCTTGCCGTCGACGGCGGCCTCGATGAGGTTCGAGGTGCCGAGGAAGTTGGCGACGAACGTGGTCTGCGGGTTCTCGTAGAGGTCGGCGGGGGCGCCGAGCTGCTCGACGCGGCCCGCGTTCATCACGGCGACCGTGTCGGCCATGGTCATGGCCTCCTCCTGGTCGTGCGTGACATGGACGAAGGTGATGCCGACCTCGGTCTGGATGCGCTTGAGTTCCAGCTGCATCTGGCGGCGCAGTTTGAGGTCGAGGGCGCCGAGAGGCTCGTCGAGGAGCAGCACCTTGGGGTGGTTGATCAGCGCGCGGGCCACGGCGACGCGCTGCTGCTGGCCGCCGGACAGCTGGTGCGGCTTCTTGCGGGCCTGCTCGCCGAGCTGTACGAGGTCGAGCATGTCCTCGACCTGCTTCTTCACCGACTTGATGCCGCGTCGGCGCAGGCCGAAGGCGACGTTCTCGAAGATGTCGAGGTGCGGGAAGAGCGCGTAGGACTGGAAGACGGTGTTGACCGGCCGCTTGTAGGGCGGCAGGTTCGTCACGTCCTGCTCGCCGAGCGAGACGGTGCCGGAGGAAGGTTCCTCCAGTCCGGCGATCATCCGCAGGGTGGTCGTCTTGCCGCAGCCGGACGCTCCCAGGAGCGCGAAGAACGATCCCTCGGGCACGGTCAGGTCGAGCGGGTGGACGGCCGTGAAGGAGCCGTACGTCTTGCTGATCCCGGAGAGGCGGACGTCGCCGCCATGGTCTGTCGTCATGGTGTGGTCCCTGAGTGTCGGGGTCGTAGGGGATCCGGGGCGGGTGGCGATCGCTCGCCGCGCCGGTCGGGTACGCGGCGCGGCGGGGCCCGCGCTCGGTGCCCGCGGTGCCGGGTGACCGCCCGGGCGGCCCAGGCCGCCCGAACCGCACCCGCCGGAGGCGTTACGCCCCTGTGAGCTTCGCGAACTTCTCTTCGTAGGCCGTCTCTTCCTTCGAGCTCAGTGAGCGGAAGGCGTGCGACTTCGCGGCCATGGCCTGGTCAGGAATGATCAGCGGATTGTTCGCCGCGTCCTCGTCGATCTTCGCGAGATAGGGCTGCACTCCGTCGACCGGACAGACGTAGTTGATGTAGGCGGCGAGTTCGGCGGCCGGCTCGGGCTCGTAGTAGTAGTCCATGAGCCGCTCGGCGTTCGTCTTGTGGCGCGCCTTGTTGGGGATCAGCAAGTTGTCCGTGGACGTCATATAGCCGCTGTCCGGGATGATGAAGTCGACATCGGGGCTGTCCGCCTTGAGCTGCACGACGTCGCCGGCCCAGGCTATGCAGGCCGCGAAGTCGCCGCTGGTGATGTCGGACGTGTAGTCGTTGCCGGTGAAGCGGCGGATCTGGCCCTTGTCCACGGCCTTCTGGAGCCGGGCGATCGCCGCGTCGAAGTCGTCGTCGGTGAACTTCGCCGGGTCCTTGCCCAGGTCGAGCAGCGTCATGCCGACGCTGTCGCGCATCTCGGAGAGGAAGCCGACGCGCCCCTTGAGCTTGGGGTTGTCGAGCATGTCGGAGACCGACTTGACCTCCACGCCGTCGAGCGCCTTCTTGTTGTAGGCGATGACGGTGGAGATGCCGGTCCAGGGGTACGAGTAGGCGCGGCCCGGGTCCCAGTCGGGGCTGCGGAACTGGTCCGACAGGTTCGCGTACGCGTGCGGGAGATTGGACGCGTCCAGTTTCTGGACCCACCCGAAGCGGATCAGCCGGGACGCCAGCCAGTCGGTGACGACGATGAGGTCGCGCCCGGTGTCCTGGCCCGCCGCGAGCTGCGGCTTGATCTTGCCGAAGAACTCGACGTTGTCGTTGATGTCCTCGGTGTACTTGACGCTGATTCCGGTGCGTTTGGTGAACGCGTCGAGCGTCGGGTGGTGCTTCTCGCTGTCGTCGACGTCCATGTACTCGGTCCAGTTGGAGAAGTTGATCGTCTTCTCCTTGGCCGAGTGGTCCTCGGCTGAGACGCCGCCCTGGGACTTGCCCGCCGCGGGGATTCCGCAGCCGCTCAGTGCCGCGAGCCCGCCGACGGCAAGGGCACCGCCCGCGGAGGCGCGCAGCAGCGAACGACGGGTGAGGGCGGCCCTGCCGCCGGCGAAGCTGCGCCGAAGAGCGGCCAGTTGGGCCGGGGCCAGGCGTTCGGGCTCGTACTGCTCCATGCTCGTGGTGCCCTTTCGGAAGGGTCGCGGCCGTGGTCGCGGCCTGGTCTGCCACTTGGCGGTAGCGGGAATCCCGTTACGGCCGGTCCCCGAAGATCGTGCGGTGCCAGGCTTTCCTGACCACCGCGGTGTTGTCGAACATGACGTGCTTGATCTGGGTGTACTCCTCGAACGAGTACGCCGACATGTCCTTGCCGAAGCCGGATGCCTGATAACCGCCGTGCGGCATCTCGCTGATGATCGGAATGTGGTCGTTGATCCAGACACAGCCCGCCTTGATCTCGCGGGTCGCACGGTTGGCCCGGTACACGTCCCGGCTCCACGCGGAGGCGGCGAGACCGTACGGAGTGTCGTTGGCGAGCCGGATTCCTTCGTCGTCGCTGTCGAAGGGGAGCACGACCAGGACGGGGCCGAAGATCTCGGACTGCACGATCTCGCTGTCCTGAGCGGCGTCGGCGATGAGCGTGGGCCGGTAGTACGCGCCGTCCTTGAGCTCCTCGGGGATGTCGCCGCCGGTGACGACGCGCGCGTAGGCACGCGCCCGGTCGACGAATCCGGCCACTCGGTCGCGCTGGGCGTGCGAGATCAGCGGGCCCAGGTCGGTGCCGGGCGCGAACGGGTCGCCGAGCCGGACGCTCTCCATGAGGGCGGCCGTTCGGTGAACGAAATCTTCGTAGAGGGGCCTTTGCACATACGCGCGCGTGGCCGCCGTGCAGTCCTGCCCGGTGTTGATGAGCGAGCCGGCGACCGCGCCGTGGACGGCCGCGTCCAGGTCGGCGTCGTCGAAGACCACGAAGGGCGCCTTGCCGCCCAGCTCCAGGTGGAGCCGCTTGACGGTGGACGTGGCGATCTCCGCGACCCGCTTGCCGACGGCGGTGGACCCGGTGAAGGAGGTCATCGCGACGTCGGGATGACCGACGAGGTGCTCCCCCGCGTCCTTCCCGGCTCCCGTGATGATGTTGACGACCCCGTCCGGGATCCCCGCCTCGGTGGCCGCCTCGGCGAAAAGGAGCGAGGTCAGCGGGGTGAGCTCGGCGGGCTTCAGCACGATCGTGTTGCCCGCCGCGATCGCCGGCAGGATCTTCCAGGCGGCCATCTGGAGGGGGTAGTTCCAGGGCGCGATGGAGCCGACGACGCCGATGGGCTCACGGCGTACGTACGAGGTGTGGTCGCCGGAGTACTCGCCCGCGGACTGACCCTGGAGGTGCCGGGCGGCACCGGCGAAGAAGGCGGTGTTGTCGATCGTCCCCGGGACGTCGAACTCCCGGGTGAGCTTGAGCGGTTTGCCGCACTGCAGCGACTCCGCGCGGGCGAATTCCTCCGCGCGGTCCGCGAGCACGGCGGCGAAGCGGTGCAGCGCGTCGGAACGCTCGCCAGGGGTGGCGCCGGACCAGCCGGGGAACGCGTCGCGGGCGGCGGCGACGGCGCGGTCGACGTCCTGCGTACCGGCCAGTTCGTACGTGTAGACGGCGTCGCCGGTGGCCGGGTCGACGACCGCGTACGTGCGGCCGGAGGTGCCCTTGGTCAGTCGGCCCGCGATGTACTGCGCGCCGTCCGCGAAGCGGTCCTGCGCCTGGAAGCGATGACCCGGATTGTGCATGTCGCTCTCCTCCGCCGCCCTGCCCGTTACCGCGAGGGCCGGCGTAGCTCCAGCTCGATTTGAGTGCCGATCCTGACAGAGCAAAGGGACTCCAACAAGTGATTCCGTTGTTGCCTTTTGGTTACGCGACGGAATCTGTCGACCAGGTGTCGAGTCCCCAGGGAAAAGGCAGGACGGACTGTCAGTGGTGGATGCCAGACTCGCGTGCATGGGGAGGATCGATTCTTGGGAAGCGCTGGTCAGCACGGTCGCCTCGGGGGCGAGGGTCAAGTACCTGCACTTCTGGGGACACAGCCCGCGACCGGACGGTCAGGTGAGCGCGAGCTGTCTGAGCCAGTGGTGGCCGTCGCCGTTCACGGTGGCCGGGGTCTCCTACGCGAGTGCCGAGCACTGGATGATGGCGGGCAAGGCGCGGCTGTTCGGGGACGCGGAGGCGGAGCGGCGCGCGGTCGAGGCGCCCCATCCCGCGCTCGCCAAGAAGGCGGGGCGGCTGGTGCGCGGCTTCGACGACTCGATATGGGAGCGGGAGCGGTTCGCGATCGTGGTCGAAGGCAGCGTCCACAAGTTCGCCGCGCACGCCGATCTGCGGGCGTTTCTGTTGAGCACGGGTGAGAGGGTGCTGGTCGAGGCCAGCCCCCTGGACCGCGTGTGGGGCATCGGGCTCGCGGCGGACGACGAGCGCGCATCGGATCCCGAGCGGTGGCGGGGGCCGAATCTGCTGGGGTTCGCGCTGATGGAGGCGCGAGAGCGGTTGAGAGAGTCCCAGGCCGACTGAGGGTGTCCTCCCGCCGGCTGGGGGCCCGGTCAGCCGTGGTGCTGCACGACGAGTGAGGTGGAGTAGCCGTCGTCGCCGGTGAACGGGTCATCGGTCCCGTCGTCGTCCGGGACGAGGAACAGGAGCGAGGCGAACGCGACACCCAGGACGATGCCGACCGCTCCGCAGATGATCCCGGCCAGGGCGTGGCCCGGGTTCGTCGCCTCACCCCGGCGGGCCTTGCGGCGGCCGATCACACCGAAGATCACGGCGAGGATGCCCGCGACGATGGCCAGCGGCCACAGACAGAACATGGCGGCCGCGACGATGCCGAGCACGAGTGCGGCGGTGCCCACGCCGTTGCTGGGCGGCAGGGGCATCGCGGGCCAGCCGTGGCCAGGGACGCCGCCCGGGTAGCCGGGGAGGCCCGGGTGGCCGGCCTGCGGCGGGGCGTAGGCCGGGTAGCCCTGGCCGTATCCGTAGCCGTACGGGATCTGGCCGGGCCCCTCGGGGGCGATGGGCGGCGGGGGGACCGGTTCTCCGGGGGCGGGTCGGGGGTGGGGCGCGTGGGCGGCGGGAGGCGCGAAGGGGTTGTCCCAGGGGCGGGGCTGAGGGTGGTGGCTCGGGGTGCCCGTGGCGGGGAGCGAGGTGACGGTCGGCTGGTGGTCCACCGAGGGGGGCGGTGGCGTGGGAGCGCCGCCCGCTCGGGACGGGGCCGGATCCGCGGGTGGAGCCCAGGGGTTCGGCTCGGGCTGCCGGGCGGCGGGCATCGCGTCCGGGGACTTGTCCGAGGACACGTCCGGGGACTTGTCCAGGGCGATCTTGGGAGCGGGGGCGGTGTACCCGGTCGCCCCGCCCACCTCGGGTATCGCGTCGGCGGGTATCGCGTCGGCGGGCATGCCGTCCGCGGGTTCGGCAGTCGGCGACACGTCGGTCGGCGACGGTGGCGAAGTCCCCTGGTCCGGGGACGCCCACGGGGTCCCGGCGGCGCTCTGCGGCGTCTGCGCGTCGTCGGACATGCGTGGGCCCCCCTCTGTCGTACACCTGTCGTATGTTCGGTCATGCTACGGCCCGGGCCTGCCCCTCGCGGACCGCGCTCTACGATGATCCCCGAGTCACCGATCAGCCGATCACCCGCGTCCCCGCCGACCATGGCCCGGGGGCGCCGTTCCCGGGGAGGAACCCTTGACCGACCACCTCAACACCCAGGCCACCCGCGGCACCCGCGATCTGCACGCCTTCATCGCCGGGCTGCCCAAGGCCGAACTGCACGTGCACCACGTCGGCTCCGCCTCCCCGCGCATCGTCTCGACCCTCGCCGCCCGCCACCCCGACTCCAAGGTGCCGACGGACCCCGAGGCTCTCGCGGACTACTTCACGTTCACGGACTTCGCCCACTTCATCGACGTCTATCTGTCCGTCGTCGACCTCATCCGCACCCCGGAGGACGTACGGCTGCTGACGTACGAGGTCGCCCGGGACATGGCCCGGCAGCAGGTCCGTTACGCCGAGCTGACCATCACGCCGTGGTCCTCCACCCGCCGCGGCATCGACGAGCGCGCCTTCATGGACGCGATCGAGGACGCCCGCAAGGCGGCGGAGGCCGAGCTCGGTGTCGTACTGCGCTGGTGCTTCGACATTCCCGGCGAGGCGGGCCTCGATGCGGCCGAGGAAACGGTACGGCTCGCCACCGACGATCGGCTGCGCCCCGAGGGACTGGTCTCCTTCGGGCTGGGCGGGCCCGAAATCGGCGTACCGCGGCCGCAGTTCAAGCCGTACTTCGACCGGGCGATCGCGGCCGGGCTGCGATCGGTGCCGCACGCCGGTGAGACGACGGGCCCGCAGACGGTCTGGGACGCACTCACCGACCTGCGCGCCGAGCGCATCGGACACGGCACGAGCTCCGCCCAAGACCCCAAGCTGCTCGCGCACCTCGCCGAGCACCGCATCGCCCTGGAGGTCTGCCCGACCTCCAACATCGCCACCCGCGCGGTCCGCACCCTCGACGAGCACCCCATAAAGGAGTTCGTACGGGCCGGAGTTCTGGTCACCATCAACTCCGACGACCCGCCGATGTTCGGCACCGACCTCAACAACGAGTACGCGGTCGCCGCCCGTCTCCTCGAACTCGACGAGCAGAGCCTCGCCGCGCTCGCCAAGAACGCGGTCGACGCGTCCTTCCTCGACCCGGCCGGAAAGATGAAGCTCGCCGAGGAGATCGACACCTACGCCTCGACCTGGCTCGCGCCCTGACACACCGCACCACCACAATGGGCCCCATGCGCACCGTGACTGCCGTCGCTCATCGCGGCGACCCCTATCGCGTCCGCGAGAACACGATCGACTCACTGCGTTCCGCGCTCCAACTGGGCGCGGACGTGGTCGAGATCGACGTACGGACGACTCGCGACGGCGTGCCCGTTCTGCTGCACGACGAGACGCTGAAGCGGTTGTGGGAGCTGGAGCGGCCCCTGCGGTCCCTCTCCTGCGACGAGTTGCGGGGGCTCACGGACGACGGCGTGCCGACGCTCGTGGACGCGCTGGCCGCGACCGGGGACAGCCGGATCCTGGTCGATCTGCCGGGTGCGGCGAACGCGCGGGCCGTACGCCGGGTCGTGGACGTCATTCGCGAGTGCGGGGCCGAGGATCGGGTGTACTACTGCGCCGACGCCCCGACCATGCTCGCGGTGCGGGCGGCCGACCCGGCGGCGGAGATCGCGCTCACCTGGACGACGCTCGCGCCGCCGCGCCCCGCCCTGCTCGACGCGGTGCGCCCCCGCTGGCTCAACTACCGCTTCACCCTGGTCGACCGCGCCCTCACGGCCCACGTCCACCGCAACGGCTACCTCCTCTCCGTCTGGACCCCCGACACCCGCCGCTCCATGCGCCGGCTGCTCGACATGGGGGTGGACTCGATCACGACGAACCGCATCGACACGCTGTGCGCCCTGCGCAAGGCGTGGTCAGGGGAGTAGTCATGGAGTGGTGACGTCGGACCGCTGAGGGACGGTCGCCGGGTCGGTGGGGGTGGAGCGGGTCAGGTACTGCGGTACCGGAGCGGTGTCCTTGCCGTCGTCACGGACGAGGCCGTAGCGGACCGCGCCCTGGGCGGGACCCGTGCGGATGTCCTCGGTCGCCTTGTCCCAGGTCGAGGTCTCGACGAAGAGGTTGTAGTCGGCGCCGCGTTCGTTCTGGTGGAGGGTGACGGTGCCGTCGACCCAGAAGTACTCGTTCTGCCACATCTGCTGGGTGCCGGACGGCAGGACGGACACGCCGGTGGCCGGGCCGCCCATCCAGGTCGTGCCGTCCGTCGCGCCGGGCTGGACGTCGTCCATACGGTGGCCGCCGCCCGAGGCGACGTGGAAGAGCTTGCCGCGCAGGCCGGTCCAGGTCGGCATCACCACGCTGCCGGGGCGCTGACCGGGCAGGATCTGCCAGCGGACGCGGACGTAGCCCTGGCCGGTGAGGGTGATCGTCTCGCCGCGGTGGGTCATACCCGTGGCGGGCGCGCCCGTCGCGGTCACGCCCTTCTCGGCACGCCGGGGCAGCGCGGCGGGGAGCGCGGTCGCGGAGGGCGCGTTGTCGACGGCGTCGACGACCGTGCCGTACAGCTGCGTTTCCCCCTCCGGCTTCTTCGCCTTTGACGTCGGCTTCGTCTTCGACGTCGACTTCGTCGGTGAGGGGCTCGGGGTCGCGGAAGGGGTCCATGTCGGCGGGCGGGCCGTGCTCGCCGTCGTCGGCTCGGCGGCGCGCGCGGGCGGTTTGTCGGGGGTGTGTGTCACGACGTACGCGCCGCCCGCCACGAGCGTCGCTCCGGCCGTCACCGCGACGGCGGGCTTGGTGAGCACGCCGATCACCTTGGCGGACCAGCCGACGCCGGTGGCGGCCCCCGCCGTCTTGCCGCCCAGCGCCAGCGAGAGCGTGAAGCCGACCGGCAGCGGGACGAGCGCGATCCCGACCAGGAGTCGTTCGGCCGGTACGACGGCCTCGCGGGCGCCCGAGCAGTACGCGCAGCCCCGGATGTGCCGGGCCAGCCGCTTGCGCCACACCGAGTCGGGACGTCCGTCCCAGCGGGCGGTCACCGACGGCAGGTCCGGGCAGGACGAGTCGAGCGCCCGTACGATGTCGCGCGCGGTCTCCAGCCGCTCCTTCATCCGCTGCACCCGCACCGCCGCGTGCTGTCGGCTGATCCCGCTCGCCGCCGCCAGCTCGCGCCGGGTGAGCTCGCCCGCGACCTCCAGCCACCACAGCGAGAGCAGGTGGCGGTCATCCTCGTCGAGCCACCGCACGGCCTCCGCGACCTCGCGCCGCTGCCCCTCCAACTGGAGCCGCAGCACGGTCAGTTCGGCGAAGTCAGCGGCCTGGTCCGCCGCGCCGTCGTCCAGCGTCTCGGCGGTGCGGCGGCGGGCCCGCTCGCGTATCTGGCGCATCGCGATGGCGACCAGCCAGGACCGGAAGCTGTCCGGGTCGCGCAGTGAGCCGAGGTTGTCGACGGCGCGCAGCATGGTCTCCTGCACGACGTCGTCGACGTCCGCGTGACCGTTCAGCGCGCGGCCGACGACGTTGTAGACGAGGGGCAGCCAGCCCTCGACCAGTTCGTCGAGGGCGCGCCGGTCACCGGCCTGCGCGGCCGCGATGGTCGAACGCCACTGCCGCCCGTCCACGTGCGTCCCTTTCGGTGTCACTTGGCGTAGAGCCGTCACTTGGCGTAGAGCAGCGTCCCGAATCCGAGCTGGTCGTAGCCGCCGCTGTTCGGCCCGTAGTCGCCGCCCCCGCCCTCCGCACGCACCCTTTCAGCCATGGCCGTGATGTACGGCACGGAGAGCCTGCGGCGGCGCGCGTAGTGGTAGTGCAGGATGTCCCAAACCGGGCGAACCTGTCCGCGTCCTATGTCGGAGATCACAGTCTGCTCGTTGTACTTGCCGGTGCCGGTGCCGCTGCGCCAGGCGTACGTGGTGAAGGGCACGCTCCGTCCGAGGTTGTACTTGGCGACGTACTGGGCGGCCTTCATGAACCGGTTGTCGTCGTAGCCGTACAGGTCGACGCCCTGGTTCCAGGCCATCTCGCAGATCGTGCCCATCTGCCCCATGCCCATCATGGTGTGTCCCTGGTCGCGGCCGCTCTCCTGCCACTGGGCGAGGCCCTCGGACTCGTAGACGAACGGGGTGGCGTTCTTCAGGGAGCCGTTGCCGGCTCCGTGCTTCATGTACGCGATCGCGCGGTCCAACTTCGTCCGGTCGTCGCACAGAATGCCGATCGCCATGATCGAGGCGACGTTGCAGAGGTCCCAGTTCGCCCAGTAGTTGGTGATGACCGCGTCGTTGTGGGTGGCCAGGAACTGGCGGTTCATCGGGTAGAAGACCCTCAGCATCATCTTCTTGAACCGGGCCAGGTCGAAGCCGTCGTAGCCGCGCATGAGTTCGGCGGCGTTGGCGAACTGGTAGCCGTAGATCCCGGCCGCCAGGAACCGGTCGGCGTTCCCGGTGAGCGCGGTGAGCGCGGCCGACCAGGCGTTGAGGATGTCACGTGCGGCGTCGCCGTTCGCCCTCGTCCCGGCGATCTTCCAGCGCAGGGCGTTCTGGTAGGCCGCATGGATGTCGTTGTAGAGGATGCCGTAGTTCTGGCCGGTGCCGCCACGGACGATCGTGGCCTGCGGGTTGGCCTTCCAGGTGCTGCGGGAATGCGGGTTGGCGGTGAGCCTGTCCCAGCCGGACAGCCAGGGCTGCGCCTTCGCCGCCACGCGCACCTTCGCACGGTTGAGCTCGCCGTGGGCGTGCAGCATGCCCGGGTGGGCGAAGGCCGTGGGCGCCGCGCCCGCGTTGTCTCCGCCGGACATCACGAGCAGCGCGCCACCACCGACTGCCGCGGTGGCGGCGAGGCCACCGCCGATGCCCAGCAGACCGCGGCGGGTCAGGCGGTGCTTGTTCTCACGCTTGGGCTCGGATGTGCTCGGGCGCTTGTGCGCGGGCATGGCGTTTACTCCTGTGCGAAGAGGTGGTCCTGACGCACAGGAGACGGACGGCCGCCCTCCGCGATAACAGTTTTTCGCACCTCTCTTCGCCGGGCCCTAGGGGCAACCCCTGACAACACCCCTGCATGGAAAGGGAGTTGATCCGGGTGGGCGTCAGGGGTGGGGCCCTCCTCGGTGACGATCCGCGAGAGCCCGCGCGGTCGCAGGATGTTCCCACCGCACCGCCCACACCAGGAGCAGCAGATGCCCGTCCGCACCACAACCGTCGCGGCCGTCGCCGCCGCCCTCGTCCTCGGCCTGGCGGCCGGCCCCCTGGCCGTGCCCGCCGTCGCCTCGCCCTCCGTGACCGCGCGCCCCGCCACGGCCGGCCCGGACGCCGCCGCCTTACGCGCCGCGCTCGCCGGACTGCCGGACGCCGACGCGACAGCCGCCCTCGTACGCGTCGGGGGCAGCGACGGCCGCTGGAGCGGCAGTGCCGGAGTGCACGATCTGGCGACCGGCCGTAAAGCGGACCCGAACGCCGTCTTCCGGGCCGGTTCGACGACGAAGGTGGTCACGGCCGCGGTGGTGCTCCAGCTCGCGGCGGAGGAGGTCGATCTGGGCGCGCCGGTGCAGCGCTACCTCCCGGGGCTGCTCTCCCCCGCCTTCAAGCCCGTCTTCGTACGGCAGTTGGTCAACTACCCGGGACTAAAGGACTCCGTTGGGAAAGGGACGAAACCCCGGCCGCGAGGATCACCGGGCTTGCGAACTCGCAAGTCGAGTGATCCGCATCCAACCGGCATGCGAGCCGTGATGTCGGCCTTGTCCTTTTACCAACGGAGTCCTAAAGTCCCGGGCTTGCACAACGGGCGTCACTGGCGGTGACGTGCCGTTTGCGTCCGGCCCCACCCTTGGGTTTCGGGGGTGGGGCGGGGGCCGTTGACAGGGCCCCGCTTCGCCACAACTCCCACGCTCTTGCGCGGATGTTGCGGGAGCTGTTCCGGTCCGCGTGATCAACGAATCCGCAGGACCGGCATGCGAAGAGGGCCTGGGAGACCCGGTTCGCTTTGTCGATGTGCCCGCATTCGGCGCAGGTGCGCGAGGTGTACGCCGGATTGACGTACACCACGGGCACCCCGGCCTTACGGGCCTTGTACGCGATGAACTGTCCGAGCTGGTGGAAGGACCAGCTGGAGTGGGTGGCCCGTTGGGGCTTTCGAAGCCGTACCCGCTCGCGGATGCCTGTGAGGTCTTCCAGGGCGATTCCGCGACCGGTGCGTTCTGCCTCGGCCACCACATGCTTCGCGATCTTGTGGTTGATGTCTTTCGCCCGCCGCGCCTCCTTGCGCCGCCGTTTCTTCAGGCGGCGTTTGGCGGACGGGGTGTTCTTCTTCTGGAGTTTGGTGCGCAGGCCGCGCTCGCGCAGGCGGATCCGGTTGAGCTGCCGTCCGGCCATGATCTCGCCGTCGCTGGTGGTGGCGATGTTGACGATGCCCAGGTCGATGCCGAGGAAGTCCACCGGTTCGGCGTTCGGTTCGGCCTCGGGGACCTCGCAGGTGGCGTTCAGGAACCACATGCCGTCCCGCTCCAGCAGGTCGGACTCGCCCTTGCGGTACAGGGCGAGGGTGGCGAGCTGCTCCGGGGAGGCGGTGAAGGCCACGTTCTTCATGCGGCCGTCGGTGGTCCAGATCGACACCGTGCGGTCGGGGATCTGCCAGGACAGCATCCGGTCGTCGTACGGCTGAGCACCGCAACGACGGAAGGCAACGGGCTTTTCGGTGGCGCGCCGGTAGCGCTTCGAGCCGGGGCGGCCCAGACGGCCCGCCTTCAGATTCGCCTTCAACGTCGCGTACGCGTCACAGGCCTTCTTGATGGTGTGCTGGGCAGCCTGCGCCCCCAGGTTCCACCGGGTCTTGATCTGCTCGTAGGTGAGCTTGCGCAGCGGGAAGTTCTTGAACTCCCCGTGCTCGAAAGCGACCTGGCTCACCCAGCCGGCTGCTTCGTTGCAGGCACGCAGGGTCGCCTCAAGTGCCGCCGCCTGCACGGGCGTCGGCAGCAGCTTGACCTGCACCACCAGCTTCACGATCAGCAAACGTACACACGCATACGACGCCCCGTCGCACGTTCCCCACCCCTCACCCGACCGAGTGATCCCGCCACCGCGTGTACGCAGCACCGGCTCCGCCGGACACGGCACCCGGCCGCCTCGCAGCCAAGCAGACACCATCGATACCGCGGCGCTCCGCGCCGCGACCACTGGGCGGCGGCGACGTACTGGCCAAAGCCCGGAGCCTTCGAGCAGCGCACTCCGATCGCCCTCGACGATTCGACAACGCACCGCGTCATGGGCGTCTCCCGGGACATCACCGGCTGTGACCAGGATTTCTAGGACCTGTCCGGTCGATCACGGTGGAGGAAAGCAGCGGTGTGTGGTCGGTGCCGGTGAGCGGGGTGGGGTGCGTGCAGCTGCAAGGCGGAGGAGGGCGTCGACGCGATGGGGGTCCCTTCTGTTCGAGCGAAGCCGAGAACTTGGGGGAGTCGGCATCGGTCGGCGCGGCTGCAGGAACGGTCGGCGCGGCTGCGACAGCCGCCCGCGCAGCGGGAGTTCGGCCCGCGGCGGTAGTTCCGGCGGCCGGGCCTTGGCTAATCTGCACGGATGACCACCGACCTGACCCTGCTGCCGCGTGTCGCCTATCGCGGACAGGAAGTCACCGCGCCCCGGCTCCGCGGTCTCCTCGCGCTGCTGGCGGGCGACTTGCGCACGGGCTGCAGCACCGAGCGGCTTGTGGCAGGGCTGTGGCCGGACGAGTTGCCCGAGCGGCCGGGAAAGGCGGTGCAGGTCCTCGTGTCCAGGGCGCGGGCGCAGCTGGACGCCGACGTCCTCGTCAGCACGCCGACCGGATACCGGCTTACCCTCGCCGAGGACCAGGTCGACAGCTCCGCCCTGCTGCTGCACGCCGCCGCCAGCGCGGACCGGGCCAGGGCCGGGGACCACGCGGGATCGCTGGCGGCGGCCGACGCCGGGCTCGCGCTGTGGGAGGGCACTCCTGACGGGGGCGGCGACACCGACGACCCCGTAGCCGCGTTGCGCACCGAGCGCGCCCCCGTCCGCGGCACGCTCATACGCGCGCAGGCGCTCGCACTCGCCCGCCTTGGACGGCACGCGGAGGCGGCCGGGCCGCTGGCCCTGGCCGCCTCGGAGCATCCGCGCGACGAAGAAGTGCTCGCCGAGCTGCTGCGCGGCGAAGCGGCGACGGCGGGCCCGTCCGCCGCGCTGATGCAGTACGAGGCATACCGCCGTGAGCTGCGCGACGAACTCGGCACGGATCCGGGCGCCGGGCTCAAGGCCGTACAGCGGGAGCTGCTGCGCGGCGAGGCGCCTGTGGTCAGGCACGGCGTGCCGCACGAGCCGAACCCGCTGCTCGGGCGTGACGAGGACATTGCGGCGGTGGAGCGGCTGCTGCGCGCTTCCCGCGCCGTCACCGTAGTCGGCCCCGGCGGCCTCGGCAAGACCCGGCTCGCGCACGCCGTCAGCCGCCGGGGCGAGCAGCGCGTGGTGTATTTCGTGCCGCTCGCCGGCGTCACCACGGACGCGGACGTGGCCGCGGAGGTGGCCTCCGCGCTCGGCGCGGGCGAGGGGCGGCACGGCGCCGTGAGCGGCCACGCCACGGCCGACTCGGTGTCCGGCATCCTCGGCGTGTTCGGCTCCGGGTCCGCTCTGCTGGTGCTGGACAACTGCGAGCAGGTCATCCGGGGCGCCGCCGACCTCGTACAGGCTCTGGTCTCGTCCTCGAAGGACCTGCGGGTGCTCGCCACCAGCCGGGCCCCGCTGGGCCTCACGTCGGAGGCGGTGTACGCGCTGCCGGAGCTCGGTCTCGACACCTCGGTCGAGCTGTTCACGCAGCGGGCCCGGGCCGCCCGGCCCGGCGTGGAGCTGCCGCCGGACGCGGTGGCCGAGCTGTGCCGTCACCTCGACGGGCTGCCGCTCGCCGTGGAGCTGGCCGCGGCACGGGTGCGGGTGCTTTCGGTGCCGGAGATCGCCCGCCGCCTCGGCGACCGGTTCGCGCTCCTTCGCGGCGGGGTACGGGACGTGCCGGAGCGCCACCGCACGTTGCACGCGGTCGTGGAGTGGAGCTGGAACCTGCTCGCGGAGGACGCCAGGGCGGCTCTGCGCATGCTGTCCGTCTTCCCTGGCGGCTTCTCCGGCGAGGCGGCGGAGCAGGTGCTCGGCGAGGATGCGCTGCTTCTGCTGGAGCAGTTGACCGATCAGTCGCTGCTCACCGTCGCCGACACCCCGGCCGGTGTGCGGTTCCGGATGCTGGAGACCGTACGGGAGTTCAGTGCGGCCCGGTGTGCGGAGGCGGGCGGGGACGAGGAGGCCGTCGGCCGGTTCCTCACCTGGGCGCGGGACTTCGGGGTCGCGTACCACGACTGGTTCTTCGGCTCGGAACCGCTGGCCGCCGGGGAGCGGATCAGGGCCGAGCAGGACAACCTCGTGCTGGCCCTGCGGCACGCCCTCGCCCGTACGGACGGCCCCACCCTCGCCGCCCTCACCGCCGTCCTCGGCGCTCTGTGGTCCAACGACTCCAACTTCCCCCGCCTCGCCGCCCTCGCCGCGGACACCGGCCCGCCGCTGTCGCACTACTACCCCGAGCCCGAACACGTCGAAGTCGCCCGCGCCGCCGCGGTGGTGGGCACGGCGAGCCTGTTCATGGGCTACGGCCCGGTCGCCGTACGCCAGCTCGTCACCCTCCGGCGGCTGCCCCCGGCCCCGCCGGACACGCTGCCGCGCGCCGCCGCGGCCGTGCTGAGCGCGGTCCCCGAGATGCTGCCTCCCGACTACGAGGTGCTGCGGGGGCTCTGCGACAGCGAGCAGCCGCTGGTCGCCGGCATCGCCGAGAGCATCGCCACCTACGTCTGGGAGTACGAGCACGACATCGACCGCGCGCTCACCTCGGCTCGCCGGATACTCGCCGAACTGGCTCCGGTCGACAATCCGTCCATGCAGCTCATGGGGCATTCCCGGCTGAGCGAGCTGTGCTTGCGGACGGGGCGGGGCGAGGAAGCGTACGAGCACCTCAAGGCGACGCTCGAGGTGGTGCCGCGGCTCGGCGACGGGCACGACTACCCCTTCATCCGCACGAGCCTCGTCCTCGCCTGCCTGCAGCGCGACGACCCCGACGAGGCCGAGTACTGGCTGCGGCAGGCGGAGAGCGACAACACCCCGCAGCAGGACTCCTTCCACCGGCCCGACCTCGGCGGGCGCGCCGAGATCGCGCTCGCCCGCGGACTGACGGAGGTCGGGCTCGGCCTGTGGCGCGGCGCCGTGGAGCGGATGCTCGAAGTCGGATCGATGCACGGCGACGACCCCTGGCTCGACCCGTCGGCGCTGCAGACCCACTCGGCGGCGGTGACGGCGCACGCGCACGCCGGCCGGCTCGAGCTGGTCGCGGAACCGGTCGACCGGCTGCGGCGGGGGCTGCGGACCCTGCTCTCCGGTCCGGCCGGCTCGCCCATGGAGCTCCTGTTGTTCGGGACGGTGCTGCACGCGCTCGGCATGGCGGGGCTCGCGTCCGGCGACATCTCGGCCGTGCGGATGATCGCGCTGGCCGAACGGCTGCGGGTGGCGCGCGAGTTCCAGCCGACGATGTCGGCGGACCGCGCCCGGCAGGCGGCCGAGAATGCCGACAGGGCGGCGTACGCCGACGCGGTGTCGGAGTACGCCGCCCTGGAGCGGGACGAACTGCGGGATGCGGCCCGCGCTGTCATGGCGGTTACTTCGGGTCGCGGTTGAACAGCGCCGTCGACCAGCGGTAGCCGAGCGCGGTGAGGCCGACGCACCAGGCGATCGCAATCCACCCGTTGTTGCCGATCTCGGTGCCGAGCAGCAGGCCTCGCAGGGTCTCGATGGCCGGCGTGAACGGCTGGTACTCGGCGATCGGCTGGAACCAGCCCGGCATCGTGTCGGCCGGGATGAAGGCGCTCGAGATGAGCGGGAGGAGGATCAGCGGCATCGCCATGTTGCTGGCCGCCTCGGGGTTCGGGCTGGCCATGCCCATCCCGACCGCGATCCAGGTGAGCGCCAGGGTGAACAGCGCGAGCAGCCCGAACGCCGCCAGCCACTCCAGGGCCGTGGCGTCCGTGGAGCGGAAGCCGATGGCCACGGCGATGGCGCCGACGAGGACCAGGCTGGCGAGCACCTGCAGCACGCTGCCGACGACGTGCCCGACGAGCACGGAGCCGCGGTAGACCGCCATCGTGCGGAAGCGGGCGATGAGGCCCTCGGTCATGTCCATGGAGACGGAGATCGCGGCCCCGATCACGGTACTGCCGATGGTCATCATCAGGAGGCCCGGGACGATATAGGCGATGTAGTCGGAGCGGTCGGCGCCGCCGCCACCGATGCCCGCGCTCATCACGTCTCCGAAGATGTAGACGAAGAGCAGCAGCAACATGATCGGCGTGAGCAGCAGGTTCAGGGTCATGGACGGGTAGCGCCGCGCGTGCAGCAGGTTGCGGCGCAGCATCGTGTTCGAGTCGCGTACGGCGAGGGAGAGGGCGCTCATCGGACAGTCTCCTTGGGCTCGTTGGGCTGGCTGGGGACGTTGGTTCCGCCGGTCAGGGCGAAGAACACGTCGTCGAGGTCGGGGGTGTGCACGGTCAGCTCGTCCGCCTCGACGCCGGCCGAGTCCAGCCAGTCGAGGATGGAGCGCAGCTCGCGCTGGCTGCCGTCGCTGGGGATCTGCAGCGACAGCGCCTCGTCGTCGCGGGTGGCCTCACGCAGGGCGACGGCGGCGGACTGGTACGCGGCCGGGTCGGTGAAACGGAGCCGGACGTGCCCTCCCGGGATGAGCCGCTTCAGTTCGTCAGCGGTGCCCTCAGCGGCGATCTTTCCGTTGTTGAGCACGCCGATACGGTCAGCGAGTTCGTCGGCCTCCTCCAGGTACTGGGTGGTGAGGAAGACGGTGACGCCGCCGGAGACCAGACCACGGATGATCCCCCACATGTTGTGGCGGGAGCGGGGGTCGAGCCCGGTGGTCGGCTCGTCGAGGAAGATGATCCGCGGGTTGCCGACCAGCGTCATCGCGATGTCGAGGCGGCGCTTCATGCCGCCGGAGTAGGTGGAGACGGGCTTCTTCGCGGCCTCCACCAGGTCGAAGCGCTCAAGGAGTTCGGCGGCGGTGCGGCGGCCCTCGCTGCGGGAGAGGTGGTGCAGGTCCGCCATGAGGAGCATGTTCTCCTCACCGGTGATCAGGCCGTCGACGGCGGAGAACTGCCCGGTGACGCCGATCGCGGCGCGCACGGCCTGCGGGTCGGTGGCCAGGTCGTGGCCGCCGACATGCAGGTCACCGGCGTCGGCGGTGACGAGGGTGGAGAGGATCTTGACTGCGGTGGTCTTACCGGCGCCGTTCGGCCCGAGCAGGGAGAAGACCGTGCCGGCCGGCACCGCCAGGTCGATGCCGTCGAGGACCGTCTTGTCCCCGTAGGCCTTGCGCAGCCCCTTGGCCGCGATGGCGGGAGAGTGCGATGTCGTTGTCGTCATGCCGAAGAGACTGCGGCAGGGCGCATTCAGCGCGGTTTCAGGCTGCTTTCAGTGCCCTGGAACCGGGCGGCGGAGGGTACGCCCCGTCAACACCGCATCCAGATGCGGAAGTGCCCTGTCGGCCTCAGCCCGCCGCGGGCTGTGGCTCGGCCTTCTCCCACGCGCCGGCCGGAGCCTCGCGCCGGAACACGTCCTTCAGGTAGAGCACGGCGGCGGCACCGAGGACCCACAGCGGGAGGATCACCAGGGCGCGGGTCAAACCGTCGTTCTCGAACCGGGAAAGCCCTTGCATCGCGCGGACGCCGACCCCGACGGGCAGGATCTCGGACAGCGGGCGCAGCCAGGCGGGAAGGTAGGCCGCCGGCATGATCCCGCCGCTGCTGCTGTTGCCGAGGATCAGCAGGAGGATCGAGGCGAGACTGACGCCCGCGGAGCCGAACAGTCGCAGCAGCACCATGGTCGTCCCGCCGACCGCGGCGCCCATCAGCGCGATGATGACAGCGAGGGGCAGGAAGGCGCCGGGCAGCGCACCGAAGCCCGTGCTCCCGCCGATGGCGGCGACCAGGACACCGCCGACGGCTCCGAACAGGGCCAGGCTGGCCATACGCCAGCGGTATTGGAGCCGGGGGGCCATCTGGTAGGTCGTCATGCCGAACAGGTATCCGGCCAGTACGAGGCCGAAGGCGGCGTAGAAGACGGAGAGCCCTCGGGTGTCCCCCGCTGCCGCCGGGGCAACGTCCTTGACGGAGAGGTCATGGTGCTCCGCGTGGGCCACGGAAGCGAAAGCAGTGGTCAGGGTCGCGGTGACGGCGGCTCCGTTGGCGCTGCCGTAGAGCAGGTTCCCCTTGCCGAGGTAGGCGCCGTACACGGACCTGTCCTCGACGGCCTGCCGGGCGGCGGATTCGTCGGGGTAGGTCTCGAGCGTGAAGCCGCCCGGGGCGACCCGCTCGAGGTCCTCGCGCAGGTGCGCCTGCCGCGTGCCGACCTCCGTGGTGCCCACGCGGAGCTCATGAGGGCGCGGCGCATGGAAGGCGGCGAGATAGACGCTGACGAAAACGGTGCCGATCAGCAGGACGACCGCGACGGGGAGCAGGACGGCACGCGAGTTTCCCGGGCGGGGAGGCGCATGGGCCACGTCCAGGGCGTGCTTGTGAGGCTGTCGGGGGGAGACTCGAGACATCGAAGACAGGTTCCTAGAATAGAAGGCAGCTGATAGTCTGTTGTACATCATAATCAGTTGACTTACAAAAGGGGTCCGCCACGTGAACCAATCCGACCGGCGTACGGGTCATGTGGCTTGGCAGATCGGCCAGATCATCTCGACTCGGGTCGAGCGCACACTGCGCCCGTTCCACTTGACCCTTGCCCAGAACAGCGCCCTGTCGCAGGCCATCCTCGATCCGGGTCTCACCAGTGCGACCGCGGCACGCAGAGCGGCGATCACCCCCCAGTCCATGGGCACCGCGGTCAACGGGCTGGTCGAGCGGGGGCTTCTGGAACGTCGGACCGCCCCCGGCGACAGGCGCACGCATCGACTGCACGCCACCGAGGCCGGCCTGCGGCTCGCGGCGGAGGCCAGAAGCGCGGTGGACGCCACCCACGACGAAGCTCTGGAGGTGCTGACGCCGGTGGAGCAGGAGCAGGTGCACTCACTGCTGCTGAAACTGTTGGCGTCCCTGAATCCGGCATCCATGGACGTCGACAGCGCGCATCGTGAGGAGCCGACGGACGGGTGACGGCCATCCCCGACGTGGGATCAGAAGAAGCCGCCGTCGCGCCGACGCCGTGCGCAACCGAGCGCGCCTGCTGGAAGCCGCGGCCCGTCTGGTGGCCGAGGACGGCGTCGAGCACGTCACCATGGACGCGGTCGCGCGTGCCGCCTCGGTGGGCAAGGGCACCGTCCCCTCAACGTCCGCCGCGCCCACCTCCTCACCTTGCTGCGGCAGACCGGCACACAAGGCGATGTGGAACTGCTCGCCGAAACACTGCTGGCCTCCCTCGACACCGCCCTCCTCAACCACCTCGTACATCAACGCGGGATACCGCAGGAGCGCGTGGAAGCCGGTTGGCGGAACCTGCTGAGGATCGTGAAGGGCTCGGGTGACAGCGTTTCAGGGGCTTCCGAGAACTGACGGTGATCTTGATGCCCCTGCCCATGGAACCGGAAGCCCGCTGCCAGTCGGTGCCGCGCTCAGGACCGGCCACGCTCAGGACCGGCCACGCTCGCCAGGCGTTGCGCCCATGCCCCGCCGGGAAACCGCAGTGGCTCACGGTGCCGACTGGATGTCCCCGCGCGTGGAGGACGCGATGGTGTCGCGGTGCGCGAAGTCGCCCGGGGGGATGCCGGGGTGGTGTCCGAGCCGGGCCGGCGGCACTGCGGCCGAGGGGCCGAGGGTGAGCCGGGAGACGATGCGGTAGCGGTCGCCGCGGTAGATCGAGTGGACGTATTCGACGGGCTGACCGGTGGTGTCCGAGGTGAGCCGCTCGAAGAGCAGCGCCGGGGACAGCTCGGGCACGTCGAGCAGCTCGGCCTCGGCGCGCGTGACGACGGTCGGCTCGATCGCCTGTACGGCCTCCTGGACGTGCACGCCATGCTGTTCGCGCAGGTGCTCGTACAGGTCACCGGCTTCCAGTTCCTGGGCGGACAGGGTGGGGACCAGATCGGCCCTGATGTGCAGATGCTCGATGGCCATCGGGGCGCCGTCGACCAGGCGCAGTCGTGCCACGTACACGATCTCGGCGGCGGGTGAAAGGCGCAGCTTGCGGCCCACGCGTGCGCCTGCCGGGATGGTGGTGAACTCCAGCAGGCGGCTCGACCAGGTCCCGGAGGCCTGAGGAACTGTCATGGTCTGCTGACCGGAGACGAGTTCCTGGGTGATCTTCTCTGGTGCCACGAACATGCCGCGGCCGTGTTCCCGTACCAGAAGACCCGCGGCGACGAGCTCGTCGACCGCCGCGCGCAGGGTCGGGCGGGACACGCCCAGCTGGGCGCACAGGGAGCGCTCGGAGGGGATCGCGTCCCCCGGGCGGTGCGACTCGACGAGGTCGAGGATGAAGTCGCGAACTCGCTCCCGTTTGAGCACCGCACCTGGTTCGTCGGCCTTCATATTGCACTCCCTCATGCGCGGAATCCCCAGTTACCCAGCTGACCAGTTGACCAGTGGTCGCCCGCAACTGCCCTCTCGGCCAGGGAAGTGTAACTGTCACCGAGCGGTGATCGTCCAGATCCCGACCGGCCTGAAGACCAAAACCCCGCGATGTACAGGGGGTTGACGCCCTCGATTGGTCTATGCCACCTTCATCCCCACATCAAGAGGTGAGCTGTCCAGTGGACTTCACTGGTCAGGTGGTCAGGTCATGTCCTCCAGAGGTGAACCGTGAAGCTCCGCTTGTTTGCCGGTGTGTCCGTGCTCGTGATGACGGCCGGGCTGAGTGCCTGCAGTAGCTCCTCCGATGCCTCCGACGACAGCTCCGACGGGAGCACCACCATCGACGTCTGGCTGATGCGCGACAGCGTCTCGGCCGCGTTCCAGAACGACTTCGTCAAGGGCTTCGAGACTGCTCACCCGGACATCAAGGTCAAGGTGCAGATCCAGGAGTGGGACGGAATCGGCGAGAAGGTCACGGCGGCCCTCGCCAGCAACGACGCACCGGACGTCATCGAGACCGGCAACACCCAGGTCGCCCAGTTCGCGCAGAGCGGAGGGCTGCTCGACCTCAGCGACAAGGTCGACGAACTCGGCGGGAAGGACTGGCTCAAGGGCCTCGCCGAGCCGGGCGCCTACGAGGGCAAGCAGTACGGCATCCCCTACTACGCCGCCAACCGCGTCGTCATCTACCGCACCGACCTCTTCAAGGAGGCGGGCGTCGACGCGTCCGCCATCAAGACCCGCGACCAGTGGATCGCCGCCACCGAGAAGCTCAACACCGGCGACACGCAGGGCATCTATCTGCCCGGCCAGAACTGGTACACCTTCGCGGGCTTCGTCTGGGACGAGGGCGGCGACCTCGCCACCGAGTCCGGCGGCAAGTGGAAGGGCAGCCTGGACACCCCCGAGGCGATCCGCGGCATGAAGTTCTACGAGAAGCTCCAGGCCCTCGGCAGGGGCCCCAAGGACTCCGACGAGGCCAACCCCCCGCAGGCGGACGTCATGGCCAAGGGGAAGGTCGCCCAGATCATCGCGACACCCGGCGGCGCCAACGTCGTCATCCAGAACAACCCCGCGCTGAAGGGCGAGCTCGGCTTCTTCCCGATCCCGGGGAAGACCGCCGGCACACCCGGCGCGGTCTTCACCGGCGGCTCCGACCTCGTCATCCCGACGGCGTCCACCAAGCAGGACGCGGCCTACACCTTCATCAAGGAACTCACCGGCGACACCTGGCAGAAGAAGCTCGCCGTCGCCATGAGCTACGTCCCGAACAAGACCACCCTGGCCGGCGCGGTCGCCTCCGACCCGGGCGCCGCGGCCATGGCGGTCGGCGCCGCCGAAGGTCACGCCACGCCCAACACACCCGGCTGGGCCGCCGTCGAGGCCAAGAACCCGGTCAAGGACTACATGACGGCCGTTCTCACCGGAGGCGACGCCCAGAAGCAAGCCGCCACCGCATCCGACGCCCTCACCACGGCGATGAACTCCGGCTCCTGAACCGTCCACGCACCGGAAGGAGGAGCGCCGTGTCGGCCGCCGTCCGAGAGCAGACCGCGCCTCGCCCCCCACTCGGCACCGGGCCACCCCGGCGCTCCACCGGCCCAGGACCGCGCCGCCCGTCGAAGACCGCCGACCGTGGGGTCTGGCCGTACGTCCTGATCGCGCCCGCCGTCCTCGGCGCGCTCTACCTGCTCGTCTATCCCCTGGTCCGCGCCGTGGTGATATCGCTCCAGGACTTCGGACTGCGCCAACTCATCCTGGGCGACGCGCGTTTCGTCGGACTCAAGAACTACGAGACGCTGCTGAGCGACGGCCGCTTCTGGGAGGTCGTACGCCGCACCTTCCTCTTCATGGCGATCAACGTCGTCCTGATCATGGCGCTGTCCACGCTGGTCGCGCTCATGATCGAGCGACTCGGCCGGTTCGGCCGGACCGCGGTCCTCAGCGCGCTCGTGCTGACCTGGGCGATGCCCGTCATCGCGGCGACCACCGTCTTCCAGTGGCTGTTCCACTCGGAGTTCGGCATCGTCAACGCGGTTCTGACAGACCTCGGGTTCGAATCCTTCGACCGCTACCCCTGGTTCGCGCACGGTCCGGCCGCCTTCGCCATCGTGGTCACCCTCGTCGTGTGGCAGTCCGTGCCCTTCGCGGCGATCACCCTGTACTCGGCCCTCACCACCGTCCCCACCGAGCTGTACGAGTCGGCGCGGCTCGACGGAGCATCGGGGCCGCGGATATTCCGCTCCCTCACCTTCCCGATGGTCCGGCCGATCTTCATGCTCGTCTTCTCGCTGGAGGTGATCTGGACGTTCAAGGCGTTCGTCCAGATCTGGGTGATGACCAACGGCGGACCCGGCGACGCGACCACGATCCTGCCCGTGTACGCGGTGCAGACCGCCCTGTCGAGCCAGCGCTACGACCTCGGATCGGCGGCCTCCATGGTCACCGTCGTGCTGATGTCGGGCGTGCTCGTCTTCTACTTCCGCCAGATGTTCCGCCAGGAGGACGAGCTCGCATGAGCACGACCCGGCCCCGCATCCGCCGCATACCCCTGAACGCCGCCGCCGTGGTCACGGTCGTGGTCTGTCTGTTCCCGGTCTACTGGATGGTCGCCACCGCGTTCACACCGACCCGCTACATCCAGTCCGACAGCCCCCGGCTGTTCCCGGAGACCTGGACACTCGACCACTTCCGCGCCGCCGTCGGTGCCGACGGCTTCGGCCTGTTCTGGCGCAACAGCATCCTCGTCACGCTGAGCGCGGTCCTGCTCGCCCTCGTCATCGCGCTCGGCGCCGCCTACGCGGTCGCCCGGATGAAGTGGAAGGGGCGCCGGCAGTTCATGCTCATGGTCTTCATCGCCCAGATGGCGCCCTGGGAGTCACTGATCATCCCGGTCTACATCATCTCCCGGGACACCGACATGCTCGACCGGCTGCCGACCCTGACGCTCGTCTACTTCATGATGACGCTGCCCTTCACCGTCATCGTCCTGCGCGGCTTCATCGCCACGATCCCCCCGGAGCTGGAGGAGTCCGCCCAGGTCGACGGCTGCTCCCGGCTCGGCGCATTTCGGCATATAGCGTTCCCGCTCCTTGCCCCGGGCCTGATGGCCACCTCGCTGTTCGGCTACATCACCGCCTGGAACGAGTTCACGTACGCCAACTTCCTGATCATCAAGCAGCAGGACAACCGCACCCTGCCCGTGTGGCTGTCCTCGTTCCAGAACGTCTTCGGCACCGACTGGGGCGCCACCATGGCCGCCTCGACCCTCTTCGCCGCCCCGGCACTCGTGGTGTTCCTGCTGCTCCAGCGCCACGTCACCTCCGGCTTCGCGGCCGGCGCAGTCAAGGGCTGACCTCACACCCACCCCCGCGACCCCGTTCCGGAGGCGACGCATGCCCGCCCTCGTCCCCCGCCCCACCGAGGCCGCGTTCAGGCCCGGCCACTTCACCCTCGACGCCGACACCGCACTGCGCATCGGCGCAGGCGCCGAACCGGCCGCGGAACTGCTGCGCACCCTGCTCGCCCCCGCCACCGGGCTGCCCCTGCGACCGTCCCCGGACGGACAGTTCGCCCTGGCGCTCGACTCCGGCCTCGGCAACCTGGGCGAAGAGGGGTACGTCCTCGCCATCGACCCGCACGCCGTGCTGCTGCGCGCCGCGCACCCCACCGGCCTGCTGCGCGGCATCCAGACGATCCGTCAACTCCTCCCCCCTGAGGCCCTGTCGGTGATCCCGCAGCGCGGTACGCCGTGGCTGCTGCCGTGCGCCGACATCACCGACGTCCCGCGTCACCCCTGGCGCGGCGCGATGCTGGACGTGGCACGCCACTTCCAGCCCGTCTCCTACCTGCGCCGGTACGTCGACGTGCTGGCCCTGCACAAGATCAGCGTGTTCCATCTGCATCTCACCGACGACCAGGGCTGGCGCATGCCGGTCGCCGCCTGTCCGAAGCTCACGGAGATCGGCGGCCACCGCGCCGAGTCCCAGAAAGGCCCGGCCGGCAGCGACACGTACGACGGCGTCCCGCACGGTGGGGCGTACACGCGGGCCGAACTCGCCGGCCTGGTCCGGTACGCGGCCGCTCGCGGCGTCACCGTCATGCCGGAGATAGAGATGCCCGGCCACGTACGCGCAGCCCTCGCCGCCTACCCCTCACTGGGCAACCACCCGGAGCGCATCCTCGACGTCTGGACGCGCTGGGGCGTGTGCGACACCGTCCTCGGTGTCCACGACGAGGTCCTCGACTTCTGCCGCACCGTCCTCGACGAGGTCATGGACGTCTTCCCCTCGCCG
Source organism: Streptomyces sp. SD15 (assembly GCF_054462255.1). Classification (NCBI taxonomy): domain Bacteria; kingdom Bacillati; phylum Actinomycetota; class Actinomycetes; order Kitasatosporales; family Streptomycetaceae; genus Streptomyces; species Streptomyces sp. SD15. Next base: position 9,175 of record NZ_JBTLMO010000027.1, on the reverse strand, counting down.
TACATCCACATCGGCGGCGAGGAGTGCCCCACCACCGAGTGGACGCACAGTGTCGCCGCACGCGAACGAGCAGTGGCGGAGGGTCTGCCGAACCCCGAGGCCCTGCACGGCTGGTTCCTCGGACGGATCGGCGACCACCTCGTCCGGCACGGACGCCGCCCGGTCGGCTGGGCCGAGACCGGCGCCGAACTGCCCCTCGACTTCACCGTGATGACCTGGCGCGACTCGGCCCACACCCTGGCGGCGGCCCGTCGCGGCCACCCCGTCGTCAGCGCCTACCACCGGGCCACCTACCTCGACTACGCCCAGTCCGACAACCCGCACGAGCCGCCGGCCCAGCCCGGAACCGTCGTAGATCTACGCGCGGTCCATGCCCACGACCCCGTACCCGAGGACGCGGACGCCCAGGCGGCCGGGCGGGTGCTCGGCACCCAGGCCCAGCTGTGGACCGAGTTCGTCACGACGCCCGCCCACATCGAGTACCTCACCTACCCGCGGCTGTGCGCCCTCGCCGACCGCGGCTGGAGCGGCACGACCGACTGGGCCGACTTCCGGTCCCGCCTCGACGCGCACACGGCCCGGCTCGACGCGCTCGGCGTCCAGCACCACCCCTGACCTGTCCCATTCCGGGAATCACCCCACCTTTCTGGAGAGGAACAACGATGAGATTCGCGAAGAACCGGCTGCGCGCCACCGCACACACCGCCGTCGCGGTGGCCATGGGTGCCGCCGCGCTCACCGCACTCCCGGCCACCGCGAGCGCGGCCGCCGACGGGCTGAGCGTCCAGTACCGTACGAGCGCCACCGGAGCCGGCGCCGACCAGGCCGAACCCTGGTTCAAGGTGAAGAACACCGGCACCACGAGCGTGCAGTTGAGCAGCGTCAAGGTCCGCTACTACTTCAAGGCCGACTCGGCGAGCGCGACCTATCGCTTCGCCTGTTCCTGGGCCGTCAAGGGCTGCGCCAACGTCACGGGCGCCTTCGGCACGCTCGCCAACCCGACCGCCACGGCCGACCGCTACCTCGAGATCGGCTTCACCTCCAGTGCCGGCTCGCTCGCCCCGGGCGCCGACACCGGCGACCTGCAGCTGCGCTTCTACCAGTCGACGTGGGCGCCGCTGAACCAGAGCGACGACTACTCCTTCGGCGCCTCCCAGACGTCGTACGGCGACTGGTCCAAGGTCACGGCGCAGCTGGCCGGCACCACCCTGTGGGGCCAGGCCCCCGCGGGCAACGGGCCGACGGACCCGCCCACCGACCCGCCGACCGATCCTCCGGCCGACGGCGCCACGCTGTTCGACGACTTCAACTACAGCGGCTACACCGACCCGAAGATCTCGGCGAACGGCTGGAGCGTGCGCTCCAACTCCGGTGGCCCCGGCGTGCCCGGCGCCACCTGGGCGCCCGAGAACGTCACCTTCTCCACCACGGGCGGCAACTCCCTCATGAACCTGGAGACCTCGACCGCCGGCACCGGAGCGAGCACCGAGCAGACCGAGATCCTCACCAAGTCGATGAAGTTCAAGAACGGCACCTACGCGGCCCGGGTCAGGTTCAGCGACGCGCCCAAGTACGGCCCGGACGGCGACCACCTCGTCCAGACGTTCTTCACCATCAACGACCTCAAGGCACCGCTGGCGGACGACTACGCCGAGTACGACTTCGAGTACCTGCCCAACGGCGGTTGGGGCGAGCCGTCGAACATCCTCTACACGACGTCCTGGGAGACCTACCAGGCCGACCCGTGGGTGGCGGTCAACCAGCACACCGAGAGCCGCCAGAGCTTCAGCGGCTGGCACGACCTGGTGCTGACCATCGACAACAGCACCATCAAGTACTACATCGACGGGCAGCTCTTCGGCACCCACGGCGCCGCGTACCTGCCGGAGCGGCCCATGTCGATCAACTTCAACCAGTGGCTGATCGACCTCGCGGGCCAGACCAGCACCACCGCGCGAGCGTACGACCAGCAGGTCGACTACGTCCTGCACGTCAAGGACCAGGTCCTCACGCCGGCGCAGGTCACCGCCAAGCTGAACGCGTACCGCAGCGCGGGCACCACGTTCCAGGACACCGTCCCCAGCAGCTGATCCCCTTGCCCGACGACGGGGGCGAAGGTGACCGCGCACTCGGTGCAGATGCATCGAGTGCGCGGTCCTTCTGCCCGCCGCCTCAGGAGGTGAGGTAGCAGGTCTTGCTCACGCCGGGCAGCGGATCGGTGCCGAATGCCGCCGTCGTGCAGCCGGTGCCGCCGGTGAACGACTTGTAGAGGAAGCGGCCCCGCGCGCCGTAGGCGACGGTCCGCTGTCCGCTGAAGGCGCACGTGCCGCCTTCGGCGGAGCAGGCGGTGGCGTAGCCGACCGGGCCGCCGGTCGCGGTGTAGCAGGCCTTCGACTCCCCGGCGATCGGGTCGCCGAACGTGGCGTCGGTGCACGGGGTGTTGCCGGTGGCCGTGATCGTCGTGAACGCGCCGAAGGCTCCGTACGTCACCGGCTGCCCCGCGACGGCCGGGCAGGTGCCGTTCTGGTCCGCACATTTGGTCCAGCCACCGGGCGGTCCTCCGGCGGGCGGCAGGTAGCAGGACTTGGCGACTCCGTCGATGGGATCGCCGAAGTGCGCGTTGGTGCAGGCGACGGAGCCGTTGGTGACCTGGTGCGCGAAATTGCCGTTGGCGCCGTAGGCGACGTCACGGTTGTAGCCGGGCACGGCACAGGTACCGCCCTCGGCCGCGCAGACGGTGTATCCGGGCGGGCCGCCCGCGTCGGCGACGTAGCAGGACTTGACGAGATTCGCCGCCGGGTCGCCACCGAAGGAGGCGTTGGTGCAGGCGGTGCTGTCGGTCGCCGTCTTGTACGTGTACGTCCCGGCCCCGTAGGCCACCGCACGGGTGCCACTGAAGGAGCAGGTGCCGCCCTCGCCCGCGCACCGGGTGAAGCCCGCCCGCAGCGCACCGGTACCGGGTTCGGCGGGTGCCGACGGGTTGCCCAGTCCGGTGGCGGTCACGCTGTAGCTGCCCGGGGCGACGCCGGTGAGGTACACGTAGGTGTCGTCCTGGCTCGCGCCGGTGATGCCGGAGGTGGGCGTGAAGGTTCCGTTGCTCCAGACGACGTTGCCGTTCACGGACACCGAGATGTTGCCGCCGCCGAACTTCGGGACGCCGATGCGGCCGCTGGTGCCGGACGGGCTGGTCAGGTGCGCCGCATAGGTACCGGCGGCGGGCTCGCGGGACCAGGACGCGTTGATGGCGCCCTGGGGCATGGTGATGCGGCCCTCGGCGCTGGTCAGGTCGCCGGGGTGCGGGACGAAGCGGTACGCGCCGGTCGCCGACTCCGGTGCGGTGCCGAGCACGTCGAAGGTGAGCGTGGAGGTGGGCGCGCTGGACCAGCCGTGGGCCAGGCTCATGAACGAACCGCCGTAGGCGAGGCCGCCGTCGGCCTTGATGCCCTCCCAGAAGGTGCTCTTGGTGCCGATGTCGCTGTTCAGCATGTGGCCCCAGGTGCGGCGGATCTGCGCGAGGGCGCCGTAGTCGTCGTTGGCGGTGAAGCGGGCGTTCAGCTCCATGCCGCCGGCGAAGGGCGACACATTGCCGCCCCATTCGGGGGTGGTGGGGCCGTAGATGCCCCAGCGGGTGCCGAGCTGGGTGATGATGCTCCGCGACTTCGCGGTGGAGTCGGTGAGCCCGTACCAGACCGCGAGCGAGTTGCCGTCCTGCGGGTACAGACCGCTGGTCGGGTTGTCCTTGTACATGCCCTTCGAGGCGTCCCACAGGCGGGAGTTGGCCGCGGTCTTGAGGGCGGCCGCCTTGGCGGCCCAGCTCGCGGCGAGCGCGCTGTCGCCCTCGACCGTGGCCAGGGTGGCGCCGCCCTTGAGCGCGGCGTACAGCAGCGCGTTGGCGGAGATGTTCTCGCCGCCCTGGCCGACCCGGGCCCAGTCCTGGGTGCGGGTCACATCGAGGAGGTTGTTGCCGCCGATCTTGTTGATGATGAAGGCCATCCCGCGCTTGTAGTCGGCCCATTGGGAGTCCAGCCACGTCCGGTCGGCCGTGTACGTGTAGTACGTCGCCGTGCCCAGGAGTGTCCAGGTGTGGTAGGTGTCCGAGCCGGTGAGGTTGAACGGCGGTCCCGACCAGGGGATTTCGCCCTCCGCCGACTGCACGTTGTACATCGTGGTGAGCGCGTTGCGGGTCGAGGTGAGGTCGTTCGAGTAGGCGTACTGCGTGGGTACGGCGATGCCCAGGTCGCCGGGCCACACCGTACGGTCACGCTTGGCCCCGTCGACCAGGACGGAGTCGCCCACACCTACGGTGGCGCCGTTGTCCCACTCCGAGGCCGGCGGGGGCCAGGCGCGGCCCTGGTCGGAGGCGATCGTGTTGAGCTGCACGGTGTACGCCCCGGCGTACCAGATGCGGTTGAGCAGCTCGTCGCTGGAGGAGAAGTAGTTGGCGTAGTCGGCCGGGTTGGCCTTCCCCGGAGCCGCGGTGAAGTCGAGGCTGACGCCCGTGAGGTCCACCCAGCCCGAGCTGTCGAGGAAGACGGTGAGGTAGCGGAAGCCGCCACGCTGTCTCGCGGTGGGCATCGTGTAGGTGCCGTTGGCGGAGGCCGTCGCGTAGAGCGCCCCGTCCTCGCCGTCACGGCCGCTGCTGCGGTCGCTGTTGTTGCCCACGTACAGGGACGACTCGCTGAAGGCCAGGCCGATTCGTTGGCCGCTGCCGCTGGTACTGCCGAAGGACAACGTTGCCATACCGCCGACTTCCTTGCCGAAGTCGAGGGTGACGGCCGACTGCGAGCCGGAGATCCGCGTCGGCTGTCCGCTGAGGACGTTCTGCGGGTTCGCGACGCTGCCGGACGTTCGGTGGACGGCGGTCGGCTTGAGGGTGCGTGAGGTCGGCGAGTAGTTCAGGGCGTCAAGGGCCGCCTTGCTGACGCCTGTTGGAGTCACCGGGGTCGCCGCCGAGGCGGACGGCGCGGGACCTGCGGCCAGCACGGCGGCCGCGACCATGGCGAGGCTGAGCAAGTGGTACCGACCTGGCGATCTGTTCAGCGGGGAACGACGGCGCATGGGAACCTCCCGGGGCGGGTGCGGGAACAACGGAAACGTGACGTCTGAAACGATTCAAAACCGTGGCCTGCGAGGCCCAGTGGCCGATCGGACAGTGGGATACACGAGGAGCCTCGCCGAAGTTCCACCGATGATGGGCGCGCGGAATCGGGGTGTCAACCCGCCGCGGCGACCGCGAACTGCCCTGCAACGGACTCCCGTTGAAGGCATTGACAGGGACTCGCCAAGCCGCTTCACTGCCTCGGAGACAGGTATGGACCAGTGCGCGATTCCGGCCCGGCTCGGTGCGAGCCGTCGGCCCCAGCAACGCCCACCAACCGGCTTCCCCATCGTGAAATCGAGGCGAGTTTGCCGTGTCCTCACGAAGTTCCGACATCGTTGTCAGATCACGGCTTCTCAGCGTCCTGCTGACGGCCGCTCTCGCGTTCGCGGCACTGGTCCCGGCCGCGACGCCCGCGGCCGCCGCCACCCCGGTGTGCGTACTGGCCTGTGACACGCTGGACCCCTCACAGGCCCGGCAGGAGAGCTTCCCGGTGCCGGCCAAGAACCTCAACGGCCGTCGCCTCGAACTGCACGTCTCCGACGCGGACGACATGGCCTGGGCCAGCATCGACAACGGCGTGACGGGCGACTCGGTGTGGCTGGACCGCTCCTGGGACGGCGGCGCCACCTGGGAAGGACTGCTCGGCAAGGCGAGCATCCCAGGAACCTGGACCGGCACCAGGACGCTGATGTACAACATCACCGACCCTCGCAACCACCGCCGCGGCCTGGTCCGGGCCTGCGGCGACGCCGCGGCCGTCGGCTGTACGAACTGGGTCTACCCCACCGTCTGCGACACGCTCTGCGACGGCACCGACGCCGGCCAGGCGGCCGGCGACGACCAGCCGGTGCCGTCCACCACCCTCTACGGCCGCAGGATCCGATTGCACGTCGACCAGCAGAACTCCATGGCGTGGGCGAGCATCGACACCGGGGGCTCCGGCGACGAGATCTGGCTCGACCGTTCCTGGGACGGCGGCTCGACCTGGCCGGACGGCTCCTCCCTCGGCCGCACCAGCACCCCGTCCGGAGCCACCGGCACCCGTACCACCATGTACGCCACCCGCGACCCACGCGGCCTCCTCTACGGCGGCGCGGTCCGCGCCTGCGGCCGGGAGGCCGCCCACCAGGAGGGCAGCTGCACGGCATGGGCCAGGCCCGCGCCGACCAGGGCGCGCGCAGCGGCGGACGCGCTGATGACCTCGTACGACCCCTACAACGGCTGGTGGCCGAGCAGTTGGTGGAACTCCGCCGCCACCCTCACCTCCCTCATCGACTTCGCGAAGACCACCGGCAACCACCACTACGACTGGGTCATCGCCCGCACCTTCGAGCAGAACAAGGGCGTCTTCGCCGCCGGTGTGCGCAGCTCGGACGCGATCGAGGGCCACTTCATCAGCCGTTCCATCGACGACTCGGCCTGGTGGGCCATCGCCTGGCTCGACGCGTACGACTACACCGGCGACTCCCGCTACCTCGACGAGGCCGTCACCATCGCCAACTACGTCCAGCAGTACTGGGACCCCAGCACCTGCGGCGGTGGCGTGTGGTGGGACCGCGAGCGCACCTACAAGAACGCGGTGACGAACGGCCAGTACCTCTGGCTGACCACCGCGCTGCACCAGCGCATCCCGGGCGACACGGTATGGCTCCAGCGGGCCAAGACGTCCGCCGCCTGGTACAAGGCCGGCGGGATGATCAACTCCTCGGGGCTGGTGAACGACGGGCTGACCTCGACCTGCGCCAACAACGGCAGCACCGTGTGGAGTTACAACCAAGGACTGGCCATCGGCGGCTTCACCGAGCTGTGGAAGACGACCGGGGACAGTTCGCTGCTGGCCACCGCGCGGACCCTGGCCGACGCCGCCATCAGCAGCCCGGCGCTGACCCGGGACGGAGTGCTCACCGAGTCCTGCGACATCGGCTCGGCGGCCTGCGACGACAACCAGAAACAGTTCAAGGGCATCTTCATGCGGCACTTCGCCGACCTCGCCAAGGTCACCGGTTCCAGCACCTACCGGAGCTACATCCAGAAGCAGGCGGACACGCTGTGGGCGCAGGACCGCAGCTCCCTCAACGCCCTCGGTCAACGCTGGGCCGGCACCAGCCCCAACCAGACCGACTGGCGCACCCAGGCCAGCGCCCTCGGAGCGCTCACCGCCGCCGCGGGCTGACGACCGCTGGAACGGAAGGGTGTGGGGCGGGGCTCGGGCCGTCGATGCCGCTCGCCGCGCACGGGGCGGACCACGGCCAGGAGGGACCGCTGCCGGAAGGCGCACCTCTCAGCACGAGGGGCGCCTCCCGCCGGGCGAGAGGCGCCCCGAGGCGTGGGGGAGGATTTCTCGAAGACGGCCCACGTGCCGGCCGGGATGGTGAGCACCCCGGTCTCCTTCCCTTTCGATCACTCACGTCAGGAAGGACCCACCCTGCCGGACCCGACATCCTCTGCCCGGCCCGGTCGGGTACGCCAGGCCCCCGACGGCCTGCGCACACCACACCTGCATCAACCACAACGACGGACACAGGCGCCGTGATCACATCTCAAACAGGGCCTAGTAGGGCTTGGTCAGCTTCCCTCGTGAGTGGCATGTCTGCTTGCGGATGGGTGTCGTTGGGTTGGTGTGACACCTGAGGGGATGGCCGAGGTCCGGGAGGACCTGGAGGCGTTCGTGGCGGAGTTGTTCGACGGGTTCTTCCGTGCGGATCAGCGGCGGTGGGGGCAGGCGTATGTGCGGGGGCTGCTGCTGGAGGGAAGGCGTAAGTCGGTGGAGCCGATGGCGGCCCGCCTCGGTGAGGACGGCAACCGTCAGGCGCTGGCGCACTTCATCACCTCCAGCCCGTGGGACGCGGCCCATGTGCGGGCCCGGCTCGCCTGGAAGATGCAGGACGTCATCGGTGCGGAGGCGTTGATCGTCGACGACACCGGCTTCCTCAAGGACGGTGACGCCTCAGCATGTGTGTCCAGGCAGTACACCGGCACCGCGGGCAAGGTCACCAACTGCCAGGTGGGAGTATCGCTGCACCTGGCGCACGACCGTGCCTCGGCTGCGGTGAACTGGCGGCTGTTCCTGCCCGCTTCCTGGGATCCCACCTCGCCGGAAGCCGATCCGGTCAAGGTCGCCCGCCGCAGTCGCTGCGGCATCCCCGCCCAGGTGGGGCATGTGGAGAAGTGGCAGCTGGCCCTGGACATGATCGATGAGACCCGGTCGTGGGGCATCGACATTCCCCTCGTCGTCGCGGATGCCGGATACGGTGATGCCGCCGCCTTCCGCTTGGGCCTGGAAGAACGCAACCTGCCCTACGCGGTGGGGATTTCCTCCCGCCATAGCGCCCATCCCGCCGAGGCCCGGCCGGTCCAGCCCGCCTATGCGGGCACCGGACGGCCGCCGAAGGCGCAGTACCCCGAGCCTGCGCAGACCGTGAAACAGCTGGTCATCGCGGCCGGGAGGACGGCCGCGAGACCGGTGTCCTGGAGGGAAGGCTCCCGGCCGGGCAAAGGCCAAAGTGGCTTCAAGCGCATGTATTCGCGGTTCGTGGCCCTGCGGATCCGGCCTGCTGGACGCGGCATCCGTAAGACCAGCGAGGATCCGGAGCTGCCCGAGCGCTGGCTGCTGGCCGAGTGGCCGGCCTGCGAGAGCGAGCCGGTGCAGTTCTGGCTGTCGAACCTGCCCTCCGGGATGCCGCTGGCCACGCTGGTGCGGCTGGCCAAACTGCGCTGGCGCATCGAGCACGACTACCGGGAGATGAAACAGGCCCTGGGCCTGGCCCACTTCGAGGGCCGCACCTTCAAGGGCTGGCACCACCACGTCACCCTCGTCTCCGCCGCCCACGCCTTCTGCACACTGCAACGACTGGCACACCACCCAAAAGACACAGCGCAGGCCTGAGCCTCTACCAGGTCGTCCGCGAACTGCAGACACTCCTCGCCCTCTGGACCGGCGCCTGCCCCACCTGCCACCGCGACATACCCATGCCCATACGAACCTGACCAGGCCCTACTAGGGCCTGTCCGGCGGATCAGGTCGGAGGGAAGCGGCGGTGCCTTGTCGGCGCAGGTGAGCGGGGTCTGGTGCGT
>NZ_JBTLMO010000026.1:0-122662 GCF_054462255.1 Streptomyces sp. SD15 | reverse complement strand
AGACAGCTCCCACCCCACCGGAGGTCTTCGCCACGTTCAAGACCCGACCAGTGTCAACAACGCTCGTGATCAATACACCTAGGACCTGTCCGGTCGATCACGGCGGAGACGCGGGGTGGCAGTGACACCAGCCGCTCCGCGGCGGGCGCACATCTGCCGCGTTGTCGTCGGTTGCCGACTCCCCCAAGTTCTCGGCTTCGCTCGAACAGGGGGGACCCCCATCGCGTCGCCGCCCTCCTCCGCCTTGCAGCTGCACGCACCACACCCCGCTCACCGGCATCGGACAGGCACCGCTGCTTTCCTCCACCGTGATCGACCGGACAGGTCCTAGTCGAGGACCCTCGCCAGGTAGGCCCGTAGCATCTCGCGCGTCTCCTCGATGATCCGCTCGTCCCCCTGCGGTGCCACCCGGAAGGCCAGGTGGACCAGGGTGTCGGCGGTCTCCACGGCGACCAGGAAGACACGGCGCAGGTCCTCGTCGGGGGTGCGCTCGAGGTAGCCGGAGAGCAGCTCGGTGAGGCGGTCGGCCACGCGGGTGTTGGGCTCGGCGTAGCGGGAGCCGACCGGGATCTGGTTGCCGAAGTCGACGAGGGAGAAGCCGGGAGCGGTGCGCGTCATGGCGATGTACTCGTCGAGCACGGCGTCCATCGCCGTGCGCCAGCCTCCGCCCTGCGTGTCTTCGAGGCGCCCGGTGACGCGCTCGGCGTAGCGCTCGAGGTTGCGCTGGGCGAGTGCGTCGGCCATCGCGCGTTTGTTGCCGAAGAAGCGGTAGACGGAGCCGATGGGGACGCCCGCGCGCTGGGCCACGGCCCGCGTGCTCAGGGCGTCGTAGCCGACCTCGTCGAGGAGGTCGGCGCAGGCGTCGAGGATCCTGGTCAGTCGTTCGGCACTGCGCCGCTGAACGGGCGCTCGGCGCATCGAGGTCGCTTGGGGCACAGGCTTCATGATGCCTTTCCGCCTGGGTCCGGTGAACCGCCCGTATCAGCACGGGACGCGGTGCCGCTCCCACTCATCGTCGGCGTCGCCTTCTGCGCGAGGGGTGTCGGTGTGGGTTCGGCCGCGGACGCCGTGATGTCCGCCGTGCTCTCCACGGGCTCGCCGTGGACGGCCCATGCCGTGCGGTCGTCGGCGTACAGGCGCGCGGTGACCTGGTGGGTGCCGCGCGGGACCAGGTCTGCGGGGAGGTGGTGCTGGGTGGTGCGGAGCGTGGCGATGGTCCGGCCGTCGAGGGAGAGCAGGGCGAGGCCGCGTCCGGCCACGGCCGCCGACTTGGTGCCGGAGGGTGAGAAGAGGAAGTTGCGGACGGTCAGCCGCACGTCCCAGCCTGCGTCGGAGTCCGGCTGCACCTCGATCGCGACCTCCGGTGCGCCTTTCTCGTCGACCTCACGGTAGTGCCGTCCCCTCTCGTCGGTCTCGTCCAGCAGTTTGCCCACGGGCGAGGCCGGCGTTTCGTCCGTCCGCTCGTGCGCCTCGCCGGTGCCACAGCCCGCCGATCCGCCGAGCAGGGCGCCGACCGCGAGCGCGGCGAGCAGTCCACGCTTCCACGACATGTCGGGGAGAGTAGAACAGCGCTCCGACAACGCGGATCCCCCTGAAGTCGGGTTCCTGGGCCGTACAGCCAACCCTGGGGTGTACTCCGCGCGGAGACCGCGGCCCTCGCCCGCCCGTCGGTCATGGCCGATCCCGAGCAGTGTGCCGATCCCACCTCTTGCGGCCGATCCCACCTCTTGCGGTCGACCCCACCTCTTGCGTCCGGAAATGCCGAATCCTACGGTGAAGCATAGGAATCAGAGCGCGAGGGAGCGATCATGGGCGGGGACGCGAGGAAGACGGCCGAGGCGCCGGCCTACCTCTCCGGATTCGGCAACGAACTCAGCTCGGAGGCGGTCCCTGGGGCGCTGCCGCACGGCCGCAACGCACCGCAGCGCGCACCGCTCGGGCTGTACGCGGAGCAGCTGAGCGGTACGGCGTTCACCGAGCCGAGGGCCCACAACCGCCGCTCCTGGCTGTACCGGATCCGTCCGTCGGCCGCGCACCCCGCGTTCGCGCGCGCGGACAACGGCGCGCTGCGCACGGCCCCCTTCGCGGAGACCGTGCCCGACCCGAACCGGCTGCGCTGGAATCCGCTGCCGGAGCCGCCGGCCGGGACGGACTTCCTCGAGGGCCTGTGGACCCTGGGCGGCAACGGTGACGCGACGCGGCGCTCCGGCATGGCGGTGCACCTGTATCACGCCGACTCCTCGATGGACCGTGTCTTCAGCGACGCCGACGGCGAGCTGCTGATCGTGCCGGAGCGCGGCGGGCTGCTGCTGCGCACGGAGTTCGGGCTGCTGCACGCGGAGCCGGGACATGTGGCGCTGATCCCACGTGGGGTGCGCTTCCGTGTGGAGCTGCTCGGCGCTGCGTCCGACGGCGGGCAGAGCCCGACTGCCCGCGGCTATGTGTGCGAGAACTACGGGGCGCCCTTCCGGCTGCCCGACCTCGGCCCGATCGGCGCCAACGGACTCGCCAACGCCCGGGACTTCCTCGCCCCCGTCGCCGCGTACGAGGATGTCGAGGGCCCGGTCGAGGTGGTCAACAAGTTCTGCGGCAACCTCTGGACGGCGACGTACGACCACTCGCCGCTGGATGTCGTCGCCTGGCACGGCAACCATCTTCCGTACGTCTATGACCTGCGCCGTTTCAATGTGATCGGCAGCATCAGCTACGACCACCCGGACCCGTCGATCTTCACGGTGCTGACCTCGCCGAGCGACACCCCGGGCCTCGCCGACGTGGACTTCGTGGTCTTCGCGCCGCGCTGGCTGGTGGGCGAGGACACCTTCCGGCCGCCGTACTTCCACCGGAATGTGATGAGCGAGTACATGGGGCTCATCGAGGGGGCGTACGACGCGAAGGCCGAGGGTTTTGTGCCCGGGGGCGGCTCACTGCACAACATGATGTCGGCGCACGGCCCGGACCGCGAGACCTTCGACCGGGCCAGCGCCGCCGAGCTGCGGCCGCAGCGGATCGACGACGGGCTGGCCTTCATGTTCGAGACACGGTGGCCGGTGACGGCCACCGCGCAGGCGGCGCGGGCGGAGCATCTGCAGCGCGGGTACGACGACGTGTGGCAGGGCCTGCAGCGGCACTTCCGCCCGTTGCGCTGAGCTGCGGTGACCGGTACGGATACCTTCGTGACCTCCTTCGCCCCGGACTCGATCGTCCTGAACCGCAAACTGCCGCTCTGGTATCAGGTGTCGCAGTCCCTGCGCGCCTCGATACTCGGACGCTCGCCCCAGGACCCGCTGCGGCTGCCGACCGAGGAGCAGTTGGCCGGGCATTACGGGGTGAGTGTGCTCACCATGCGGCAGGCGCTCAAGGAGCTCGAGGACGAGGGGCTGATCACCCGGCATCGCAGGCGTGGCACGTTCATCGAGCCGAGCGCTCGGCGGGGGGCGCCGGTGCGGCTGCTCGGTTCGGTGGACACGATCGTCGCGCAGCAGTCGGGTATGACGACCGAGCTGCTGGACCACGGCACGGTGCCGGTGCCGGCGGAACTCGCCGAGTACTTCCCGGATCTGGCCGAGGTGGCGACGTACCACCGGCTGCGCAGCGACGAGGAGACCGGCGAGCCGACGAACCACGCGCGCAATTACGTCCGTCCCGAACTGGCGGCGCTGATCGACCCGGAAGACCTGGTGCGCCGGCCCATGACGAAGGTGCTGCGGGATGTGGTGGGCGCCCGCATCAGCCGGATCACCGACACCGTGGAGGCCCGGCTCGCGGACCCGGAGACGGCGCGGCTGCTCCAAGTCCCGCTGCTCAGCCCGATCCTGCACTACACGGGCATCGTGCGGGGCGAGGACGGCCGCGCCCTGGACGTGGCCCGTATCCACTATCGCGGCGACCGCTTCTCCTTCACGGTCACCGTCGACGCCCACTGACGATGTCGTACGAAGCCGGCGCGCACCGCCCACGTCGTACGATGCCCAGCGTGACGCACGACGACGCTCCGCTGCTCGCGGACCTCATGCCGTGGTCGGTCGCACCGCCGAAGCTGGGCCGGGGGTGGCCGACGGCTCCCGATGCCGCGTCTTTGAAGGCGCGATGGGACGCCCTGGTGAAGGCCGAAGGGCCGGCTCGTGAGGCGCTGTTCGGCCCGACCCGCTCACGGACCCTGGACTCGGCGGTCGCGCAGTTGCCGGGGCAGTCCACCGGGACGGGGCGCCTGGCGCGCGAGTCGGGTCCTTGTCCGGAGCCGGTGCGCGTGCTGCACGGCCCGTTCGACGAGCAGTGGCTGATTCCGGACCATCGGCTCATCGACGCGGCGCGTCCCGAGCTGTGGCGGGTGGCCGACGAGCGGCAGGTGTTCGTGGTCGAGCAGACCGTACCTCCACAGGCGTCGGGGCCGGTGGTGCTGATCACGTCCGTACTGCCGCTGGGCGTGGGTCGCGGCGGCCGCGTCCGGCCCCTCTTCCGGCGCCCCGGCGGAGCCGAGCCGAATCTGGCGCCCGGCCTGTTGGACCATCTCGGCACCCGTCTCGGGCACTCCCCGGACCCTGTCGACGCACTGGCCTGGGCGGTCGCGGTCGCGCGGGCGGACCGGGACGGGTGCGCGGTGCCGCTCACCGCCGACCCGGACGTCTGGGAAGGCGGCGTCGAGGTGGGCCGCGCGATGCTGCGGCTGACGCGGCGCGACGGCGAGCGCCCGAAGCTTCCCGGCGGCCGTCGCCCGTACGTTCGTGCGCCGCTCCCCCCGAGGCCGCTCGACCTGCACTACGACCGCGAAAAGGAGGCTCTCCTTCTCGGCGAGGGCCGCATCTCCCCCGTGCCGCCCCAGGCCTGGGACTTCGAGGTGGGCGGGGAGCGCGTACTGGACCAGTGGTTCGCGGCGCGGACCGCACCGGGTGAGGCGGGCACCCTGGAGGCGATCCGGCCCGCCGGCTGGCCGCAGACCTGGACGTCCGAACTCCTCGAGCTCGTCACGGTGTTGGTGCTACTGGCGGAACTCCGATCCCGGCAGGCCGAGTTGACCGTGGAGAAGCCGATCACCGCGGCGGAGCTGCGCGAGGCGGGCGTGCTTCCCGTGCTGGACTTCGCGCGCCGGCCCGCCTCCGTCCTCGACCATCACGAAGAGGGGCCCGAAGGGCAGTTCGCACTGATCTGACCCCTCGCGCCGATCTGCCTACCTCTTCGGTTCGAACGCGTCCAGCACGCGCCCGAGAGCCCGCTCGAACACCGCCTCCAGGTCGATCGGCCCGGCGTCCTCCGTGAAGGCCGCGGCCATCCGTGGATACGCGCCCGTGGCCACCTGACTGCCCAGGTAGGCGATCCGGATCGCGTTCTCCTGCTCCTCCGACCACGGCAGGGAGCGAGTCCGCTCGGTGGTGTCCAGCTCATTGCCGACGTACGTCGTCACGACCCCGTTGAGCATCGCGATCAGCTCGAACTTCGTGCCGTACGGCACGTCGAGCGGGTCGAGACAGGTCAGGCAGTGCTCCAGATAGCGCAGGGCGTGGGGGCTGAAGCCGTAGACCGGGGACATCAGGCGCGGCAGCCAGGGATGGCGGTGCATCAGGGCCCGTGTCTGATGGGCGACCCGGAGCATGTCCGCGCGCCAGTCGCCCGAGGGTTCCTGGATGTCGTGCTCGCCGCTGACGGCGTCGAACATCAACTCGTACAGATCCTCCTTGCGCGGCACGTAGTTGTAGAGCGACATCGTGCCGCAGCCCAGTTCGGCGGCCACATGCCGCATCGAGACCCCGTCGAGCCCCTCCGCGTCCGCGATCCGCACGGCGACGGCCGCGATGTCCGCGCGGCTGTAGGCCGGCCGCGGACCACGGCCCGCGCGCTCGGGACGGGTCCAGATCACTTCGGGTACGGCGTTGCGCCCTGCCATTGGTCGATCACCTCTCGACCATCCTAGTTACGTACATCGTACGTAGTGCGCTATGGTCGCCCCATGACTACTACGTACGCTGTACTTAGTGAGGGTCTGGAGAAACGCTTCGGGGATGTCCACGCACTGCGCGGCCTCGACCTGGCCGTGGCAAAGGGCACGGTCTGCGGGGTGCTCGGACCGAACGGCGCGGGCAAGACCACGGCCGTGCGGCTGCTCACCACGCTGCTGCGACCCGACGCGGGGTCCGCGCGTGTCGCCGGGCACGATCTCGTACGGGAGGCCGCGGCCGTCCGCCGGAACATCGGGGTCGCCGGGCAGTACGCCTCCGTCGACGGCGACCTCACCGGGCGCCAGAACCTGCGGCTGTTCGCCAGACTGCACCGCGTCCGGGACACGGCGGCGCGGGCCGCCGAGCTCCTCGACCGCTTCGGGCTGGCCGAGGCCGCCGACCGGCCGACGTCCACCTACTCGGGCGGCATGCGGCGCCGGCTCGACCTTGCGGCGAGTCTGATCCGCCGCCCCGACGTGCTCTTCCTGGACGAGCCGACCACCGGGCTCGACCCCGCGAGCCGCAACCAGATCTGGGCGGCCGTGCGCGCGCTGAAGAGCGAGGGCACGACCGTGCTGCTGACCACCCAGTACCTGGAGGAGGCCGACCAACTCGCCGACGACATCGCCCTGGTGGACCGGGGCCGGGTCGCCCACACCGGATCACCCGCCGAACTCAAGGCGCTCATCGGATCGTACGCGGAGGCGGTCGTCGCCCACGCCGACGCGATGGCCCAGGCGGCCGTCGTCCTCGATCAACTGACCGGGAACGAACCCGCGTTCGACGAAAACCGGCACGCGGTGGGCGCGGTCACCACCGACCCGACGCTGACGCTCCCCCGCCTCGTGCGTGAACTCGACGCCGCCGGAGTGCCGTTGCTCGACGTGAGCCTGCGTCCACCGACGCTCGACGACGTCTTCCTCCGGCTCACCGAAGGCCACCCCGACCACAAGGAGCTGGTGACATGAGTACGTTGACATACGACGGCACCGCGATGCTCGGCCGTCAGCTGCGGAGAGTGCGGAACAATCCGGGGCTCGTGGTCCTCACCCAGACCGCGCCGATCACCATGCTGCTCTTCTTCGGCTATGTCTTCAGCAGCGCCCTCGCGATGCCCGGCGAGGAGTACCGGTCGTTCCTCGTTCCCGGGCTGCTGGTGGCTACGGCCACCAACGGGATCATGACCGGGATGTTCCAGGCGGCCCAGGACTCGCACCGGGGCGTGATGGACCGCTTCCGCACCCTGCCGATGAGCCGGACGGCCGTACCTCTCGGGCAGGCGGTCGCCGATCTGGTCGTCACGGCCGTCGGGACGGTTCCCTTCCTGCTGGTCGGGCTCGCGGTGGGCTGGCGGATCGAGGGGACCGCACTGGAAGCGGTGGGCGCCGTCGGCCTGTTGCTGCTGTTCCGGTTCGCGGCCACCTGGGTCGGGATCTTCCTCGGGCTGCTCTCCCGGAGCGAGGAGGCGGCCGGCCAGCTGGGCAGCGCGACCTTCATGCTGCCGCTGCTGTCCAACGCGTATATCCCCACGGACAATCTGCCGGGCTGGCTGCGCACGGTCGCCGAGTGGAATCCGCTCAGCGCGGTGACCACGGCTCTGCGGGATCTGTTCGGGAACGCGCCCGTACCGGACGGCTCCGCCTGGCCGGTGGCCCATCCCGTCGCCGGATCGCTGGCGTGGTGCGCCGTGCTGATCGCCGTCTTCCTGCCGCTCGCCGTACGCGGGTACGCGCACGGCGAGCGCTGAACGGCTACTTCTGTGCGGCCAGTTCAGGTCCCAGCGAGGAGAACTTCTCCTGGGACACCACCCGCTTCGGCGGCCAGGTGATGTTCTTCGGCGGCCACTTCTGGCCGGTCTTCTTCAGGAACCACTGCGGAGGCTCGTACATCGGTGGCTCATAGCCGTCGGGGAGTGCCGTCTTCCAGTCGACGTCCTTCGTACGCTCCGCGAACTCGTCCTTGATCGCCTTGAGCCGCTCCGGCTGGGTGAGCAGGTCGACGGCGGTCGCCGCGAGGTACTGGGCGGCGGCGATGACCGCGGCCTGGCCGGGAGCCGCGGCCGCGCAGGCCGCTGTGGACCAGGTGTGCATCTTGGTGCCGATGGGGGCGAGTGCGGCCCCCATGGACACGGTCGGCACGTTCCAGCTGATGTCGGCGACGTCCGTGGAACCGCCGCCGAGGAACACCGGGTTGGGTGCGGTGAGTTCGGCGATCTCGGCGTGCATGCCCTTCTGGGGCAGACCGAGGGACTCCTGGAGGTCCTTGGCCAGTTGGTGGGCCTCGTCGGTGAACCGGGGCGGGCCGATCTGCTTCATGTTGGCGTGCAGCAGTTCGGCGAAGGACTTGGACGGGAGCTGGTTCCAGCAGGCGGAGGTGATGCGGTGGTGCACCGTCGTCTGCGAGGCCTTGGCGGCTGCCTCCGAGACGGCGATCACCTTGTCGAGGAGGACCTGGACGCGGGCCGGGCTGCCCTCGCGCACGTAGTAACTGATCTCGGCGATCTCGGGGGTCACGTTCGGTATGTCGCCGCCGTTGTTGATCACCCAGTGGAGGCGGCCGGACGGCGCCAGGTTCTCCTCGCGCAGGAACTCCGACATGGTCGCCATCATCACGGCGGCGTCCAGGGCGCTCTTGTTGCCGAGCGGGGTGCCGCCGTGACCCGCGACACCGAGGAAGGTGAAGGTGACGGCGGTCATCGCGGTACTGGTCCCCCAGCCGGTCGCGTTCGCGGTCGACGGATGCCAGTCGAGGAACGCGTCGAGACCTTCGTACACCCCCTTGCTGACCGCGTACGTCTTGCCGATCAGGGTCTCCTCGGCGGTGGAGCCGAAGAACTTCACGGTGACCGGGAGTTTGTGCTTCTTGGCGGCCTGGGCGACGGCCGCGGCCGCGGCTGCCGCTGCCGTGCCGAGCGCGCTGTGCCCGCAGCCGTGGCCAGGGCCGTAACTGGGTGCGAACGGGTCGTGGATGTACTCGCGCGGGTCATGGTGGCCGACGCCCTTGTGCTGCGAGAGGCCGGGCAGGGCGTCGTACTCGCCGCTGAAGCCGAGGACGGGGCCGCCGGTGCCGTACGAGAAGGTGGCGGTGAACGCGGTCGGGAAGCCCGCGGTGCCGAACGCGACGTCGAACCCGGCCTTTTCGAGGAAGCCGGCCTCGGCGATCGAGGACTTCCACTCGCGCAGGCTGAGCTCGGCGTTCTCCCAGATCTCGGAGTTGAGACCGGTGATCGCGTCGGAGTGGGAGGAGATCCAGTCCAGGGCCGCGGTCTTGGCGGGGCTGTCCTGGGCGAGGCCCTCAGGAGCGTCGTACGTCTCCGAGACCGCACCGGAATCGGACGACGCCGCCATCACCGGGTCCGCCTCGGCGGTCAGCACAGCCGTCGTGACACCGGCCGCGCCGAGCAACTGCATGATGCGACGGCGGCTGAGCGCCTGACCGTTCGCGGTCGTCGACTCGTGTTCATGCTGATCGTGCAGATCACACACGCGCACCTCCGGGGTGAGGTTGGGTGTATCGGCCAAATGAATCGTGTAAACGATCAGCCACCCTGGCCTCAGAAGATTGCCCCGTCAATATCCGTGCATGACGAAGGTGTTACGCAAGCCATCCGGGACTCGACGACTGCTCAGGGAGCCGGAGTTCACAGCGGAAGGCGGGAGGGAGGACGCACGCACACTGCCGGGCGGGGACGCGGCGCACGGAAAGGGGGGAGCACCCGCGCTCGGGGATCACACCGGAACGCCGCTGCGCGCCGTGGGGATGACGGGCGACGAGAGCGCAATGTGCGCCGGGACGGTGTGGTCACCTGAGCGCGGGTCAGGTACCGCGCGACCGTGCTAGTGGCCGCCGAACAGCGAACGGCGCAGCCGCTTCAGAGGCGCGAAGAGCGAGAGTCGTCGCACACGTGCACGCCTCCCACTGCTCTCGTGCGCACTGTCACGCGCCGTGAG
This sequence comes from Streptomyces sp. SD15, assembly GCF_054462255.1. Lineage (NCBI taxonomy): Bacteria > Bacillati > Actinomycetota > Actinomycetes > Kitasatosporales > Streptomycetaceae > Streptomyces > Streptomyces sp. SD15. The sequence goes on along the minus strand of NZ_JBTLMO010000026.1, from coordinate 112,779 downwards.
CTCACGCATCAGCGAGGTCGCCTCGACCGTCTCGCGCTGCGGGATGGCAGGGCCACCCAGCACCGCCAGATGGCGGTCGAGCCGCGAACTGGTCGCACTGCTCCCGCAGGTGATCGCAGGGACACGTGCCCTGCTGCGCACTGTTATCTGTTCCATGTCACTCCCCACCCGTACGAGTACACCCAGCCCGGGCAGGCTAACCCTACCGCTCCCTCGTGGCACTCGTGTATCGCGGGAGAAGGATTCACCTTCCTCGTAAGGGTGTTGACGATTACTCTCCGAATCCGACCGTTTTCAGGGTGAGTTGGACAACTGGCTGGGTAGTGGGCTGCGCCGAGCCGCCCTGCGGCTCGACGGTCACAGCGAGTGACGTCGCGGTCGTACTCAGTCCACCGGCGACCAAGGGCGTGTCGGCCTCGAAGAGCCCGAGGGAGCGCGGTTGTACGCCGGGGCGCATGAGCCACAGTTGGTGCACGCGGCCTGCGGACGGGGTGCCGAGTCCGCTCAGTGTCACGACGGCGCGCCGCTCCGACGCGGAGGCGACCACGCCGATGCCGCGCCCCTGTGCGTCCCGGTCGCTGGTCGCCCGGGCGTCGGGCGCGGCGAGAACGTGGGCGATCTCACGTGCCTGGGCCCGCTCCTGGTCCAACTTGTCCTGGGTCTGCGTCGCCTGGACGGCGAAGAGGGAGGCCACGACGAGCGCCGCGGCGGCGGTGGCGGTGGAGAGCGGGGCCAGCAGCGGGCGGAAGCGGGGGGCTCGCGCACGTGCGGGCCCGTGCGCCGCACGGGTGTGTCCGTCTGCCGTACGGGTGTGTCCGTCTGCCGTACGCGCGCGTACGGCGCCGCCCGGCGACGCCTCCTGCGGGGTCGTGCGTACGGCGGTCAGGACCCGCTCCCGCAGTGCGGCCGGAGCCGGTGCCGCGGTGGACCAGGCGAGCCGCACCGCGTCCTCGCTCAGGGCCCGCACCTCGGCCGCGCACCGGGGGCAGCCACGCAGATGACGCTCGAAGCGACGGCGCTCGTCGGGTTCCAGCGCGTCGAGGGCGTAGGGCGCGGCGAGCGAGTGCAGATCGCGGCGCAGCAGACGGTCAAGGGCGCTCATGCGGCACCTCCCAGGCATTCGCGCAGCCGCGTCAGACCGTCGCGCATGCGCGTCTTGACCGTGCCGAGCGGCAGGGAGAGCCGTTCGGCGACTTCACGGTACGTATAGCCGTCGTAGTAGGCGAGGGTGACGGACTGTCGTTGAAGGGCGGTGAGCCGGTCCAGGCAGCGGCGTACCCATTCGCGTTCGAGTCCGGCCTCGACCTCCTCGGCGACCTGGTCGAAGGCGGGGTGGTGGGCGCGCCGGCCCTCGCGCTGCTCGCGCTCGGTGGCCGCGCGGGCGCTGCGGACCCGGTCGACGGCCCGACGGTGCGCGAGGGTGAGAATCCAGGACAGGGCGCTGCCGCGGCCGGGGTCGAACCGCGCGGCGGAGCGCCAGAGCTCGAGCAGCACCTCCTGGGCAACCTCCTCCGACTGGGCCGGGTCCCGCACCACCCGGCGCACCAGGCCGAACACGGGTCCGGACACCAGCCCGTACAGCTCCTCGAATGCCTTCTGGTCGCCTCCGGCCACCAGCACCAGGAGTTCGTCCGCCTCCACCCGTTCCCCCCTCTCCGGCCGCGCGCGGCCTGTCCCTGCACGTACATGTTCGTAGCGAGCGCTGTTTCGGATGGGGTTACGGATCTGCGAGCCCAAAAACGCGGGTCGACCGTCAAAGACGCGCGAATAAACCCGTTCGTCGCTGAAACAAGACGTCACAGCCGCCGTAAGAACGTTTGAGATTCGACCAATCCACCCCGGCGACCGCTCCGAATGGCGTGCGTCAGGCAACTGGAACATGAGGACGGACGGCATGACACCTATCTCCAGGAGTGGCGCGGGGCGCAGGAGTACCGCGACCCTCGTCTGTGGTGCGCTGGCCGCCGGGGGGCTCGTAGCCGCCGGCGTGACCGCGCTGGAACCGGGGGCGGCCTCCGCCTCCAGTCACCGGGAGGCCCCGCTGATCTCGGGCACTCCCCAGTACGACAACACCGACGTGTACGCGTTCGTGAGCCCGGACAAGTCGGATTCGACGACGATCGTGGCGAACTGGATCCCCTTCGAGGAACCGGCCGGCGGACCGAACTTCTACACGTTCGCCGAGGACGCCCAGTACGACATCCACATCGACAACAACGGTGACGCGCAGGGTGACCTGATCTACCGCTACACCTTCAAGACGCACATCAAGAACGGCGACACCTTCCTCTACAACACGGGTCCGGTCGACAGCCTCGACGACCCGGATCTCAACATCACGCAGACCTACGACATCGATCTGCTGAGGCTGCGCAAGCAGAGCATCGTCTCCAAGACCAAGGTCGCGGACGACATCCCGGTGGCGCCGTCGAACGTCGGCAAGGCGTCGATGCCGGACTACGCCAAGCTGCGCAAGCAGGCCGTCTACAAGCTCGCGGGCGACTCGAAGACGTTCGCCGGCCAGGCCGACGACCCGTTCTTCCTGGATCTGCGCGTCTTCGACCTGCTGTACGGCGGCAACCTGACCGAGGTCGGACGGGACACCCTCAAGGGCTACAACGTCAACTCGATAGCCCTCCAGGTGCCCAACGACATGATCCGGGAGTCGTCCGAGCAGCCCGTCGTCGGCATCTGGTCCACCACGCAGCGCAAGGACGCGAGCGGTTACTTCAGGCAGGTCTCCCGGCTCGGGATGCCGCTGGTCAACGAGGTCGTCAACCCGCAGAAGGACAAGGACAAGTTCAACGCGTCCTCGCCGTGGGAGGACGCCCAGTTCCTGAAGAACGTGACCAACCCGGAGCTGCCGAAGCTCATCGAGGCGATCTACAAGATCCCGGCGCCCGCCGAGCCGCGCAACGACCTGGTCGACGTGTTCCTCAAGGGCGTCGAGGGCCTCAACCAGCCGCCCCACGTCACCCCGTCGGAGCAACTGCGGCTCAACACCTCCATCAAGCCCGCCAAGCACCCCAAGCGGCTCGGTGTGCTGGACGGCGACAACGCGGGCTTCCCGAACGGGCGTCGGCTCACCGACGACGTGATCGACGCCTCGCTCCAGGTCGTCGAGGGTGAACTGCTCGGTGCCAAGAACGACTTGGGCGACGCGGTCGACAAGAACGACAAGAAGTTCGAGAAGGCCTTCCCGTACGTGGCCCTGCCGACCTCGGGTTCGCGCGGACCGCTCGCGAAGGGCACGACCAGCGGGACCGACGTCCGCAACTCGCTGGGTGACGCACTGTCGCCCGCGGGCTCGTCCGGCAGCAGCACCGACACCGTCCTGATCGCGGGCTCCGCGGCGGCGGGCGCGGCCGGGGTCCTGCTGATCGGCACCGGCCTGCTGTGGTGGCGCCGGCGCATCTCCCACCGGGCCTACTGACCCGGCTCACCGACTGGCGCGGCCCGCACCCACCATCCCCCACGGCGCGGGCCGCGCCGCCCCATCCCCCACAACGAACGTTCCCCCAAGAACTTTGAGGAGAGGGCATGTCCCCGCGTACGAACGAGAGCACGCCGGAGGGCGAGCCCGGCGAGCGGTCGATCGCCACGCCGGAGGGCGCCGCATCTGAGGCCTCCACGCCGGGGGCCCCGACATCCGAGGCGGACGCGCCGGAGGCCACCGCATCGGAAGCCACCACGCCGGAGACGGCCGTCGCGCCGGCTCCGGGCCCGGCCTCCGACACGGTGGCGGCGGTGGCGGCGGCCGACGAGCGCGTCGCCGCCGTCCGGCGGGTTTCGGCGTCGGCGCGGCGCTGGCGGGCGGCCCAACTCACCTTCTGTGCTGCCTCGTTGGCTGTCGCGCTGACCGCCGGGGCGGTGGTCCTCGGGGCCGTCCGCGACGACTCGGGCGGCCCCGTCACATCCGCAGCCGCGGGCTATTCGCCCCAGCTGCTCGCCAGCGGGGATCTCGACGCGAGCATCACCTCCCTGCAGGCCCATCTCCGCGCGCAGCCGAAGGACTACGGCGGCTGGGCGACGCTCGGGCTCGCGTATGTGGAGCAGGCCCGCACCCAGGGTGACCCCTCCCGGTATCCGCAGGCGCAACAGGCGCTGGACCGGTCCCTGAAGCTGCGCCCCGACAACGACCCGGCGCTCGCGGGACGCGCCGCCCTCGCCGCGGCCCGGCACGACTTCACCGGCGCCCTGAAGTACGCGGACGACGCGCTGAAGCAGAACCCGTACAGCGAGCGCGCCCTGTCCTCCCGGATCGACGCACTCGTCGAACTCGGCCGCTACGCCGACGCGTCGAAGGCCGCCGACCTGGCCGACTCACGCCGCCCGGGCGTACCGGTGTTCACGCGGTACGCCTATGTGCACGAGCTGCGCGGGGACGTGAAGACCGCCCGGCGGGTCCTCGAACAGGCCCTCGACACGGCGACGACCCGCGGCGACATCTCGTACGTGGCGACCGCGCTCGGCCAACTCGCCTGGAACCAGGGCGAGTACGCCGACGCCCTCACCTACTACGCGCGGGCGCTCGCCGCCGACGACGCCTACCTCCCCGCGCTCGAGGGCCGGGCTCGCGCGCAGGACGCGCAGGGCGACCGCGCGGCGGCGATCCGCGGCATGGAACTGGTCGTGGAACGCTACCCACTGCCCCAGCCCCTCGGAGAACTCGGCGAGTTGTACGAGGCTCGCGGCCAGAAGGGTGACGCACAGAAGGCCCGTGACCAGTACGCCCTGGTGGACGCCTGGGTCTCGCTGGCCCGCGCGGGCGGCGTCAACGCCGACCTGGACACCGCGCTGGCCGCCGCCGACCACGGTGATCGCACGACCGCGCTGAAGGCGGCCCGCGCCGAGTGGGACCGCCGCCACACCGTGCACACGGCGGACGCCCTCGCCTGGGCGCTGCACGTCAACGGCCGCGACGCCGAAGCCCTCCCGTACGCCCGCAAGGCCACGGCCACCGGCTACCGCAACGCGTCCTTCCTCTACCACCGCGGCATGATCGAGCGGGCCACCGGCCACGCGAAGGAGGCCCGCGCCTCACTGAAGGCGGCGCTCGACCTGAACGCGGGCTTCTCACCACTGGGCGCCCGCGCGGCCCGCGAGGCGCTGGGGGCGGCCAAGTGAGCTCCCCTCGCCGCCTGTTGGCCTCCTGCGCGGCTGTCTTCACCGCCGCCTGCACCCTAGTTCTGGTCCCCACCGGGTCCGCGAGCGCGCATCCGCTCGGCAACTTCACCGTCAACCGGTACGACGGCCTCGTCGCCGCCCCCGGCCAGCTGCGGGTCGAGCACGTCGAGGATCTCGCGGAGATCCCGGCCACCCAGGCGAAGCCCGACTTCGAGAAGCTGGGGATGACGGAGTGGGCCCGGCAGCGGTGCGCGACGGCCGCGCGGGACAGCGAGGTCACCGTCGGCGGGCGTGAGGTCCCGCTCTCCGTCGGCCGGAGCCAGGCGCGGCTGCGGCCCGGACAGGCCGGGCTCGACACCCTGCGCGTGGAGTGCCGGTTGACGGCCGCGCTCCCGACCGGGGACACGGTGTCCCTGGGCTTCCGCAGTGCCGGGGCCGACCGCGGACCCGGCTGGCGCGAGATCACCGCGCGCGGCGACCGGATGACGCTCGCCGCGTCGGACGTACCGAAGAAATCGGTGTCCCAGGAACTGACCGACTACCCCGAGGCACTGCTCTCCTCGCCCGCCGACACCGCGACCGCGTCCCTGCGGATACGCCCCGGCGGCCCCGCCCTCGTCGAGGACCGGCCGGACGCGCCCGCCGCCTCCGTACTGCCCCGTGGTGCCGACCGCTGGACCCGGGCGCTGGACGACCTGGTGGCCCGGCACGACCTCACCGTCGGCTTCGCCGCGCTGGCTCTGCTCATCGCGGTGGGCCTGGGCGCGATGCACGCGATCGCGCCCGGCCACGGCAAGACGCTGATGGCCGCGACAGCGGCGGCCCGCGGCGGCCGGGCGAAGCTGCGTGACGTCCTGCCCCTCGCCGCCTCCGTCACGGTCACCCACACCCTGGGCGTGGTCGCCCTCGGCCTCCTGGTGACGGCCGGTTCGGCGGCGGCTCCCTCGGTGATCACGTGGCTGGGCATCGCGAGCGGCGTCCTGGTGACGTGCGCGGGCGCGACGCTCGTACGACGCGCGTGGCGCAACCGGGCACACGGGCACGGGCACGGGCACGGGCACGGGCACGGGCACGGGCACACAAACGGACACGGGCACACACACGGCCACTCGCACAATCCTGATCACCCCCACGGACACACGCACGACCACGACCACGCGGACCACCCCCACGACCACGCCGAACAACACGAGCGCCCCCTCGTCCTCGCGCACGCCCACGCGTCTGCGGCAACGGAAACGGCAACCGCCTCGGGCAGCAAGCCCCCCGCACACCGGCCCACACACGAACACGCGCACCCCCACCCGCACCCCCACACCCTCGAACACACCCACGGCGGCTTCACCCACACCCACGCCACCGCCCCCACCCTCCGCGGCACGATCCTGCTCGGCTTCGCCGGCGGCCTGGTGCCCAGCCCCTCCGCCGTGGTCGTCCTCGTGGGCGCCGCGGCGCTGGGAAAGGCGTGGTTCGGACTTCTGCTCGTCCTCGCGTACGGCGTCGGCCTGGCCCTGACGCTCACCGCGGCCGGGTTCGCCGTCGTCAAACTGGGCGACGGGATGACCCGGGTGCTGGACAGGCGTCCCCGGTGGTCCGGGGGCCCGACCGCGGCCCTGATCCGCAGGACCGTGCCGCTGGGATCGGCGTTGGTCGTCGTAGCCCTTGGGGTTGGATTGGTGTTCAAGGGGGCGGCATCCGCACTCGGCTGAGCTACTTTTGGGGAGAAATCGCGCGGATGCGAAGCGGATACGAATGGGGGGACACCCGTGTCCGAAGAGCCGGGCAGTGAACGTGTGATCGCGGGCCGCTACCGCCTCCTCTCCCCGTTGGGTGAGGGCGGCATGGGTACCGTGTGGCGGGCCCATGACGAGGTGCTGCACCGCGAGGTCGCCGTCAAGGAGGTCCGCGCGCCCGCCGGACTCCCGGTGTCCGAGGTCGAGCGGATGTACGCCCGCCTGGAGCGCGAGGCCTGGGCCGCGGCCCGGGTCTCGAACCGCAATGTGGTGACGGTGTACGACGTCGCGGCCCAGGACGGCCGCCCCTGGATCGTGATGGAGCTGGTCCGCGGTGTCGCCCTGTCCGATCTTCTGGACGCCGAGGGCCCGCTGTCCCCGCAGCGTGCCGCGCACATCGGCGCCGAGGTGCTCTCCGCGCTGCGGGCCGCGCACGAGGCCGGAGTGCTGCACCGCGATGTGAAGCCCGGCAACGTGCTGTTGTCGAACGAGGGCCGGGTCGTCCTCACGGACTTCGGCATCGCCATGGTCGAGGGCAGCTCCGCGCTGACCATGACCGGCGAGGTCATCGGCTCGCCCGAGTTCCTGGCCCCGGAGCGGGCGCTGGGCCGCACGCCCGGACCGGAGTCCGACCTGTGGTCGCTCGGGGTGCTGCTGTACGCGGCGGTCGAGGGCAACTCGCCCTTCCGGCAGAACACCCCGCTGAGCACACTGCGGGCCATCGTCGACGAGCCGCTGCCGCCGCCCCACCGCGCGGGGCCGCTCACCCCCGTGATCGAGGGGCTGTTGATGAAGGACCCGGCGCAGCGGCTGAGCGCCGCGCAGGCGGAGTCCGATCTGCGGATCATCGGCGCGGGCGGCTCGCCGACCGCGGCTCCGCCGTCCCCGAGCGCGCAGGCGCCGACGATCTCGGCGTTCACCCAGCCCGCGCCCGCGCCGACACCACCGACACCGGGCCACGCGCCCTACCAGCCGGCCGCCGACGCCGTACGGGCCACCGGCCCCGGCTTCGGCCCCGCGCCGGAGTCGGCCCGCAATCGCCGCGCCGCAGTTGCCCTGGTCGCCGGTGTGGCCGCGCTCGCCCTCGCGCTGGCCGGACTGACGTACGCCCTGGTGAACCGCGACGACGGAGGCGGCACGGGCAACCCCACCAGTAGCGGCAACGGGGGCCCCAACAGCACTTCGAGTGGCGGAAATTCGACGTCGGGCGACAGCGAGAGCGGAAACGAGGACGACGAGGACGACAACGGCGCGCCCGGTGGCGCCGGCCCCTCCACCACCCCGCCCAGCAGCAGTCGTACGACCACCCCGCCCGCTCAGTCCGTGCAGGTGACGGTGACCGGTACGCACACCGAGTACTCCGGTGCCTGTCCGCCGCCGGACGCGCAGGCACCGGCCTTCACCGCGACGTTCTCGGTGGGCCGGGTGCCGGCGGAGGTCGAGTACCGCTGGGTGACGAAGACGGGCCAGGTGTCGGACCCGGGCTGGAAGACCCTGTCGTTCTCGGCGAACGACGAAAGGACCGCGCAGAAGAACGTCATCGTGACGACGTACGACGCGAGTGGGACGTATCAGAACGCGATCGGGGTGGAGGTCCGCAGCCCGGTGCGGACGACGTCCAACTCCGTGCCGTTCACCGTGACATGTGTGACGGAGGCCCCGACGGACGGGGCCTCCGCTTCCACTTCGCCGTGATACGTGGCGAACGGTATCTCGCCGTGAACGGAATGCCGCAGCGGGTCAGGCCACGCTGCTGAAGACCGGCAGATAGCCGCCGGACTGGCCGGACGCGGTCGGGTGGTACGACTCGCCGATGTTCAGCCAGTTGAGGCTGTTCAGCCAGGAGGCGCCGGAGCAGATCTCGTGGCCGGTGAAGGTGGTCCTGACGTCGCCGAAGGTGAAGCCGTGGTCGGCGGCTCGCTTGGCGAGGGCGCTGTTCAGGTGGTCGGCGGCGCCGTTGATCGCGGCGCGCTTGGTGTCGGAGAGACCGACGCAGGTCGCACCGATCTTGTAGAACCGGGGGTAGCCGATCACGACCACGTGGGCGGCGGGTGCCCTTGCGCTGATCGCCGAGTAGACGGTGTCGAGTTGGCCGGGCAGCGTCGAGTCGACGTACGCCTTGGCCGTGGCGATACGGGACAGGCAGCCGCTGTCGGTCTGGAGCACACAGGTCGTCATGACGTCGGCGAAGCCCGCGTCATTGCCGCCGACGCTGATGGAGACGAGGCCGGTGGAGGAGTTGAGCGGGGTCAGTTGGTTCGCCAGGACATCACCCGTACGAGCGCCCGAGCAGGCCGTGAAGCTGAACGACGAGGGCGAGTTGGCGGCGGCCCAGAGGTAGGGATACGCCTTCGTGCTGCGCTTGCAGTCGCCACTGGAGCTGATGTAGCTGCCGGTGCCGACACCCGAGGAGTAGGAGTCACCGAGGGCCACATAACCGGTAGCCGCGGCGGTTTGGGACGCCTGCGCCGTCGCCGCCCCGGTGAGGGCGACGCCGACGGCGAGGAGGAGCGAGGTCACGTATGCCGTAATTCGGGAACGTCTCATGGAACCTCCCTTTAGCAGGATCTCTGCCACAACTTTGGTACCAGCTACGCGTGTTGACAGGAAGTGTTCATGCCAAGACTGTTGGGACTTTCAAGATGTCACCCCAGTACGTTCACGGCATATTTCATTGCGGTTCCATGACAGGCGCATGACAGGCCGTCAACTCTCTTGATCGGCACGCGTAGATGACCCACTCTTTACTCAGCCCTGGACGGAACACGACGTTCCAGGGCCGTGTGCGCGATGACGCGCCCACCCCCCACAGTCGTGCGCCGCACCAACTGGCGCGCCGCTGCCCAGAGGAGGACTCCCTCGCATGGCACAGCTGCGTAGCAAGAAGATCCTGATCGCCGCCATAACCGGCGTGGCGACCGCCGCGCTCGTCGGCGGATTCACCGCACTTCCCGCCCAGGCCGCCCCGGCCGAGGGCACGGTGCTCGCCGCAGGTTCCCCCACCGCGATCAAGGACAGCTACATCATCACGCTCAAGAAGAACGCGGGCTTCAAGGCCGCGTCGAGCGTGGGCAAGAGCCTGATCAGCGAGTACGGCGGCACGGTGAAGCAGACGTTCGGCGCCGCGCTGAACGGCTACACGGCAACCCTCTCCGCGGCCGAGGCCAGGAGACTGGCCGCCGACCCGTCGGTGGCCACGGTCGAGCAGAACCAGACGGTGCAGCTCAACGCCACGCAGTCCAACGCCCCGTGGGGCCTGGACCGCATCGACCAGGCGGCGCTTCCGCTGTCCGGCACGTACACCTACCCGGACACCGCGGGCAGCGGAGTGACGGCGTACGTCATCGACACCGGCGTCCGCATCACGCACACCCAGATCAGCGGCCGGGCCACCAACGGCTACGACGCCGTGGACGGCGACAACGTCGCCCAGGACGGCAACGGCCACGGCACCCATGTCGCCACCACCATCGCGGGCTCGACCTACGGTGTCGCCAAGGCAGCGAAGATCGTGGCGGTCCGGGTGCTGGACAACGCCGGTTCCGGCACCACCGCGGGCGTCATCGCGGGCATCAACTGGGTGACCAGCAACCACAGCGGCCCCTCCGTCGCCAACATGTCGCTCGGCGGCGGCGCCTCCACCACGCTCGACACGGCCGTGTCGAACTCCATCGCGAGCGGCGTGACCTACGCGGTCGCGGCGGGCAACAGCAACGCCAACGCCTCCTCGTACTCCCCCGCCCGGGTCGCCGCGGCGATCACGGTCGGTGCCACCACCAGCACGGACGCCAGGGCCAGCTACTCCAACTACGGCGCCTCCCTGGACCTCTTCGCCCCCGGCTCCTCGATCACGGCGGGCTGGAACACCAGCGACACCGCGACGAGCACCATCTCCGGTACGTCGATGGCCACCCCGCACGTCGCGGGCGCGGCCGCCGTCTACCTGGCCGGCCACACCACGGCCACCCCGGCGCAGGTCGCCACGGCCCTGGTGAACGGCGCCACCACCGGCAGGGTCACCAGCCCGGGGACGAGCTCGCCGAACCGCCTCCTGCGGATCGTCCAGTAACACGTCAACTCGCCTGACATGAACGACGGTTCCCCGGAGGCAGTCGGCGCCTCCGGGGAATTCATGGGTGAAGTCGGCCGGGAAGCACGCGTGAGGGCCTACCGCATCTTGACGCCCCCCAGCCCGCTGCGCGACATTGAAGCCCGGCATCCGGCGCTTCGGGGGGCAAAGTCGCCAATGCAGACCATACGTATCAAGTCACGTTCCTCAGACGGCGAGGAGCCGTCGGGACAGGATCCGGGGTGGGGTCGGCCGAGGGATCCGGGGAAGAACCTGGTCCCGCTGCTCGCGGGCGTGGCGGTGGCCGTCGCCCTGGTCGGCGCGGTGCTCGCACTCGCCGACGTGGACTCGTCCCTGCGTGGCCCGTTCACCCTGTTCTTCCTGCTCGCCGCACCCTCGGCCGCCATCGGGGCCGCGCTGCGCGGGCTGGAACCCTTCGCCCGCACGGTGGTGTCCGTCGCGGGAGCGATCGCCGTCGACCTCCTCGTCGCCCAGGGCATGCTGGCGATGCACCGGTGGTCGATCCGCGGCGGAATCGCGGCCGTGACCGCGATCAGCTCCCTCCTGCTCCTGCTGGTACTGGTACGGCGGCTGCGCGGCCGCACGGCGAGAAGGCAGACCTCCTGACGTGGACATCAGCGTGTACCGCCCCGGCGAGCTGAGCGCCGCCGACCGGGCGGCCTGGACAGCCTTGCAGTCGAAGGCCCACCTCAACGGCTCGCCCGAGCTGGCGAACCCGTTCCTGTCCCCCGAGTTCGCGCTCGCGGTGGGCCGCTGCAGACGCGGCGTACGGATCGCGGTCGTCCGTGAGAACGGCGAAGCCGCAGCCTTCTTCCCGTTCCAGAAATCCACCACCGGCGTCGGCCGGGCCGTCGGCCTCGGCGTCTCCGACTGCCAGGGTCTGGTGCACCGCCCCGGCTTCACCTGGGACGCCCAGGACCTGCTGCGGGCCTGCGGGCTCGCCCTGTGGGAGTTCGACCACCTGGTGGAAGGCCAGGCGCCGTTCGAGGCGGGAGCCTCCGGCACCTTCCCGTCCCCGGTCATGGACGTCGACCAGGGCTACGAAGCGTATCTGGGCCAACTACGCGCCCAGTCCCCGAAGTTCACCCGGTCCACCCTCGCCAAGGAGCGCAAGCTCGGCCGGGACGCCGGCGGGATGCGCTACGTCCACGACGAGCGCGACCCGGCGGCCCTGCGCACGCTGATGGACTGGAAGTCCGCTCAGTACCGCAGGACCGGACGCAGCGACCGCTTCGCGCAGGCCTGGATCAACCACCTGGTCCAACAGCTCTACCACACCCGCTCCGAGTCGTTCTCGGGGATCCTGTCGGTGCTGTACGCCGACGGGAAACCGGTCGCCGCGCACTTCGGGCTGCGCACCGAGCGGGTGCTGGCGTGCTGGTTCCCGGCGTACGATCCGGCGTTCGCGAAGTACTCGCCGGGCCTTGTCCTGCATTTGCGGATGGCCGAGGCGGCCGCCGCCGACGGAATTGCCTATTTGGATCTTGGGCGAGGCCACAAGGAATACAAGGACTCCCTGAAGACACGGGAACTCACCGTCTCCGAGGGGTGGGTGACGCGCCGTCACCCGGTCGCGATCGGACACCGGGCGCGGCGCGCCCCGGTCCGGGCGCTGCGCAACATGGTGGTGTCGAGGCCCGAGTTCTTCGAGCCCGCCGACAAAATTCTCAAACGGATGGGAAAGATCCGTTCGAGTCGTCAGGTAACGGCCAAACCAACAAAAACGTGAGGCCTCGTTCCAGGTCTTGCCATACACGCGCAATCATCAATACCGTCGTACATCTCACCCGCATCGGTCCATCATCGAGCGGCTCTAGGGGAGGGCTCAAGGACCGCGATGGTTCCGGCGCGGGGCGCGGTAGGGGGGTGCCGTACTCGGTGACCAGACCTGTGCCGAGTCGTGCCGCGAGACCGGCTCCCATTTCCGGAGCCGGCCAGCTTTGCCAACTCACCCGGCATGCACGGAGATCGATTTCGTCATGCCGTAAGTGAGAACCCCCCTTTCGAACCGGACAAAGAGCCGGACCGCCCAGGGGCGGGCGGTCCACCGGACGAGAGGGACCAGACTCATGAGCTCAGTCCTGCGCCCAGCGATTTCGGGCGAAGATCCGCAAACGATCGGCAGGTATCGGCCGATCTCCTCTCACCTGGCCATCGCGCCGCCGGTGAGTGTCGTGATTCCCGCCATGAACGAGGCGGAGAATCTCCCGTACGTCTTCAAGACTCTTCCCGACTGGATACACGAAGTCGTTCTTGTCGACGGCAATTCCACGGACAACACCGTCGAGGTGGCCCGGGAGCTGTGGCCCGAGGTCAAGGTCGTCGAGCAGCGCGGCAAGGGCAAGGGCGACGCCCTGATCACCGGGTTCGAGGCGTGCACCGGCGACATCATCGTGATGGTCGACGCGGACGGCTCGGCGGACGGCAACGAGATCGTGTCGTACGTGTCCGCGCTGGTGTCCGGGGCCGACTTCGCCAAGGGGTCGCGGTTCGCCAACGGCGGCGGCACCTCCGACATGACGCCCATCCGCAAGCTCGGCAACAGAGTGCTGTGCGCTGCCGTCAACGCCAAGTTCGGCGCCCGCTACACCGACCTCTGCTACGGCTACAACGCGTTCTGGCGGCACTGCCTGGACCAGATCGACCTCGACTGCACCGGCTTCGAGGTCGAGACCGTGATGAACATCCGGGTGGTCAAGGCGGGGCTCAAGGTCCAGGAGATCCCGAGCCACGAGTATCTGCGGATCCACGGCACGAGCAATCTGCGCGCCGTGCGGGACGGGTTGCGGGTGCTCAAGGTGATCCTCAAGGAGCGCTCCAACCGGCGCGCGCTGCGCCGCACGCCGCACGCCGCTCAGCTCGACTCGGGGCGAGGAGAGGTGTCTTGAGCGAGCCGGACATCTCCGTGGTGGTCTGCGTCTACACCGAGGACCGCTGGGAGGACATCCTCTCGGCGGTCTCCTCGGTGCGGGCGCAGTCGCTGCCCGCCCTGGAGACGCTCCTCGTCGTGGACCACAACGCCACGCTGCTCGAGCGACTGAGCAGGGAGTACAAAGAAGCCGAGGATGTGCGGGTGCTCGCCAACGCGGGCCCCCGCGGTCTGTCCGCGGGCCGCAACACCGGGATCGCCACCGCACGCGGCGAGATCATCGCGTTCCTCGACGACGACGCCGTGGCCGAGCGGGACTGGCTGCGGCACTTCGCCGCGGGGTACGCGGACCCGCGTGTCATGGCCGTCGGCGGCCGTACGATGCCGATCTGGGCGTCGGGCCGCCGCCCGGCCTGGTTCCCCGAGGAGTTCGACTGGGTGGTGGGCTGCACGTACAAGGGGCTGCCGCCGGGCCGCGTCCAGGTCCGCAACGTCCTCGGCGGCAACGCCTCGTTCCGCCGTACGGCGTTCGCCGCGGCGGGCGGCTTCGCGACCGGCATCGGACGCGACGGCGACAAGCGTCCGCTGGGCTGCGAGGAGACGGAGCTGTGCATCCGCCTCACCCGTGCCCGGCCGGACGCGATCCTGCTGATCGACGACCGCGCCGTCATCCACCACCGGGTACCGGAGCCGCGCGAGCACTTCGCGTACTTCCGCACGCGCACCTACGCCGAGGGCCTGTCCAAGGCCCTGGTGGCCCGAAGCGTGGGCTCCGACAAGGGTCTCGAGTCCGAACGCCGGTACACCACCCGTGTGTTGCCCGCCGGAGTGGCGCGCGGCCTGCGCGACGCCCTGCTGGCCCGCCCGGGCGGTGCGGGTCGCGCCGGCGCCATCGTCGCCGGCGTGCTGGCGGCAGCGGGCGGGTACGTACTCGGCACCGTCCGGACCCGCAGGGGCGGCGCCGCGTTCTCCGTGGTGGAGATCGCGGAGAACGCAGAGGACACGGGGAACACGAAGAACACGGAGATCGACGACGGTCCCGAACGCGAGGGGGCGGCAGCATGAGAACAAGACCCGAGCCGACCGCGCCGCGCTGGGGAGGTGTGGTCGTATGAGCACCGCTGCCGTTCCCATCCTCATGTATCACTCGATCGCCACCGCGCCCAACGACGCGACGCGTGAGCTGTCCGTCGCGCCCGAGGCGTTCGCCGAACAGTTGGAGTTGCTCGGGGACCTGGGATTCACTCCGGTCAACACAGCCGATCTGGGAGCGGGTTGGCGCTCCGGTGGCCCGCTGCCCGAGCGTCCCGTGCTCATCACTTTCGACGACGGCTACGAGGGCGTGCACCGGCACGGGCTGCCCGTGCTCGCCAAGCACGGCTTCGCGTCCACGCTGTTCGTCTCGACGGGCTGGCTGCGCGGCGCGTACGACACCGGGGGCAGCCTCGACACCATGCTGGACTGGGACCAGGTGCGCCAACTCGCCGAGGAGCAGGTGGAGATCGGCGGTCACAGCCATACCCACCCGCAGCTGGACCAGCTCGACGACGACGCGCTCCGGTTCGAGGTGCAGCGCTGCCGGGAGATCATCGCCGACGAACTGGGAGTCCACCCCGCCTCGTTCGCGTATCCGTACGGCTACTCCAGCCGCCGGGTGCGCCGCACGGTGCGCGAGGCGGGCTTCGCCCAGTCGCTCGCCGTCGGCAACGCCCTGGCCCGCCGCCGTCAGGGCCCGTACGCCCTGCAACGCGTCACCGTGCGCCGCAGCACCGGTATCGAGGAGTTCGAGCGGCTGGTCGAGGGCCGCGCGATCGCCCGCAACTTCGCCCGGGACCGCGCCCTCACCAAGGGATACGCCATGGTCCGAAGAGCACGACAGGTCCGCCGGAAGGCCATCCGTTCCCGTGTCTGACACGACGACCACAGCCCAGGCTTCATCGCCCACGACCGACGCGCCCGAGCAGCGGTCCGGGCGCCGCCTCCGCCTGCCCGGCAGGGGCCGCAAGAACGGCAGCGGAGGCAACCAACTGTTCCGCAACGCCTACGCCCTGATGCTCAACACCGGCATCTCCGCGGTGCTCGGGCTCGGCTACTGGCTGGTCGCCGCCCGCTACTACACCGAATCGGCGGTCGGCCAGGGCTCCGCCGCCATCGCCGCGATGAAGCTGCTGGCCGGTCTGACCGCGGTGACGCTGACGGGCGCCCTGGCCCGCTTCATCCCCGTCGCCGGGCGCGCCACGGGACGCCTCATCTTCCGTACGTACGCGGGCAGTTCGGTGATCGTGGCGCTGGCCGCCGGCGTCTTCCTGCTCACCCTGAGCATGTGGGGACCCTCGTACCGCTTCCTGAGCAGCCCGCTGACCGGCCTCGGCTTCGTTCTCGCGGTCGTCGCCTGGTCGCTGCTGACGCTGCAGGACGGTGTGCTGACCGGGCTGCGCAGCGCGCTGTGGGTGCCGGTGGGCAACACCGTGTTCTCCGCGGTGAAGCTGGTGCTGCTCATCGTGCTCGCCGCCGCGATCCCCACGACGGGCGTCTTCGTCTCCTGGGTCGCCGCGATCGCCGTGTCGGTGGTGCCGCTCGGGCTGCTGGTCTTCCGGCGACTGGCCCCCCGGCATGTGAAGGCGACCGAGGAGCACGCCAAGCCGCCCTCGCTCAAGGAGATCGGCCGCTTCCTCGCGGGCGACTACACCGGCTCCCTCTTCTCGCTCGCCGTGGTCTACCTGGTCCCGGTGATCGTCGCCTCGCAGGTCAGCTCCACCGACAACGCGTACTTCTACATCACCACGACGATAGGCGGCACGGTCAATCTGCTCGCCATCAACATGGGCGCCTCACTGACCGTCGAGGGCTCGCACGACCCGGCGCGGCTCGCCTCGAACACCCGGGCCGCGCTGAAGCGGATGGCCCGGATCATGCTGCCGGTGTCCGCGCTGCTGTTCCTCGGCGCGCCGTTCATCCTGCGGGTCTTCGGCGACGGATACGCGGACGCGGCCACACCGCTGCTGCGCTGGTTCGCGGTCGGCGCGCTGCTGCGGGTCGTCATGGAGACGTACTTCGCGGTGCTGCGCGCCCAGAGCCGCACCTCCGGACTTGCCTATCTGCAAGGCCTGTTGTGCGCCCTCGTGCTCGGCCTGACGGTGATCCTGCTGCCCCGCATGGGCCTGACCGGGGCGGGCGTCGCCGAGATCTCCAGCCTCGCGGTGATCGTGGCCATCGCCGCGCCCAAGCTGTACAAGATCCTGCGGACCGCGCCGCCCGCCGAACTGCCGCAGGGCGCGGCGCCGGACGGGGACCTCGCCGACCTCGGGGCGCGCGACGTGCCCGCGTCCAAGCCGCGCGAGCCGAAGCGCGGCCCCGCCTGGGCCCTGGACTCCGACACCCTCGCCCTGGGCGTCCACGTCGACTTCGACCACCAGGAACGCAGGCCGGACGTACGCCCGGGACCGGGCACCCCGCCGGCCGGCACACCCAAGGCACGCCCGGACCACCGCCCGACCTGGGCACTACGCCCGCCCGTGGGCCTCCCGGTAGAGGCACGGGAGCCAGGATCGGAAGCCTCCCTGGGCCCGTCCGAGCCCCCGGAGATAGACGCCCCCTTTGAGACGGGCGATCAGGGCAGCGCCCCCTCAGAGGCGCGGGGCGTGACATCGAGCGGCTCCGCCACGTCGGCGCGACCATCCACACCCGACCCGCGCCCGACAAACAAACCGTCCAAACCCGGCGTCATCCTCGCCTGCCTACTGATCTCCGCCCTCCTCCTCTACTGGGTCCCGGCTCTCGACCTCAACGACGCCTCCCTCGCCCGCATGGGCGGCCTCGGCCTCATCTCGGTCCTCCCGCTGCCCACCCTCGTCGGCGCCGCCCTGCTGATCACGGTCTTCGCCTCGCTGCTCTGGATGAACCGCGAGCACAAGGGACTCCTGCTCATCACCCTGCTCGCCACCGTGGTCTCGCTGCACGCGCTCCCCGCGGTGATCGAGACCGAGCCACGGTTCGCGACGGCCTGGCAGCACCTCGGGTTCCTGGACTACATCGACCGCACCGGATCCGCCGTACCCGACCTGGACGCCCGCTGGAGCTGGCCGGGCTTCTTCGCGGCGGCCGCGTTCGTCGCGAAGGCCTGCGGTGTCACCGACCTCACCGAGGTGATCCGCTGGTGGCCGCTGACCATGCAACTCCTCTACCTGGCCCCGATGTTCCTGCTCGTACGTTCGATGAGGGCGAGCTGGCGCGCCAAGTGGACCGGCATCTGGATCTTCGTCCTGAGCGGCTGGGTCGGCCAGGACTACTTCTCGCCGCAGGGCTTCACGTATCTCCTCTATCTCGCCTTCGTGGCGATCCTGCTGGTCTGGTTCCGGGCCCCGCGCGTGCTGTGGGCGAAGGTGCGCCCCGGCGAGGCGGAGGTCGAGCCGACCGACCGACGGCAGCGGGCCGTGCTCCTCATGGTCCTGATCGGACTGTTCGCGGCGACCGTCCCGGCGCACCAGCTCACCCCGTTCATGATGCTGGGCGTCCTCACGCTCCTCGTCCTTGTCGGCCGCTCCGAACTGCGCGGCCTGCCCATCCTGTTCGCCGTCCTGGCCTGCGTGTGGATCGGCTTCATGGCCGAGCCGTACTGGTCGGGACACTTCAACGAACTCTTCGGCGGGGTCGGCGGCGTGGGCAGCAATGTGTCGACCTCCGTCTCCGGCCGTATCGAGGGCGGCAGTTCGACCCACAAACTCGTCCTCTACGCGCGCGTGCTGCTGGCCGGTGGAGTGATGGCGTTCGCCTGCTACGGCTGGTGGCGCCGGCGCGACCACAAGTACCGCGAGCGCTCGCTGCTCGTCCTCACCTTCGTGCCGTTCCTCGGCTTCGGTATGCAGTCGTACGGCGGCGAGATGGCCCTGCGCGTCTTCATGTTCGCCCTGCCGGGCGCGGCGCTGCTCGCCGGGCTCGCCTTCTTCCCGCGCACGGGCGTCACCGCGAAGGAACGGGACAAGGACCGGCTGAGCCTGGCCCCGCTCGCCGCCCTCATGGTGGGACTGCTCCTCATGGGCGGCTTCCTGGTGGCCCGTTGGGGCAACGAGTCCTTCGAGCGGATCCGGCCGGGCGAGGTCGCGGCCATGAACTACGTGTACGCGCACGACGATCCGACCGTACGGCTGCTGTGGCTCAGCAACGACACGGTCAACAACGTGACGCCCGCGATGCCGTGGGGCACCCGGGACATGGAGAAGGTGGAGTACCTGCCGACCCTGGCGCCGACCGATCCGGTCCTGGTGTCGGGGCTGGTCAAGTCCCTCAAGGACGCCGGGCCGAACTCGTACCTGATGATCAACCGCAGCCAGGTGATCTATCTTCAGCTGGACGTGGGCTATTCGGCCAGCTGGGAGTCGCGGCTCATCCGCAACCTCGACCACCGGCAGGACCTGAAGAAGGTCCTCGTCAACGACGACGTGACGATGTACACGCTGCGCACCCAGCCCGAGGGCAGGGTCCCGAAGGCCGATCCGGGACCGATCGGACCCCAGATCACCTGGACGCCGTGGTCGGTGGTCGGCGCTCTGGCGGCCGTGGCGCTCATCGTGCTGCTGACCGCGCGAGAGGTCGTACGGGTCGCGGTGCGGCCCGGCGTACGGCAGCTGCGGTGGCTGCAGAGCAGCTTCTGGTTCGCGCTGCCGCTGCTGGCGGTGTTGCTGGCTTCGCTGGTGCAGCGGTTCTTGACGATGAAGTAGTACCTCCGCACGTCCACGCGGTTGCTGAAGTGGCTCACCGTCTCATCGGGTGAGCCACTTCACGTCGTACGCCTTCATGTCGAACCTCTTGCCGTCCACCTCGGCGCTGAGGGAGCGGTCCAGGGTGTTCACGACCAGGACGGTCCTGTCGGTGGCGAGGACTCGGACGTCGGGCGCGTCGTCCGGGGCGACGGACACCGTCTTGTAGGTGGTGCCGGGCGGGAACTCCGCGCTGAAGCGGGAGAGGAGATCGAGCATGGGCAGGGCCGTGCCCCCGCCGGCGCCGTCGGTCGGCGTCCACAGGCAGCCAGGGCAGTCGGAGCCCTTCTCCTTCTCCGGGTTCCAGTAGAAGCCGGAGGTGGCGCCGCCGCGGGCCATCGCGATCAGTCCGGCGGCCTGGACGGCGCCGCGGTGGGTCTCGGACCAGCCCTTGCGCTCGTCGTTGCCGTCGGCCGGCTCGACGTAGTACTCGGCCCACCACAGCGGCAGGTCGTGGGTCCGCGCGCGCACCCACTCGCCGACGGCCGTGAACTTGTCGGTGGCCGCGAACTCGTCGGGCAGCAGGTCGTCGTCCTTGGTGTAGCTGGAGCCGTCGACCACGACGAAGTCGGCACCCGCCTTGTGTGTGTTCCAGTAGTCGAAGGCGTCGAGAACCCGCTGGTCCATGGCGCCCCAGGTGCCCTTCACCGTCGTGGACGCGTCGTGCTGCTGGCGCGGGTCGACGCTGTCCATGACGAGGTACGGCCCGCCGACCATGATGTCCTCATTGACCTTCTTCAGCGCCTTGTACACCAGGTTGTAGAGCTTGGTGTAACCCTCGTAGTCCCAGCGGCCCTCAGCGTCGTTCCAGAAGCCCTTGAACTCGTTCCAGACAACGAAGTGGCGGACGTCCGGATAGCGCTTGGCGACGGTCGCGGCGAGCGCGGCGAAGTCCTTGAAATGGGCGGGGTCCGGGGCGGTCTCCAGCGCGGCCTGGCTCCAGTTCGTGTTGTCCGCGCCGGACTTGCCGCCCTTCATCCAGTCCGGGGAGCAGCACAGGGTGACGACCGGGGTGCCGCCGGACCTGCGGACGAAGTCGACGCGGCTGTCCATCTCGGAGAAGTCATAACGCCCCTTGGACGGCTCGGGATTGCCGGCGCCCCAGCCCATGATGTGCTGGATCTGCGGCAACGACTGCTGCTCCAGCAGCCCCTGGACGCGCTCGGTGGCGGTGTCGTTGCCGGTATCGGCGCTGAACTGGGTGTGGGTGAAACCCCAGCCCACCTCCGGTTGCGGCGTTTCGGGCGGGGTGATCGGCGTGCCGTGCACCTTGTCCCCGTCGCGGGTCGTGCCCGCGGTGCTCCCGCCGTCCGAGGGCAGGGTGTTGAGCAGGGTCACCAAGAGGGCCAGAGCGGCCGCGCCCACGCCGAGCAGCGCGGTGAGCCGCCACCGCCGTGCCCCCGAATTCCACCCATGACGTCCCATCAAGGGCAACAGTAACGGCGGGGATCGGCCGTGGAACAGACTTTGTCGACGTACAGGCCGGTAATGGGACCGGCCGTCGGCCAACACGCCAGGCACACCCCGGAAACCGGGTGCACGCCGCGCCCGCGTGACCGATCATGGCGACATGTCTGCGAACCCACACGACGCTCTGCCGATCCGGCTCAACGTCGACGACAGCGACTCGCCGTCGGACGTCGTCGACGCGCTGTTCCTCGGCCGCTTCGCGACGGGCGAGCAGCCACACTCGCACGCGGCGAACATCGACCGCGTGCGGTCCGGGGCCACCCTGCTCCCGCCGGGCGCCCGCGTGCTGCGCTCGGCCCGCGACGACGACCGCAGCGCGACGCTCGCCGAGGGCGACGGCTGGACGCTGCTGGTGTCCCGCTGGAACCGGGGAGCCGACGTCACGGTCACCGCGACCACCGCCGAGCTGGCCGCGAAGATCGTCGACCAGGCCACGGACGGCGCGGCCGACGAGCCCGAACCCCAGCCGGAGAACGTGACGATGGGGTTCTGGTACGTGTCCCCGCGCCGGGGCCCGCACCGCACCACCCGCCAGATCTCGGCGGGCACGTGGGAAGAGGTGCGGGCGAACTACACCGCGCCGGTGGCGGACGCCATGGACCACCTGATGAAGACGACCCCGGAGGACATCGCGGGCCGGCTCCTCCTGCTGCACGGCCCGCCCGGCACGGGCAAGACGTCCGCGCTGCGGACCCTGGCCCGCTCCTGGCGCGACTGGTGCCAGGTGGACTGTGTCCTCGACCCGGAGCGGCTCTTCTCCGACGTCGGCTATCTGATGGACATCGCGATCGGCGAGGAGGACGGCACGGGGAAGGGCCGCTGGCGGCTGCTCCTGCTGGAGGACTGCGACGAACTCATCCGCGGCGAGGCCAAGCACACCGCGGGGCAGGCACTCTCGCGTCTGCTCAATCTCACGGACGGGCTGCTGGGCCAGGGCCGCAACGTCCTCGTGGGCGTCACCACGAACGAGGACCTGGAGCGCCTCCACCCCGCGGTGGTCCGCCCCGGCCGCTGCCTCGCCCGCATCGAGGTCGGGCCCCTGACCCGCGGCGAGGCGGTGAGCTGGCTGGGCACGGAGGAGGGCGTCCCCCGCGACGGCGCGACCTTGGCGGAGCTGTACGCACTCCGCCGGGGAACCACTCCGACGTCGGTACCCGATCAGCGGGAGGGTGCGGACGCGGGGCTGTACCTGTAGTTCCCCGGCACCCGCGCTCCGGTGCTTTGATGGAGGTATGACCCTGTTCGTCGGCACGTCGGGGTGGCAGTACAAGGACTGGCGCGACGTCTTGTATCCGGCCGGGGTGCCCATGCGGCTGTGGCTGGAGGAGTACGCGGCGCGGTTCGCCACGGTCGAGATCAACAACGCCTTCTACCGGCTGCCGACGCGGGAGACCTTCGAGGACTGGCGGGAGCGCACCACGCCGGACTTCGTCGTCGCCGTCAAGGCCAGCCGCTACCTGACGCACATCAAACGGCTACGCGACCCCGAGGAGCCGGTGCACCGGCTCCTGAGCCACGCCGCCGGGCTCGGCGACCGGCTCGGACCGATACTGCTCCAGCTCCCGCCCACACTGCGCGCCGACCCCGCTCTCCTCGACGGCTGTCTCGCCTGCTTCCCCGCCGACGTCCGCGTCGCGGTCGAGCCACGCCACGACTCCTGGTGGACACCGCAGGTGCGCAAGGTACTGGAGGCACGGGGCGCCGCCCTGTGCTGGGCCGATGTGCTGTCCCGCCCGGTGACCCCGCTGTGGCGGACCGCCGACTGGGGCTACGTCCGCTTCCACGTGGGCCGCGCCGCCCCGTGGCCGCACTACGGCCGCCGGGCCCTGACCACCTGGGCCCACCGCATCGCCGACACCTGGCCCGACGACCACGAGATCTACGCGTACTTCAACAACGACCCGCACGCGGCAGCGGTCCAGGACGCGGTGACTTTCGCCCGAGCGGCAACGACAACGGGCCTGACGGTGACCCGCACACCGGCCCACGTGCCCGCGACGTGAACCCTCCTACCCCCCGTAAGCCGCCCGCAGGGCATCCCGTACGGCGTCGAGCGCGGCGGACTCCGTCAGGCCGAGGCGGTGTACGCGCTCCGCGTAGACCTGGGCGGCGGTCGCGGCCTCGCGTTCGGCCGCCGAGCCGGCGGCGGCCACGAACGTTCCGTTGCGGCCCCGCGTCTCGATCACCCCGTCCGACTCCAGGGCCCGGTACGCCTTGGCAACCGTGTTCGCGGCGAGACCGAGTTCCTCAGCCAGCCCCCGTACCGTGGGCAGCTTGTAGCCGACCGGCAGCACTCCGGAACGGACCTGCTCGGAGATCTGGGCGCGCACCTGCTCGTAGGGCGCGGCCCCCTCATCGATGTGGATCTTCAGCGTCACGGAGCGATTGTCCCGCACCCGCCGGAAAATGAGAGGCATCGGGACACACCCCACGCGTAGCGTGCGACACCATGACTGTGATCGTTCGCGAACTGCGTCGCGGGGACCCGGCGGACGCCGAGTCCTTCGCCCGCATCCGTCACCTGGCTCTCCCTTTCATGCTCCACACCCCCGAGTCCATCGCCTACGACATGGAGTACGCCCACCCCGACGCCCACTACCAGCCCCTGCTGGCTCTGGAGGACGGCGAGCCCATCGGCACGGCGAACGTGAGCATGGTGTACGACAGCCCGGAACCCGGGCATGCGCTCGTCAACATCTATGTGCACCCGGAGCGGACGGGCCGCGGCGCGGGCTCCCTGCTGGTGCGCACCGCCGAGGAGCGGCTGGGCGCGCTCGGCGCGACGAGGCTCCACGCCTGGGTGCTGGACCAGCCCGCGAACCGTTCCTTCGCCCAGCGGCACGGCTACCGTCCGAGCCGCTCCGCGCACTTCCTCCGCCTCGACCTGGCGAACGGCGTCCTGCCGCCGCGCCAAGAGCCCCCCGCGGGCGTCGAGCTGCGCACGGCCGCGGACTTCGCGGACGACCCGCGCCCGCTGTTCGAGCTGGACGCGGAGACCCTGCTGGACGAACCGAGCGACGTCGAGCGCGAGTTCACGGACTACGAGGCCTGGCTGCGGGAGACCTGGAACCACCCGCTCCTCAGCCACGAGCTGACCTCGGTCGCGGTGGTCGACGGCCGCCCCGCCGCGTTCAGCGCGGCCCGCACCGATGGTGGCACCCGCTACGGCACCGTCATGACCGGCACCGCCCGCGCCCACCGCGGCCGCGGGCTCGCCAAGCTAGCCAAGAACGACTCCTTGCACCGCGCCCGCGCCGCCGGCCTCACAGAGGCGTTCACGGGCAACGACTCCGGCAACGAACCGATGCTGGCGATCAACAAGTGGTTCGGCTACGAGGTCTGCGCGACGGAGGTGCAATATGTCCGCGAACTCGGCTGACGCTCCGGGCCTGGTGGAGGTCGTCCTCGTCAAGTCCGGCCGTACGAAGATCCGCTACCCCGCCGAGCTGCTCGCCGACGACGGCACCCGCGTCACCGTGCGCGCCCCCTGGGCGGGCGACGGCGTCCGCGACTTCGGCTTCGTACGGTTCGAACCGGGCGACGTCTTCACCGAGTACTACTGGCGGGACCGCTGGTACGCGGTGAAGGAGGTCCGTGACGCGCGGGGCGTACGGAAGGGCTGGTACTGCGACATCACCCGCCCGGCCACCGTCTCGGGCGGTGAGCTGGTCGTCGAGGATCTCGACCTGGACCTGTGGCGCTCCGCGGACGGCACGGCCGTACTCCGCCTGGACGAGGACGAGTTCGCGGCGAGCGGTCTCGCCACCACCGACCCTCAGGCCGCGACCGCAGCGCAAGACGCCCTCGACACCCTCGAACGCCTGGCCCGCGAGGGCGGCTTCGAGGCACTGCTCGCCGAGTAGTGCCTCGTCAGGCCCTGTCCTGTCGGTCAGACCTCGGTCAGACCTCGGCCAGCACCGCGTACCGCTCGTCCGCCACCTCCCGCCCCCACAGCCGGGCGTCGTCCGACAGCCGCTCCACGCGCAGGTCCGACACGAAGGGCCGGAGGAGGGTGGTCAGCCGGTCGACAGGTATGCCGAGGGGGCTCACCGTCCCCCACACCCCCTCGACCAGGACGAGCCGCCCTCCGGGGCGCAGCAGCCCACGCCAGTGCCGCAGGACGCGCTCGGGGTCGGGCAGGGCCCACAGGACGTGCCGGACGAGCAGGACGTCGAACCGCTGCTCGCCGACGGGCGGCGCCGTCGCGTCACCCACGAGGAACACCGCGTCACGCCCGGCGAGCTTGGCGCGGGCGAGGTCGACCATGCGCGGCGAGAAATCGATCCCGGTGACGCGGTGTCCCCGCTCGGACGCGAGGAGCGACAGGCTGCCGGTGCCGCAGCCGAGATCGAGCACGTCGGACGGGGACTCGGGCAGCCACGCGCGCAGCCGCGCCGCCCAGGCCTCCCGCACGGCGGTGTCACGCAGCCCGTGGTCCGGCTCGTCGTCGAAGGTGGCCGCCTCGGCGTCCCAGTCGACGTCCACACGCGCATTGACATCGTTCTGACGAAGATTGACCCTGCTCCGACCTGGATTCATGTCGCTGTAACCCGCCATGTGCACCAGGGTGACACCCACCACTGACAGTCGAATCGTGACAGCCGCCACAGACAGATCGCGACCGATGAGGAACTCTCGCCGAAAGGGTCTGCCTCCGTACAACGACGGAATCAGGTAGACGCTAAGGAGGCAGCCATGCGCCGTGTGACCGTGCAGAAGCCCCTGAGGAAGTCGGACTCCCGCCGAGTGCGGGACGAGGCCGACGAGCGCCCTGCCGAGCGCCCGGAGGTCCGAAAGGACATCCACCGCACGTGGTGGCCGGACGGGTGAGCCGCCCGGGCGACCATCACCCGGGCAGCCGTCAGCCGAGCCGTTTGCGGTAGTGGATGCGGTCGTACGGGCCGTCCACGCGGCGCTCCACGACCTCGTACCCGTACTTCGGATAGAGCTCCTGGTTCTCCCACATCATCGCGTTTGTATAGAGCCGGATCTCGGCCAGTCCGAGCGCACGCGCGCGTGCGTCCAGGAACGCCAGCAGCCGTCGCCCCACGCCCTTCCCATGGGCGTCGGGGCGCACGGCGATGCTGTCGAGGAAGAGATGGTCCTCGTAGGCCTCGATCACCACGAGGCCCGTCACGGGCTCCCCCGTGACGAACACCCGCCCCGCGGCCACGTTCGCCGTGTGATCCGCCTCCATGGGTTGGGGCACCACGCCGATGCGCTCGATGTAGTGGTGATACGCGGCGTCGGTCACGGCCTTCACGGCGGCCACGTCGGTGGCGACGGCCGGGCGGATCTCCGGTTCGTTCGAAGCGTTCGTCATGGCCGGAACGGTACCTACCTGATCGCAGTCTCAGCGCTTCCTTAACGCGGCCATAAGGATCTCCCTCACCCGCCTCCAGCAGGCGATTTCGCGGTTTCTTGGGGCTAGTTTGCTGATCACCCCACGGGTTCAGCCCACGCATCCGGGACCGTTTCGAGGAGCTCCCCCATGACTGCACGCCGCAAGGCTGCCTTCGTCGCCGCCGGTGTCGCCCCGCTCGCTCTGACGGCGCTCACCGCCGCGCCGGCCGCCGCGCACGGCACGATGGGCGATCCGGTCAGCCGGGTCTCCCAGTGCTACGCGGAGGGTCCGGAGAGCCCCAGGTCGGCCGCCTGCAAGGCGGTCGTCGCGGCGGGCGGCACCCAGGCGCTCTACGACTGGAACGGCATACGTATCGGCGACGCGAACGGGCAGCATCAGGCGCTGATCCCGGACGGCAAGCTGTGCAGCGCGAACAGCGACGAGTTCAAGGGCCTGGACCTGGCCCGCGAGGACTGGCCGACCACGAGCGTGAGCAGTGGCTCGTACACCTTCAAGTACCGGGTGACCGCGCCGCACAAGGGCACCTTCAAGGTCTACGTCACCAAGTCCGGTTACGACCCGTCCCAGCCGTTGGCCTGGGACGACCTGGACCTCCGGAACCCGGTCGCCACGGCCACCGACCCGACCGCGTCGGGCGGCTTCTACACGTTCTCCGGCACTCTCCCGCAGCGCTCCGGCAAGCAGTTGCTGTATGCGATCTGGCAGCGGTCGGACAGCCCGGAGGCCTTCTACTCCTGCTCGGACATCACGTACGGCGGGAGCGACAGCGGCACCAGCGCCGGCAGCGGCGACAGCGGTGACAGCGGCAGTGGTGACAGCGGCAGTGGTACGACGAGCAGTTCCTCCCCGACCCCGACCGCCCCGACCGCCTCGGCACCCTCCGAGGAGCAGATCGAGGCCGGCGCCGACAAGTCGACCGTCGAGCATCACGGCCACGGCGACAACGACGCCAGTACGTCCGCGGAACCCACCACGGCCGCCCCGGTCGCGGAAACCTCCGCCCCGGCCAACCCGATCCAGGCCCAAGCGGCCGGTGCCTCCGAGAACCTCGCCGAGACCGGCGGCGACGGCACCACCCCGTACCTCGCGGTCGGCGGTGCCGCCGCCCTGGCACTAGGTGCGGCGGCGCTGTTCGCCTCGGTCCGCCGCCGCGCGGTGAGCAGCGGACGCCGCGGCCGCTAGCGCGAGGGAATCCGGGGTCTGTCCGGCGGCTCAGGCCGGACAGACCCCGGCCACGTGCTCAACCGAACACGGACGCACAGGTGGTCGCGGTGGCGTGCGCCGGGTCGAGGGCGTTGGCCACCTCGTGGAAGGCGATCCGGTCCAAGAGCCCGATCGCCGCGTGCTCGGAGAGGTCGAGCGGACACAGGTCCTGCACGAGCACGTTGTGGACGTCGGGTCCGGTGAGGAACTGCGAGCGGTACGGCGTGACCACCTCGTCGTACTTGGTGGCGATGACCGTGTAGTGGACGCCCGGGACGGTGTCTCCACCGGCGTTGAGCTTGGTCAGGAACGCGGAGCCGACGACCTGGTCGGCGAGCGCGGGCGTGGCCGTGGACAGCAGGTCCTCGGCGCCGGGGAAGTACGGCAGCAGGTTGGTGAGGCCGTTGAGGGTGGTGCCGTGATTGTCCGGCGCGATGCCGACGAGGGCGTTCACCTTGGCGGCCCCGCCGAGGAACTTGAGGTAGTAGCGGGGCATCAGGCCGCCCTGCGAGTGGCCGACGAGGTCGGTCTCGGCGGCGCCGGTCGCGGCGAGCACCTTGTCGACGAAGACCTGAAGCTGTTCGGCCGACTTGTCGATGGGCCCGAGGGCGTTGAAGAACGGGACACCGGGCAGTTGCCCGTAGTCGAGGGAGTAGACGCAGTACCCGCGGTTCACCAGGTAGGGCGCGAGGGCCAGCCAGTTGTCCACCGAGTTCGCGAACGTGCCGTGGACGAGGACGACAGGGCGGGGATGGGCGGCGGAGGGCTTGCAGGAGTAGTCGTTCCAGCCACTGCTCGGCGCGGCGGCCTGGGCGGTGGCGGCGGGACCGACGGCGATCGCGCCGGTCAGCAGCAGTGCGGCGAGGAGGGGTCTGAGCAGGCGCTTCCAAGGCAGCATCGAGTGATCTCCTTGCGGCTCAAGGGAGTGACGACGGCGTACGCCCTGTGATCCGGATCACGAGGATGCTGTTCACTCGTCAAGTTACGGACGAGTAGTCCAAGTGTGAAGTTACGCGTCAGTAAAAAATTTCAGTGATGGCCGACAACGCCGATGCGCACCAAAGAAACGTGATAATGGCCCGTCACCAGGTAGGCCTGATCGGCCCGTTGGGCGCGATACGCACCAACTGGTCACGCAACGCGCGCACTTCACCCTCCCCCAGCAGTTCGCCCCACGTCCGCACGGCGTCGGCGGCCGCCGCCTCCGCCGCGCGAGTGCAGGCCCAGCCACGCTCGGTCAGCACGATCAGTCGGGCGCGGGCGTCATCGGGGTGCGGCCGCCGCTCCACGTACCCCTTGCGCACCAGCTCATCGACGAGCTGACTCGCGGCCTGCTTGGTGACCCCGAGATGGGTGGCGAGGTCGGTGACCGTCGCGCCGTCCGGGGCGAGCCGGGTGAACGCGAAGCCGTGCGCGGGCCGCAGCCCCTCGAACCCACGGGCGACGACGCCCTCGTGAATGCGCTGCGTCAGCTCACCGGCGACGGCGAGCAGGGTGGCGGACAGGGCCATGGCGTCGGAGTTCTGCACGCATGAATTGAAACACCCTTGACGGATTGGTCAAGCAACTTGACCATAGACCCGGACATAGTCAAGCTTCTTGACCACTTACCTGGAGGCACCCATGCCCGTCATCCGCTCATCCGAAGCCGTCGTTCACGAGATCCACGGCGCCCGCTTCGTCTCGTACGCCACCCCCCTCAGTGGCAGCAAGGAGTTGTGCGCCTGGCGGGGCGAGATTCCCGCGGGGCACAAGGCTCCGGTGCACACCGTCAACCGCGAGGAGATCTTCCACCTCCTCTCCGGCGAGCTGCTGATCACGCTCGACGGCCGCGCCGAGCGGATCACCGCGGGCGACACGGTGATCATCAACCCCGGCGCGACACTCGGCGTCGTGAACCCGACCCAGGAGACCGCGGTTTCCTGGGTCACCACCTCCATCGGCCTCCAGGCGGAGCTCGCCGACGGCTCGGTCCTCACCCCGCCGTGGGCGAACTGACCTGACAGTCCGCCATCACTCCAGACACTCCATAACCGATCTCACGTTCGAATCATGTCGCTGACCGGGGTCGGTGAGAGTTAGAGTAATCGAACGAGCGTACGAGGAACGTTTCGGGCGAATTATCGAAAAGGGGTGGAGTGATGGAGGTGCGGCATGACGGGCTTCGCCCACGTGCACGTCGCGTCCGGTTACTCCGCGCGGTACGGGGCCTCCCACCCCGAGCAGCTCGTCCGGCGGGCGGCCGAGCGCGGCATGACAGCGCTCGCGCTCACCGACCGGGACACGGTCACCGGCGCCGTGCGGTTCGCCCAGGCCTGCGCGAAGGAAGGGGTCCGGCCGATCTTCGGCGTCGATCTGGCGGTGGAGGCCCTCGCACCCCCTCCCCCGGCGCAGCGGCGCCGCACCCCGGCGCGCGGCGGCGCGCATGTGGTCGAGCCGCCCCTGCGGTTCGTACTGCTCGCACAGAACCGGACCGGATGGGCGCGGCTGTGCCGCATCACCTCGGCCGCCCACGCCGGTACCGCGTCGGGGGCGGCGCCGGTGGTCGTGCCGTGGGAGGCACTGCGCGAATACGGCGGCCCCGGCCTGACCGTGCTGCTCGGACCGCTCTCCGAACCGGTACGGGCACTGGCGGCCGACCGGGAGGACGTCGCCGTACGACTGCTGGCGCCCTGGCAGGAGATCTTCGGGAGCGGGATCCGGCTGGAGGCTGTCGCGCATAAACGTTTCAGCATCGGACCCGGTTCCCTCCGCCTGGCCGCCCGCACCCTGGCGCTGGCCGACCGCACCCGCACCACCGCCGTACTCTCCAACGCCGTCCGCTACGCCGACCCCGACCAGCACCGCCTCGCCGACGTCCTGGACGCCGCGCGACTGCTGCGCCCCATCGACCGGCGCCGCCTCGACACCGGGCAGCGCTGGCTCAAGGACGAAGGAAGGATGGCGGGCATCGCGCGGCTGATCACCGAATGCGCCGGAGTGGACGCCCGGCGGGCGCACCGCCTGCTCGCCGACACCGCTGCCACGGCGGCCGCGTGCACCGTCGACCCCGCGGCCGACCTCGGCCTCGGCACGGCCCACCTCCCGGAACCGGAGATGTTCGGCGCCGAGCCCGGGACGGGCGGCGCGGCCGGGGTGCTGCGCGAGCGGTGCGAGGACGGTATGGCCAGGCGCGGCCTCGACCAGGACCGGACCGCGCGCGACCGGCTGGACGAAGAGCTCTCCGTGATCTCCAAGCTGAACTACTCCTCGTACTTCCTCGCCGTCGGACAGGTCGTCGCCGACATCCGCGCCCAGGGCATCCGGGTCGCGGCCCGCGGCTCGGGCGCGGGCTCGATGGTCTGCCACGCGCTGGACATCGCCACGGCCAACCCGCTCGACCACCGCCTGCTGTTCGAACGCTTCCTCAGCGAACGGCGCGGGAGTCTGCCCGACATCGACATCGACGTGGAGTCCGCCCGACGGCTGGAGTGCTACGACGCGATCTTCGAAAGGTTCGGCAAGGAACGGGTGGCGGTCACCGCGATGCCCGAGACCTACCGGGCCCGCCGCGCCCTGCGCGACACCGGCCTCGCCCTCGGCATCGCACCGGCGGACGTCGACCGGATCGCCAAGAGCTTCCCGCACCTGCGGGCCTCCGACATCACCAGTGCGCTCGCCGAGCTGCCCGAGCTGCGGCAGCTGGCGGCCGAGGCGGGTCGGTACGGGCCGTTGTGGGAGCTGGCCGAAAGCCTCGACTCCCTGGTCCACGGCATGGCCATGCACCCCTGCGGCGTGGTCATCAGCGACGCGACGCTCCTGGACCGGCTGCCGGTGCAGCCGACTCCGCAGGGCGACTACCCGATGGCGATGGCGGCGAAGGAGGAGATCGAGGCGCTGGGCAACATCAAACTGGACGTCCTGGGCGTACGGATGCAGTCCGCGATGGCCCATGCCGTCACCGAGATCGAACGCACGACCGGCAACCGCATCGACCTGGACGATCCACGGCAGGTGCCGCTCGATGACGTCTTCGCCTTCAAGCTCATCCAGGAGAGCCAGACCCTGGGCCTGTTCCAGCTGGAATCGCCCGGCCAGCAGGACCTGTTGTCCCGGCTGCAGCCCCGCGACCCGCAGGACGTCATCGCCGACATCAGCCTCTTCCGCCCCGGACCGGTCGCCGGCGGTATGCCTGAGCGGTACATCGCGGCCCGCCACGGCGGCACACCGCACTACGCCCACCCGGACCTCGAACCCGTGCTCGCCGACACCTACGGCGTGACCATCTGGCACGAGCAGATCATCGAGACCTTGCATGTGATGACCGGGTGCGACCGGGCGATGGCCGAGGTTGCCCGCCGGGCCCTCGGCGACAAGGCCCGACTGCCCCGGATCAAGGACTGGTTCGACCGCCTGGCACGCGCCCGCGGCTACACCGCGGCCGTCCGGGATCAGGTCTGGAAGACCGTCGAGGCCTTCGGCGCCTACGGCTTCTGCCGCGCGCATGCGGTCGCGTTCGCTGTACCGGCTCTGCAGAGCGCCTGGCTCAAGGCCCACTACCCGGCGTTCCTGCTGGCCGGTCTCCTCGAACACGACCCCGGTATGTGGCCCAAGCGCGTCCTGGTCTCCGACGCCCGCCGCCGCGGCGTACCGATCCTGCCCGTCGACGTCAACCACTCCAGGGCGACGCACACCGTGGAGCAGACCGCCGATCGGCAGTGGGGTGTACGGCTCGCGCTGTCCGCGGTGCACGGCATCAGCGAGGAGGAGTGCGCCCGGATCGAGGCGGGGCAGCCGTACGGATCGCTGTCGGACTTCTGGCAGCGGGCCCACCCCAGCAGACCGGTCGCCGAACGCCTCGCCGAGATCGGCGCCCTGAACTGTCTCCACGACGGCCGCCTCACGCGCCGTGACCTGCTGCTGCAGATCGCCGAACTCCACCGGGCCTCCCGCACCCGGTCCGCCGCCAAGGGCCAGCTGCCCCTCGACGCGGGCGCCGTCGGCGGAGCGGAGCCCAGCGGCCTGCCCGAGATGACCGGCCGCGAAGCCCTGAGCGCGGAGCTGAACACGCTCGGCATCGACGTCTCCAAACACCTGATGGAACATCACCACCGGCTGCTGCGGGAGATCGGCGCGACCGACGCGGCCCACCTGGCCGGCCTGCGCGCCGGTCAACAGGTCCTCGTCGCCGGCGTGCGGGCCTCGACCCAGACCCCGCCGATCGCCAGCGGCAAGCGCATCATCTTCGTCACCCTGGAGGACGGCTCCGGCCTGGTCGACCTGGCCTTCTTCGAGGACTCCCACCCGGCCTGCGCGCACACCGTCTTCCACAGCGGGCTGCTGCTGGTCCGCGGCACGGTCCAGGTGCGCGGCACCCGCCGTACCGTCGTCGGCACCATGGCCTGGGACCTGGACGAGATTGCCGCGGCTCGCCGAGACGAGGGTCCCGAGGCTGCACTTGCCCTCCTCGGCGCCAGCCACCCGCACCCGACCCCTGCACAGCCGCAGCGGACCCTGGTCAACGGCACCACAGGCGCTCGGCTGCACCCGTATGCCGACCTGCAGCCCGCCGGTAACCGTTCGGCCGACCTGAAGAAGTTCGGCTACACCAGCCCGGGGAGCGCAGGATGACCACCCGTCAGCGGCACATCGCCCACCTCCATCTGCACGCCACACTGACCGAGGATCAGCATGCTGACATAATCGAACTGATGTCCGGCATCACGCCTCATGTCCAGGCCGTCCCGCCCAACGCTGTCCAGCTCGATCTGACATCGGCACTCAGATACTTCGACCTGTCCCCCTACGACGTGGTCCAGCTGGCGAAGATGAGGCTGAAGGCCCTCTATGGCATCGACAGCAGCGCCGGCCTCGCCGGCAACCGCATGCTGGCCGCCATGGCGGCCGACGCGTCGGCGCCGGGTGACACCACCTGGATCCGTGACGGGCAGGCCGCCGACTGGCTCCGCCCCCGCCCCGTCACCGCACTGCCGGGCATCGGCCGCGCCACGGCGGAAACGCTCAACAGGTATGGGCTGCACGCCATCGGTCAGGTCGCCGACCTGCCCGCGGCAACCCTGCAGCGACTCCTCGGAGCCGGCTCGGCCCGTCTGCTGGCCGAGCGCGCCCGTGGCCATGATCCCCGTCCGGTCACCCCGTCGGAACCGGCAGCGCACCTGGTCGCCGACCTCGTACTGGAACGGGACTGCCTCGACCCGGCGCGGCATCACCGAGCGGTCCTGGGACTCGCCGACCAGATCGGCCAACGCCTGCGCGGAGAAAGGCAGATCGCCAACCGACTCACGCTCACCGTGCGGTACGCCGACCACAGTTCCACCACGCGTACGCGCACGCTGCCGGAACCGACCAACCACTCACCCGCCCTTGCCACAGCCGCTCTGGGGCTGCTGACCGCCCTCGAACTCCAGCGAGCACGAGTCCGCGCCTTCGCGATCCGTGCCGACAGCCTGCTGCCGGCCGGCAGCGCCTACTGGCAGCTCTCACTGGATCCTGGCGATGCTCGTGCCCGCGCAGCCGAAGCCGCCGCAGACCGTGCCCGCCGACGTTTCGGGCCGGGGGCTGTACGTCCGGCCGCTCTGGCGGACTGATCGCTTGTGCCAAGAACCACTGGTTCCTGGTGAAGGCGGTCATGTGGGGCACGGAAGTCCGGATGGGCGTCATAGCACTGCAAATGCCTCTTCCGTTTCACGGAAGGGATTCGGTACTGGGTGTCCTTGCGCCGCGTGCCGCGGCCCGGTGGTGTGGGGTCAGCCTGCGGTGGGGGACGGGACGTTGTCGCGTACGAAGACGGGCTTGAGGCGCTTCTCGGGTAGTGCGTCCGGGAGTTGTTCCCAGTCGAGGACGTGGGAGACGACGCGCTCGGGGGCGACCCTTCCCGAGGAAGCGAGTTCCAGGGCGTCGGGGATGTGGTTGCGGACGTTGTCGCGGGCGATGCGCAGGGTGACGCCGGTGAGGTACATGTCGAGCAGGGGCAGCTCGCCGGGGCGGAAGTGGTTGCCCGCGGACTCGCAGATGCCTTCCGGGGCCAGACACTTGACGGCCAGGGCGAGCTGGTCGACCCGGCCGGTGGCCTCGACGGCGATGTCGAAGCCGTGCCGGACGGGTTCGAGCGCCTCGGCGGTGGTGGCGCCGTAGCCGCGGGCGATCTCGCGGTGTTCGGGGTTGGGGTCGACGTACAGGACTTCGGAGGCGCCGAGCGCGCGGGCGATGTCACACACGTACAGACCGATGCTGCCGCGGGCGACTACCAGGACGCGAGCGCCGGGCTTGTTCTTCAGGTGGGGTGCGACCAGGCGCCACGACAGCGACCAGTTGTCGCTGGCCGAGGCCATGGCGACGGGGTCGAGGCCGGCGGGCAGGGGGACGAGCATGGCGTCCGCCCAAGGGACGCGGACCAGGTCGGAGAACAGGCCGCCCCAACTACCGCCGATCGGCGCGCCGTACATGGCCATGTGCGGTACGGCCGTGCAGTGCGCGGTGAGTCCGGCGCGGCAGTGGTCGCAGGTGCCGCAGTTGATGGACCAGGGGACGACCACGAGGTCACCGGTGGCCACGGCCGTGACGGCGTCGCCGGTCTCTACGACCCGGGCCACGCATTCGTGGCCGAGGGCGAAGGGCGGGTCGATGAAGCCGTGCCCGGCCAGGATCGCGGAGTCGACGTCGCAGGAGGTGGCGGCCACCGGGGCAACGATCGCCTCCTGGTCGGACTGGAGCTTGGGGTCGGGCGCCTCGCGCCATTCGAGGGTATGCCGGGCGACATAGGTCAGCTCACGCATCGGCCTGCTGCCCCTTCGCCAGTGCCACCAGGTCGGCGTAGCGGATCACGGAGCCGCCCGCGCCCCAGGTGCCGTCGGGCTGCTCGTGCACCAGCACCCACACGCGCAGGGCGTCGGCGGGGGAGAGCCCGGCCGCGTCGAGCACGGTCTTGGTGGCGTCCTCGACCAGGCCGGCCTTGCGCCGCTCGGACAGCGCGCCCTGCGGAACCGTCACGTCCACGAGGAAGCGCGGCGTGTCGTCCTCGGCGGTGGTCTGCGCCCCTTCGGGCAGCTCGACGAGGTAGCTCCATGCCTGGGCGCGGAAGAACGTGGTGTCGGGCGCTCCCTCCCAGCGCAGCAGGACGGCGGCCAGGTCGCGCTGGACGGTCTTGCGGCCCTCCTCGGTCAGGGAACCGGACGGGACGGTGAGCCGGATCATCGGCATGACGAAGTCTCCCTTCAGCGGGCGCACGGTCTATGACGACCGTTATAACTGGAGATCACGCTAGACTATGACGAGCGTTATATCCAGAGGGGAGTACGGTCTTGGCCAAAGCCAGCGCGCCGTCACGCGACCGCATCGTGGCCGGTGCGGCCGACCTGATCAGCAGGCGCGGCCTGAACGCCGCGAGCATCCGGAACCTCGCCAAACACGCCGGAGCGCCGCTCGGCTCGACCTACCACTACTTCCCCGAGGGCAAGCAGCAACTGGCCACCGAGGCCGTGCGGTACGCGGGCGGGGCGGTCGCCCGCATCCTGCGCAAGGAATTGGACGCGGGCCCGGTCGCCGGTTTGCGCGCCTTCCTGGCCCTGTGGCGCGGCATCGTCGTCGAGAGTGACTTCCGTGCCGGCTGCCCCGTACTGGCCGTCTCCGTCGAGGAGCCACAGGCCGACGAGATCCCGCCGGCGCTCGTCGCCGCAGCCGAGGTGTTCGAGGACTGGGAGAGACTGCTCGCCCAGGCGCTACGGGACCGGGGCGCCGACCCCGAGCAGGCTACGGGGCTCGCGGCCCTCATCGTGGCATCCGTCGAGGGCGCCATCGCCATGTGCCGCGCGAAGCGCACGATGCGACCCCTGGACCAGGTGGCGCAGCAGCTCGAGGCCCTGATCGACGGCGCGCTCGACCGCTCGGCCTGACGGCGGAGGGCTTCCGGGGTCAGGCCTGTCTCTCTTGGTGCCGGCATCGTCCGGGCGCAGGTCACGGGGCCACCATGCTTCTTCCGTCTCGTGGAGCCACCGCGTGTTTCGCTCAGGACATGGGATGAGTTGAGAGTTTCCTTGGCCCACACGGTTGTTTCGGCTGGGCCGAGGGCTTCCTCGTGGACGGGCAGGCTCGTCCGTGATCACTGGTTCGGTATGGGGCGGACGGTGAGGATCTGTTGTGCGTGTCCGACGGGGCCGTGGCGGCGAAGCCCGGCCCGCGCATGGGAACGGGAGTGTTCACGTCCAGGCGCACCGTCCGGTACGTCTGGCTCACGTCGGGTGTGCTGTAGAGATGTTGCCCCACCGGCAGGATCCCGCCTTCGCCGTACGGCTCGTAGGTCGAAGTCTCGGACCGTATAACGTGGGTCATGGCGCTCACGCGCCCGTTGCGGTCGCTGCCCAATCGCAATCGGTACTCGTACGCAGGCCGGAAGCCTGTCCCGAAGTACTGCTGCCTGCGGCTCAGTGCGACCTTGACCGGCCGTCCCGTCTCGCGGGCGGCCAGGGCCGCGACGGTGACGTGCGGCCAGGTCCGCAGACCGCTGCCGAAAGCGCCGCCGACGAACGGCGAGATGACCCGCACCGACGCCACCGGGATCCCGAACACAGCGGCAAGTTCCGTCTGGGTGCCGCCGATGACCCACTGGGTCTTGTCCCACAAGGTCAGCCGGTCGCCGTCCCAGCGGGCAATGGTGGCGTGTGGCTCCATCGGGTTGTGGTGGTTGCGGGCGAGCCGGTACGTCATCTCCATGCGTACGTCCGCGGCGTCCAGGGCCGCCTGCGCATCGCCGCGCGCGTAGGTGACGGGGGTGTTCGTCGGAGCGTCGTCGTCGCTCAGGTCGGTCGACGGCATCTGGGCGTCGTAGATGACCTCGACCAGGCTCGCCGCGTGCTGTGCGGCCTCCAGCGTGGTGGCCACCGCGACGGCGACGGGTTGGCCGTGGAAGAGAACCTGGTCGTCCTGGAAGACCCGCAGACGCCGCCCGCCCGGAGGGTTGTTCGAGCCAGGGTTGTCCCGGTATGCCAACGTGGGCGCGTTGCGGTGCGAGATGACCTTGAGGACGCCTGGCTGCGCCTCGGCGGCACCGGTGTCGATACCGGTGATCCGCCCGCGACCGATGCTCGCGTCGATGACGGCGTGGACCACGCCCTCGATGTCGTGGTCGGCGGCGTAGTCGGCCCCGCCGGTGACCTTCAGGCGTCCGTCGACCCGGGAGAGCGGTGCGCCGACGGCTGCGTTCGGCTGGGGGCTCATCGGCTTCCTCCTATGATGCGCAGCTGGCGTTCGACGGTGCGTTTGAGCAACTCGACCTTGAAGCGGTTGTGTTCCAGCGGGCGGGCGCCGTCAGCTGCCTGGTCGGCGGCCTCCGTCCACAGGGCGTCGGAGGGCCGCTCGCCGATGAGATGCCGCTCGACTGCGGGCAGCTTCCAGGGGACGGTGCCGACGCCCCCGGCGGCGACCTTCGCCTCCCGGATCACCCCGCCCCGCACATGCAGGGCCACGGCGGCGGAGGTGAGGGCGAACTCGTAGGACTGCCGGTCACGTACCTTCAGGTAGCCCGACTTGAGAGGCGCGGGTGGGCCGGAATCTCCACTGCGGTGATCAACTCGCCCCTACGGAGTGCCTGTTCGCGTTCCTGTCGTCCCCGGGCGAGCGCGCCCTGCGCCCGTTCGGCCCGGATCGCGGTGGAGGCCGGCCAGGCGGGGGGCACGATGTTCGCGCCGCCCCGCCACCCCGCCGCTCCCCGACGGCGGGCGGCCGCCGTCAGCCGATCCCGGCGCCGAAGACCGAAAGCGCCTCGGTGACCGGCTGGAAGAAGGTCTCACCGCCCGAGGTGCAGTCGCCGCTGCCGCCGGAGGTGAGGCCGATGGCGGTGGAGCCCGAGAAGAGCGATCCGCCGCTGTCGCCGGGCTCGGCGCAGACGTCGGTCTGGATGAGTCCGTCGACGATGTCGCCGTTGCCGTAGTTCACCGTGGCGTCCAGGCCGGTGACCGTGCCGCTGTGCACCTGGGTCGTCGAACCGCTGCGGGTCACCGACTGCCCGACGGTCGCGTCGCCCGCCTGGGTGATGGCCTGCGTGGAGCCGTTGTAAAGATTGACCTCGCTCGGGTGGGCGACGTCCGAGGTGTACTTGACCAGGCCGAAGTCGTCGCCGGGGAAGCTGGACTGCTCGTTCGTGCCGATCTCGGTGCCGTCGGCGTCCGACCAGGTGGAGATCTCCTCGGTGCAGTGCCCGGCGGTGATGAAGTACGGCTGACCGTCCTTGACCACGTTGAAGCCGAGCGAGCAGCGCCCGCCGGAACCGGTGATCGCGT
Source organism: Streptomyces sp. SD15 (assembly GCF_054462255.1). NCBI lineage: Bacteria > Bacillati > Actinomycetota > Actinomycetes > Kitasatosporales > Streptomycetaceae > Streptomyces > Streptomyces sp. SD15. Next base: position 73,893 of record NZ_JBTLMO010000026.1, on the reverse strand, counting down.
CACCGCCCGCGACGAAGGGCTTGAACTCCCCCTTCGTCTGCTTGAGTTCGGCTTTGCCGCCGAGGGCGTCCACGACCTCGGTCAGCCGGGTGAGGGCCGCGCCCTTGACCGTACGGTCCGCGGTGACGACGACTCTGTTGGTCGCCGGGTCGGTCGCCCAGGACGTGCCGGGGATGGTCGCGTCCTTCTTGAGTGCCGTACGGGCGTTCGTCAGCTCGGCGAGGGAGTTCTCGACGATTCGGGCCTTGGCGCCGGCCGCCTCGACGGTGTGCGCCGCGTCCTCGCCGAGCACATTGACGACGAGGTGCTCGGCCTTCGCGTCGTAATACGTTCCCGCCGCGTCGGCGCCCAGGTCCGCGCCGAGCGTCGAGGCGAGCTTTCCGGCCGCCGCGATCGAGAGAGTGTGGGGCGCCGCGGTCTTCGCGCTCTCGCTCGCGTTCGCAGTCTGGAAGGTCACTCCCGCGGCGACCAGGGCGGCGATACCTGCGCCCGCAACGGCTGCACGCCGCTTGGGTATGCGTCGGTGCTTCAACTCGCGTCCTCCTGTGGGGGGCCGGTCGGGGAGGTTGTGGGGACCCCCGGGACCGGAAGGTACGTTGGGCGCCCACTATTCCGAGGCTCACAGGGGACATACAAGGTCGACTTCAGGACGCGCGTGCGCCAAGGGGCGCACGCCCCCGGTGCGTTGACCGTGCGTGGTCACACCACGTGGGTTCGCAGTGCAAACACTGAGCGCGAGTGACCGCTGTGCGGTCTGCGAGGTCTAGTCCTGTCCGAATCTCGACCCTTCGGGGTCCGGGTCCGACGGGGGCGCGAGGGGCGGCAGTTGCTCCTGCACCGGTTGCCGAGCACCCTCGGCCGACCACTGAGGCCCGGTCGCCGCTTCCTCGGGCGCCCTCTGCCCGGCCGTCGCCTGCCCGGCCGTCGCCTGCCCGGCCGACGCCTGCCCGGCCGACGCCTGCCCGGCCGACGCCTGCGCGACCGGCTGCTGCGCCCGCTCCAGGAACCGCAGCAGCTCCACCGGGAAGGGCAGCACAAGCGTCGAGTTCTTCTCCGCCGCGACCGCCACCACCGTCTGCAGCAACCTCAGTTGGAGCGCGGCGGGCTGATCGGACATCACCCCGGCGGCCTCCGCCAGCTTCTTCGACGCCTGGAGCTCCGCGTCGGCGTTGATGACCCGCGCCCGCCGCTCACGGTCGGCCTCCGCCTGTCGCGCCATCGACCGTTTCATCGTCTCCGGCAGCGATACGTCCTTGATCTCCACCCGGTCGATCTGCACACCCCAGCCCATGGCCGGACTGTCGATCATCAACTCGAGCCCTTGGTTGAGCTTCTCGCGGTTGGACAGCAGGTCGTCCAGATCGCTCTTGCCGATGATCGACCGCAGTGAGGTCTGCGCCATCTGCGAGACGGCGAAGCGGTAGTCCTCGACCTGGATGACCGCGTCGGCCGCGTCCACCACCTTGAAGTACACGACCGCGTCCACCCGCACCGTCACGTTGTCCCGGGTGATGCCCTCCTGCCCGGGCACCGGCATCGTCACGATCTGCATGTTGACCTTGCGCAGCCGGTCGACGAAGGGCACGACCATGGTGAAGCCGGGGCCACGCACCTCCGAACGCAGCCTGCCGAGGCGCAACACCACACCGCGTTCGTACTGTTTGACGACGCGAGCCCCGGCCATCACGTAGACCAGCCCCACGGACGCGACGGAGACTCCCGCCACCACCAGTTCCTCGACCATCACGGCCCCCCAGGGTCCGAAGTGGCTCACCAGGCGTGCACAGCGCACACAGCGTGTACTTCGACGGTAACTCCGTCACCCGAACAAGGGCGAGCCCCCGCACGCCGGTTGCGTGCGGGGGCTCGCCTGCTGCTGGCTGCACGTCAGGTCGTGCGGATACCGATGCGGTGCGTGCCGGTCAGAAGACGCTCACGCCGTAGGCGCTCAGGGCCTCGGTCACCGGCTGGAAGAAGGTCGTACCGCCCGAGCTGCAGTTGCCGCTTCCGCCGGAGGTCAGACCGTAGGCGATGCCGCCGTTGGAGTACAGCGGGCCGCCGGAGTCGCCGGGCTCGGCGCAGACCGTGGTCTGGATCATGCCGTAGACGACGTCGCCGCCGCCGTAGTTGACGGTCGCGTTGAGCGCGGTGACCCGGCCGCTGTGGGTGCCGGTGGTGGAACCGCGACGGTAGACCGTGGTGCCCACGGACGGGGTGGCGGCGCTGGTGATGTCGACGCTGCCGACAGTGCCCGAGATCGAACTCGTGGGGTAACTGGTGGAGTACCTGACGATCCCGTAGTCGTTGGTCGGGAAGCTGGAGCCGGACGTGGCGCCGAGCAGCGTCGTACGGCCGGAGTTGGACCACCAGTTGCCCGCACCGTCGGTGCAGTGACCGGCGGTCAGGAAGTAGTACGTGGAGCCACTGCGGACGTTGAAGCCCAGGGAACAGCGCCAGCTACTCGCATAGATTGCGTCGCCGCCGGAGATCAGTTTGCTGAACTTGCCCGGGGTCGACTTGATCTGAAGGGCGCCGGCGTTGCTGCCCGCGGCCTCCTTGATCTTCGCGATCTCCGCCTTGGACACGGTGCTGTCGACGGTGACGACGACCTTGCCGGTCTTGGCGTCGGTCGCCCAAGCGGTGCCCGGCACATCGGCCTTGAGCACCGAGGAGCTGGCGCTCTTCAGCTGGGACGCGCTGAAGGTCTGCACGTCGCTCGCGTTGGCGGTGGGGATGGTGACGGCAGCCGCAGCCACGAGTCCGGTGGTCACGGCGATCAGCCGGGTCCGTCTCGCTATACCGCTACGGGGGGTGGTGCGCTTGATCCTCACTTTTCGTTCCTCCCAGGGGGAAGTAGGGGGCCCGCGTGGGGTCGGGGCCCGTGAGGCGCAGCCGAGGGCCGCCCGTCCGGATTCCGGACAAGCCGTGCCCCTGACAAGCGCTGAGGGGGAGTATTCGGCCGCACGACCGAACGGCGCAAGGGCGCCTTTCGGCCGCGCAACGTTCAACTCACGTACCACCAGCTGAAGTTGATCACACTCCCCACAGCAGACACCACTAGCGCAGCTTGCGCTCCCCCGCGGCAATGGCCACGGCCAACGTATTCCCGGAAGGCGGGAAAGGGCAGATGAAATGGTCGGCGAATGCGCACGGTGGGAGCACGGCCCGGTTGAAGTCCACCGTCGTACGCCCCTCGGCGTCGGGAGCCGCGGGACGCAGGAACCGGAAGCGGTAACTGCTGTCCCCGCTGGTGGCGTCGGCGAGCACCGCCCACAGCGAGCCGTCGCTCTCGACCGACACCTGGAGGGTGAGGTCCGCGCCGTCCAGCGTGAAGGCGAGAACACCACCGAGCCCGAGGCCACGCGTCCGCCCGTCCGCGTTCTCCACGCGTACGGTGCGGCCCTCTCCGTATGGCGTGAAATGCCCCGGCACCGACCAGCGCGGATCGTACGGCGTCGCCTCGATGCCCTTGAAGGCCGCCCGCGCCGCGGCGGCGGGGTCGAAGTCGCGCACACCCCAGACCCCTTCGCGCGCGAGGACGACGAAGCGGCGCTCACCGTGTCCCGCCCGGGCCGTGGCCGCCGATCCCAGGTCGGCCGTCAGACGAACCTCGCCGGTGAAGGGCTCCCCGTCCACGCTCAGACCGTCTTCGGCGGCGGCCGTCAGCACGACCCCCTCCTCCCCCACAGCCCACCGCCCGGGGATGTCCGGAAGTCGCCCGTCCGAATAGTCCTCGAGCCAGTGCGTGCCCAAGAGAGCCAGCGGCCCGTAGGGCGCGGACACCGTCTCGATGCGGTGCTCGTGCCACTGCTTCCAGTCCTCGTCCGCCGAGGATGCGTCCGTCGTCATGTGATCAACCCTTCCATACGGGCTGCGCCAACCCGAGGTGCGAGCGCAGCGTCGTCCCCGTGTATTCCGTGCGGAAGGCGCCCCGCTCCTGGAGCAGCGGCACCACCCGGTCCACGAACTCGTCGAGTCCGCCGGGGGTCAGATGGGGGACGAGGACGAAACCATCGGCGGCGCCGGTGCCCACGAATGCGTCGAGCTCGGCGGCGACCGCCTCCGGGGTGCCGATGAAGGACTGCCGCCCGGACGCCTCGATCACGGTCTGCCGGATGGACAGCCCCTTGGCACGGGACAGCGCCCGCCACTTTTCGGCGACCGCGAGGGGATCGGCGATGCGCACCCGCCCCTGTACGAGGTCCGACTCAGGCTCCGGGTCGATGTCGGGAAGGGGCCCGTCCGGGTCGTACGAGGAGAGGTCGGCGCCCCAGATCTGCTCCAGCACGAGGATCGCGTTCTGCGGCGAGATCTGCTGCCGACGGATCCCGGCGGCCCGCTCCTGCGCCTCGGCCGCGGTGTCGCCGAGCACGACGCTCACCCCGGGCATGATCTTCAGGTCCCCGGGCGCGCGCCCGTACTTCGCGAGCCGCCCCTTCACATCGACGTAGAACTCCCGGCCCGCCTCCAGGGTCCCGTGCCGGCTGAAGATCACGTCCGCCGTGGACGCCGCGAACTCCCGGCCCTCGCCCGAGTCGCCGGCCTGGATGACGACGGGGTGACCCTGCGGCGAGCGCGACAGGGTGAACTCGCCCGCGATGTCGAAGTGCCGGCCCTGGTGCGCGAACGGCCCGGGTAGCCCGTCCGGAGTCCAGGAGTCCCACAACTCTCGTGCCGTGGCAACGAATTCGGCGGCGCGTGTGTATCGGTCGGCCCGGTCGAGGAAGCCGCCGCGCCGGAAGTTCTCCCCGGTGAAGGCGTCGGAGGAGGTGACCACGTTCCAGCCTGCCCGGCCGCCGCTGAGGTGGTCCAACGTCGCGAACCTGCGGGCGAGTTCGTACGGCTCGTTGAAGGTCGCGTTGACCGTGGCGGCGAGCCCGATCCGCTCGGTGACGGCGGCGAGTGCGCCCAGGACGGTGATCGACTCGGGGCGTCCGACGACGTCCAGGTCGTGGACGCGGCCCTTGTGTTCGCGCAGCCGCAGCCCCTCCGCGAGGAAGAAGAAGTCGAACAGCCCGCGCTCGGCGGTGCGGGCGAGATGCTCGAAGGAGGAGAAGTCGATCTGGGACTTCGACCGCGGGTCCGTCCAGACGGTGGTGTTGTTGACACCCGGAAAGTGCGCGGCGAGATGCATGCGTTTGCGTGCGGTCGGTACGGTCATGACGTTCCCCCTGTCACGGCGTACCGGTTGGCGGGCCGGGCCAGCCGCAGGTGCTCCCTGAGCGTGCTGCCCGGATAGAAGGTGCGGAACAGACCACGGTGCTGGAGCAGCGCCACCGTTCCGTTCACGAGCCGCTCCAGGTCGCGGCGCGGCTCGACCGGGGTGAGGTGGAAGCCGTCGACGGCCTCGGACTCGTGCCAGGCGCCGATCAGCTCGGCCAGGTCGACGGGGCCGCCCCGGTACAGCGGGCCCTGTACGGTCTGCCGGGGACCGCCGCCGCCGTGACCGGGCTCGGCCGCATGCTCGCCGCCGCCGAGATCGACGGTGAGCCCGCCGAGAACACGCAGGGTGTCGGGGTCGCGGCCGAACTCCCCTGCGGCTTCCCGGAGTTCCGTCCTGAGGGCAAGGGCCTGCGCGGGTCCCGCGACCCGGACGAGGGCCACATCGGCATACCGGGCGGCGGTCCTCCGGGCGGGTTTCTCGGTGGCGTCGACGATCCGGACCGGGTGCCCCTGCGGGGGCCGCGGCACGATCGAGGGACCCTTGACGGAGAAGGTGGCGCCCTCGAAGTCGACGTAATGCAGCTTGTCCCGGTCGATGAAGCGGCCGGTCGCCTCGTCACGTATCTCGGCGCCGTCCTCCCAGCTGTCCCAGAGCCGGGCGGCCACGTCGGCGACCTCACCGGCCTCCCGCCACAGCGCGTCGGCGGGGGCCGCGTGCCGACGGCCGAAGAGCCGGGCCTCGCCCTCGGTCGTCGACACGTCCAGCTGCCAGCCGGCCCGGCCGCGGCTGACCCAGTCGAGGGTCGCCACGCCCGCCTGGACGTGGAAGGGCTCGGTGTGCGTCGTGGTCACGGTCGGCGCCAGACCGATCCGGCGGGTGGTGGGCGCGATGCGGGCGAGCACGGTGAGCGCGTCGGGCCCGGGGCGCGCGAAGGTGTCGCCGAGCGTCACGAAGTCGAGCGCGCCACGCTCCGCGAGCTGTGCCGACTCGATGTACGAGGCGGCGTCGAAGGCCGCCTGTCGATCGAGGGCGGCGGCCAGGTGCAGCAGCCCCCGGCCGTGCGGTGCGGTCATGTGGGGTGAACCCTTTCTGGGGAAGCTCAGAAGCTCAGAGGAGAATCTGGGGGAGCTCAGGAGAAAATCTGGGGGAGCTCAGAGGAAACCGGGGCGAGTTCAGAGGACCTTGGAGAGGAACGCCCGTGTGCGTTCGTGCCGCGGCCGGTCCAGTACGTCATCGGGCGCGCCCCGCTCCACGATGCGCCCTTCGTCCATGAAGACCACCGTGTCGGCGACCTCGCGGGCGAAGCCGATCTCGTGCGTGACGACGATCATCGTGGTGCCCTGGTGGGCCAAGTCCTTGATGACGTCGAGGACTTCACCCACCAACTCGGGGTCGAGGGCCGAGGTCGGCTCGTCGAAGAGCAGCAGCTTCGGCTCCAGGGCGAGCGCGCGGGCGATGGCGACCCGTTGCTGCTGCCCGCCGGAGAGTTGCTTCGGGTAGGCGTCGGCCTTGTCGGTGAGCCCGACCCGGTCGAGCAGCCTGCGCGCCGCCTCGACGGCGTCCTTGCGCGGGCGTTTCAGCGCGGAGACCGGCGCCTCCACGATGTTGTCCAGCACGGTGAGGTGAGGGAAGAGGTTGAAGTTCTGGAAGACGAAGCCGATCCGGGTGCGCTGCTTGAGGATCTCGCGCTCACGCAGTTCGTACAGCTTGTCCCCGGAGCGCCGGTAGCCGACCAGCGAGCCGTCCACGCTGATCCGGCCCCGGTCCACCTTTTCCAGGTGGTTGATGGTGCGCAGCAACGTGGATTTGCCGGAGCCGGAGGGCCCCAGGACGACCGTGACCTCGCCGGCCCGCACTTCCAGGTCGACGCCCTTGAGCACCTCCAGCGAACCGAAGCTCTTGTGCACGGACTTGATGTCGACCATGACGCTCATCGCGGGGACTCCTTCATACCGTTTCGGTGAAAACTGGGCTCGTGGCTGCAGCGCAACAGGCGTCACGCGGCCGTACGACGGGCGAGCGCGCGCAGGAACGACAGCGCGGACCGTGCCGCCGCGTCGTTCTGCCGGAACGCCGGGCCGCCGGTACGGGGCCGGGTGAACGCGCCCGAGCCCCGGGCGTCGGTGTGCGGGCCGAGCGCGAAGCGCCGGGGGTGCGGGGTGCCGGAGCGGTCCAGGACGCGGCCGTCGGCGGGGTCGACGGCCAGCAGCCCCTCCGGGGTCCCGGCGGCCCCCTCGGCGTACAGCTCGCGCAGCAGGGTGTCGCGGGTGCGCTCGACCGTGGGGTGCGGCAGCCGGGCTTCGACGAGCGCGCGGGCCTGGATCGTCGCGCCGGGCACGGTGGCACTGCCCGCCCGGAAGACCCCGTCCTCGGCGGAGACCGTCATGTCCGCGCCCACGAACTTCAGGATCCCGGCCCGCGACAGGGCGAGCATCTGCCGCAGCCGCGGTCCGGGCGGCCCCGACGCGAGACAGCTGAAGAAGCCGTGCCACCAGGAGCCGATGTCGCCGAGCCGGACCAGCTGGCCGTAGACGGAGAGCAGTCCGAGGAAGACGGCCAGGTCCGAGCTGTGTGAAGGATCGTGACGTCGTCTCAGATCGTCCTCGATGTACGTGCGCAGTCCGGTCTGGAGTTCCTCGTACGAGGTGTGGCGCACCCCGTCCAGCGGCCGGTCCAGCGCGGCGAGGTCGAGCCGGTCGGCGGGGTCGGGCACGGCGGCCGCCACCAGGGCCTGGATCTCGGCACCGCCGTCGGCCGCCGCGTACTTCTCCTCGAAGTCCGTCCAGGCGATCCGGGTCCGCTCGGGGTGCGCGGCGAACAGCCGGTGGTAGTGCGCGAACCCCAACTCCTTCTCGACCAGCGGCCAGACGTCCCGCCGGAAGTCGAAACCGTCCGTGCGCGCGAGCAGCCCGTCGACCTCGCTCGGCCCGAAGAATCGTGGCAGCGGCGGCCGTTCGCCCACCCAGTCGTAGCCGATCTTGGAGTGGTAGGGAACGCCGCGCCGGGAGCCGACGTACAGCACGGGCTCACGCCCGGACGGGAGGTACGTCTCCCCCTCGTAGCGCCCGCCGCGCCCCTCCGTGAGCAGCACCATCAGGTCGACGAAGGCGAGGCCGAAGCCGCGTACCAGTACCGGTTCGCCGGGCGCGAGGGCGGACAGGTCGCTGTCGGCGGTGAAGTCCGGCGGCAGGTGGACGAGGTCGTGTTCGCGCGCGTACGCGGCCAGATGGCGCTGTTCGTCGTCGAGTTCGGCGTCGAGATGGCCGAGCGTGAGGACGACGAGATCGGCGAGGAGCGGCCGGCTACGGCCCTCCAGCCAGACCTGCTGACGGCCCTCGCGCGGGCCGCCGACCCGCAGGGCGCGGCGCGCGTGGTGCCGGACCGTGATGCCCGGCGGCAGGGCGGCCACCGTCCGTTCGTACACCCAGCGCAGATAGGCGCCCTGCCGCTGCCGGTCGGCGAAGGTACGCCCGTCGAGCTCCGCCCATTCGTGCAGCGTGGGGCCTTCGCGGACCGGTCCGGCCATGTCCACCGTCTCGTCGGTGAACATCGTGACGTCCTCGGCCTGCGAGTTCATCCACAGCAGCGGTGACTGCTCCTCGCGCCAGATGCGTCCGGCGCCCACCGGATACGGGTCGACGAGATGGATGTCGAGACCTGAACCGGCGTACAGCTCGGGCGCGTTGGCGGCGATCCGCTCCAGGAGGCCGGTCCCCCGCGGCCCTGCCCCCACGATCACCAGCGACGGGCGTCCGGTACTCATCGGCTGCGCTCCGAACCGCGCGCGTAGTGCCGCTCGACGTAGTACTGGCCGACGCTGAGGACGGAGGTGACGACGACGTACCAGAGCGTGGCCACCATCAGCAGCGGAATGACCTGGTAGGTGCGGTGGTACACGAGTTGCACGGAGTAGAGCAGGTCCTGCACGGCGATGACACTGACGATGGAGGTGCCCTTGAGGGTGCCGATCAGCATGTTGCCGGCGGGCGGCACGATCGAGCGCATGGCCTGCGGCAGCACGATCTTCCACCAGCGGCGCCACTGGCTCAGGCCCAGCGCCTGGGCGGCCTCGATCTGGCCGCGGTCGACGGCGAGGATACCGCCGCGCACCACCTCGGCCGCGTAGGCGGCCTCGTGCAGTGTGAGGCCGATGATGGCGACGGTGACCGGGCCGAGCAGGTTCACCGTCTTCACGCCGAGGATCTGCGGGTACAGCACCCCGATGTTGAACCAGAACAGCAGCTGCACCAGGATCGGCATCGACCGGAACAGCCAGACGTATCCCCAACTGGCCGCCCGCAGCACGGGGTTGGCGGAGAGTCGGCACGCGGCGAGCAGCGTACCCAGCGTGAAGCCGAGCGCCATCACGACCGCGGTCAGCCAGAGGGTGAGCCACAGGCCGCGCAGCACGGCGGCCGAGGTGAAGTAGTCGGCGACGACGCCCCATTGGAACGCGTCATTGCGCGCTACGGAGTTGACGGCGAACCCGAGCAGGATGAGGACGACGACGGCGGCCGTCCATTGACCGAGACGGCGCCGCGGGACGATGCGGGGCGGCGTGGCGTCTTCCGGTGCGGCCGCGGCGACCTTGGTGAGGGTGTCGGATGACATGCAAAGGCTCCGTGATGCGTCGAGTCGAACACACGGGTGCCTTCACACAGGGCGCCACGAGGACGCCGTACGGCCGAGCCCCTCAGCAGGGCCGTCCGTCGAGACTACGGGGCCGTTTCCCCTCACTGTCAAGGCTGTCCATACTGTGAGCCGTACGTCTCAAGCCAGTTGACGGGGAAACGGATGCCTGTTCCACTTATGCGCATGCATTCGCAGCAGTGGCTGGTCACGCGCTCCCACATCGACTTCGGTCGCGTGTGGTCCGCATCCTGTTGAGCTGACCTCCGGCGCCCTTTCTGACGGGCGCCTTCTGCGTTTTTCCGGCGCTCGGGCGCCGTTGCCCACGCCTTCACACGCGCACCCCTCCCCTCGCGCTTCCTCGCCTTCTGCTGCCCAGGAGACCACTCACCATGCGAACGTCCATGCGTACCCGCCATCGGCATTTTGCCCCGTTTGCCCTGATCACGTCGGTGACCCTGCTCCTCACGGCGTGCGGCTCCGGCTCGAACGACTCCACCGGTGGTACCGCCCAGGCCGCGGCCCACAGCGACGACGGCATCCCCACCACTGATGTCGTCTCCGCCATCAAGAAGGACGGGGCCGCGGCCGGGCTGCTGCCGTCCGGGGTGCGGAGCCTCACCGTCGCGGTCAGTGTCGGCGGTACGCCGCCCGGCACCGCGTACCTGGCCGACGGCAAGACGCTGACCGGCCAGGACGTCGACTTCACGAACGCCGTCGGCAACGTGCTCGGCATCGAGCTCAAGACGGAGCAGGCCTCCTTCGAGGCGATCCTGCCGGCGCTCGACAGCGGCAAGTACGACTTCGGGGCCAGCAACTTCGGTGTGACCGACGAGCGCCGCAAGGTGATCGACTTCGTCACCTACATCAATGACGGCCAGGGCTTCGCCACCCGCGCGGACAGCAAGCTGTCGAAGATCACCGATCTGAAGCAGCTGTGCGGACTGAACGTCGCGACCGGCGCGGGCACGACCTTCGAGGCGACGCTGGAGGACAACAAGAAGGTCTGCACCGACGCCGGCGAGAAGGCGTATCAGGTGCAGACGTACAGCGAGCAGGGCGCGATCTGGTCCTCGCTGCAACAGGGCCGCAGCGACATCGTGATGAGCACGATCAACGGACTGCGCTACGCCGTCGCCCACCAGCAGGGCGTCAAGTTCCTCAACGAGTACCACCGCCTCGACGTCGGCTTCGCCTTCAAGAAGGGCACCAAGCTTGCGCCCGCCTTCCAGGCCGCGGTGAACAAGCTCATCGCCGACGGCACCTACGCGAAGATCCTGAAGAAGTGGGGCACGACGGGTTCAGCGATCACAAAGTCCCAGATCTCCCCACCGGAGCTGAAGGACTGAGGGTTCTCCCGCAGCCCACGAACCGACACACGGCCCGTCAGAGCCCACAGTCACCACACGAGCAGCACCCACAGCATTCGCAGCACGAGCAGTCACAGTCCCGGCAGCAGCCCTCCCGCTTCTGTCGCGACCACGGCCCCTCGTATTCGTCGGCACAGCACACCTGGCAGGTGCAGCACAGCCCGATCGCGGCCGCGCACCCCGCCCAGAAACCACGCCTGCCGGGCCCCGGCGGCTGGAAGGAGGACTCACCACCGAAGGGGTTGCCACCGTCGCCGTACGGATTCCGGGCCGTGCGGCGCAGCCTGCTGCAGCGGCGGCCCGGCAGGGAACGGGGTTGTCCTCCACGGCGTCCAGGAGATGCGCGAGCCGCCCGAAGAGCCGCCCGGCCTCGGCGAGCGGCTCGGCGTTTCCGGGGCACCCGGCCAGAACCGCCGTGTGCGCGAAGGCGGCGGCGGTCGCGGTCTCGGTCGGCTCGGTGACGGTCAGCAGCGGCGTCCCGGGGCCCGCGAGCGCCTCGATGCCGAGCTGCCGGTCCGCCGCATCGACCAGCACGGCGGTGTCGAAGCCCACATCGGATCCGGTACGCGCACCCGCGGGCCCCCAGCTCGTGGCGACCCGGCGCGCGGCGAGCGCCACGGGCCTGCGGGCCAACAGCCCGTCCCCGTCGGCCACGTGGTCGCGCACCTTGGCCGAGGCCGGCACCAGCGAGACGGCGGCGGCGAGCCGCGCGCCCTCGCCCTGCGCAACGGACACGGCCCCGCCGTCCGCCGCCGCCCTCCCCCGGGCTCGGCCTGAGCCTCCGTCAAAACGGATATGAGCAGCCCGTCATAATGGGTGACGACCCGAACGAACTGCCCGTGGTCCCCGCGCAGCGCGAGGCACAGCCCGCACAGATGCGCCATCCACTGGGTCTTGAGCCCTTCACCGAGGCGATGACTGCAGGGCCTCACGATTCCGAACACGACACTCCCCCGTGCTGCGTACGACGTTGAGCCGCGGCATCGCACCGACCCCTTCGTTCACCCGTACGCCCCACCCATCACCCGAACACCGTCGAGAATCATATTTCACTCTTAGTCAGCAGCTGTACGCAGCAAGACCCTTGGGGCACGCGGGCTCTCGACGAATTCGCTGTGCACCAGTACCGTCACGAAACCCCCGCGCGGCGTCTATCCACTTGGCGCGACATCCGCATCATGGACGACCATGGGGATGCGGAAAGCAAGAAAGACCGCTGTGAGAGGAGGCGTCCATGGGATCGGTGCGCAAGGCGAGTGCCTGGCTTGGCCTCGTCGACGACAACGATGACGAGCGTTACTACGACGACGACAACTACGCCGAGGGGCAGGACTCCGGCGATGCCTGGGTCACCGACCCGCGCGTGAGGGTCGCGTCCGATACGGCGGAGGAGAAGGGCCGCCGGATCGGCACGGTCACCCCGGACAGCTTTCGGGACGCACGCGGCATCGGCGAACTCTTCCGGGACGGTGTCCCGGTCATCATCAACCTCACGTCCATGGAGCCCGCCGACGCCAAGCGCGTGGTGGACTTCGCGGCCGGCCTGACCTTCGGCCTGCGCGGCACCATCGAGCGGGTCGCCACCCGAGTCTTCCTACTGACCCCCGCCAACACCGAGATCGTCAGCGGCGAGGCCGCGGGCCGTCAGACGGGCGGGTTCTTCAACCAGAGCTGAGGCAGGGCCGCTCACCGGCCCTGCTCTCCGCGCTCGGCTCACCGGAAGGCGTCGAGTCCGGTGAGCGCCTTGCCCAGCACGAGCTGATGCATCTCGACGGTGCCTTCGTAGGTCAGCACCGACTCGAGATTCGTGGCGTGCCGCATCACCGGGTATTCGAGCGAGATCCCGTTGGCGCCGAGGATGGTACGGGCGGTCCGGCAGATCTCGATCGCCTCCCGTACGTTGTTGAGCTTGCCGAAACTGACCTGCTCGGGACGGAGCCGTCCCGCGTCCATGCGTCGCCCCAGGTGATGGGCGAGCAGAATCCCCTTGTGCAGTTCGACCGCCATGTCGGCGAGCTTGGCCTGGGTGAGCTGGAAGCCGCCGATGGGCCGCCCGAACTGCTCACGCGTCTTGGCGTACGCGACAGCGGCCTCGAAACTGGCCCGCGCGGCGCCCATCGCGCCCCACACGATCCCGTACCGCGCGTGCGACAGACAGCTGAGCGGCCCCTTGAGCCCGCTGACCTCGGGCAGCACGGCAGCGGCGGGCAGCCGCACGTCGTCGAGGATCAGCTCACTGGTGACGCTGGCCCGCAGCGACCACTTGTGCTTGATCTCCGGCGCGGAGAACCCGGCCGTGTCGGTGGGCACGACGAACCCGCGAATCCCGTCGTCGGTCTGCGCCCACACGACGGCGACCCCGGCCACCGACCCGTTGGTGATCCACATCTTGCGCCCGTTCAGAACCCAGTCCCCGCCATCGCGCTTGGCGTACGTCCGCATGGCGCCCGGGTCGGATCCGTGGTCGGGCTCGGTCAGCCCGAAGCACCCGATGACGTCACCGGCGGCCATGCGGGGCAGCCACTCCCCCTTCTGCTCCTCGCTCCCGAACCGATGAATCGCGTACATGGCGAGCGACCCCTGCACGGAAACGAGGGACCGGATCCCGGAGTCGGCGGCCTCGAGCTCCAGACAGGCGAGCCCGTACTGCACGGCACTGGCCCCGGCGCACCCGTATCCCTCGAGCGACATCCCGAGCGCCCCGATCCCGCCCAGCTCCCGCGCCAGCTCCCGGATCCCGGGCAGTTCCCCCTTCTCGTACCACTCGGCGACGTACGGCAGCACACGCTCCGCGGCCCAGGCCCGCACGGTGGCCCTGATCGCCAGGTCCTCCGCGTCCAGCAGGTCGTCGATGCCGAGGGGGTCGGCGGGGTCGAAGGACGGGAGCTTGGGGGACGCGGACATACGACAGCCTCCAGCACACTGAAACTAGCACCGCTAGTTACGATTCGCCCTGACGCTACGACGCAGTGTCCCCCACGTCCAGTACCTCCCACAGCCCGCGGCCGCCAACGACGCCCCACCCCCACAGGCAACGCCCACCTGCCGACGAACCCGAAACGGGCGCTGCGCGGGTGGGAGAACTACACAGACACGCGGGACTCCGCGACGTCCCGAGGCGCCGGAATAGCGGCAGGCGCCCCGCACTCCATCACCCGCGGCAACCGCAACGCCATCACCGCCCCCAACAGCAACAACCCCGCACTGACCAGCAACGTCACATGCAGCCCGTGCACGAAGGAGTCCCGAGCCGCATGCCGCAGGGCCTCCCCCCGAGCCCCGCCCAGCCGCGCAGCGACGTCGTACGCCTCCCCCAGCGAGTGCCCCGCCGCCGCGGAATCGCCCGCCGGAACCCCTCGAACGGACGACAGCCCCGGCGCGTATGCCGCGTTCATCACACTTCCCAGGAGCGCGATCCCGATCCCGGCACCCAGTTGGTACGAGGTCTCACCGATCGCCGCGGCCCCACCCGCCTGCGCGGGCGGCGCCTCGCTCAGCATCGACTCGTACGCCCCGAAGAGCGTCGTCTCCAGCCCGAACCCCAGCAGCAGGAACCCGAAGAGCAGCAGCCAGGTGTTGTCGTCCTTGCCCATCGCGGTGAGCGCGACCACCGCGGCCGCGGTGAGGCAGAACCCGGAGCTGACCATCGTGCGCGGCCCGAACCGCCGCAGCATCTGCGCGCCCGCGAGCCCCGCGGCCATCGCCGCGAAGGTGAGCGGCAGCAGCCGCAGCCCGGTCTCCAGCGGTGACAGCCCGAGCACCAGCTGCAAGTACTGCGCAGCGATCAGCTCGAGCCCGACAAGGGCGAGCATCGCCAGCACGATGCACCCCACCGACGTACTGAACGCGGGCCGCGAGAACATCCGCAGATCCACCAGCGGATGCGCGCGCCGCCGCTGCCGCCGTACGAAGCCGGCCATCAGCGCACCGCCCACGAGCAGCGGTGCCAGCGTGAACGGGCTGAACGGCGCCTCGCCGCCGCCGAGCCGTTTCACGCCGAGCACGAGCCCGAAGAGCCCGGCGGCGGCCATCAGAGCGCCCACCACGTCCCAGGGACCGTTGCGGTCGCCGCGCGACTCGGGCAGCAGCAGCCGCCCGATCGGCAGGCTGATGAGCATCAGCGGAATGTTGATGAAGAAGACGGACCCCCACCAGAAGTGCTCCAGCAAGAACCCGCCCAGCAAGGGCCCCACGGCCGCGCCGACCGCGGCGACCGCGCTCCAGATCCCGATCGCGAGCGCCCGCTCCCGCCGGTCGGGAAAGACCTGGCGCAGGATCGACAGCGTCGCGGGCATGATCATCGCGCCGCCGACGCCGAGCAGGGCCCGGGCGGCGATCAGGACCTGGGCGTTGTCGGCTAGCGCGGCGATCCCCGAAGCGACGCCGAAAAGCGCGTATCCCAGAAGGAGGACCCGTCTGCGGCCGACCCGGTCGCCGAGCGTGCCGAAGAGGATCAGCAGCGAGGCGCAGACGAGCGGGTAGACGTCGACGATCCAGAGCAGCTCCATCGCACCGGGCTTGAGGTCCTCGGTGACGGCGGGCACCGCGACATGCAGCACGGTGGCGTCGAGGGCGACCAGCAGGAGACTGACGCAGAGGACGACGAGGACGACCCAGCGGTTGGCACCGGCCCCGGCCTCCCGACGGCACCGCGCAGCGGCCGTGGTCGTCCCGGACATGTACGTACCTCCCAGATGTTCCCTCGCGTTCGGCGGATCCGCTGGGTGGGGACTCCCTGCGGCTGCGGCCCGGAAGATGAAGGACGAGGAGCGGTGTCCCGGGCGCACGCAACAAAGGCGAGTGAGCGGCCAGCGTACGCGAGTTCCCGTCGATGACGGGTGGCGGACCTCTCACGTTCTGCTCGCCGGGCGTGTGGCGTGCGCCACGCTTCCCCTGGTCCACCACGCACCGCGTGACCGGCCGGTTCCGTGCGCCGTCGATAATCGAGCGCGTGACCGATCTTGAGACGCCCGTCGTGACGCCTCCCCGCGGGGGCGCCCTGCGCCGCGCCGCGCCCGCCCTCCTCGGGTACGTGGGCGTCCGCGCCCTCGGCCTGATCGTCCTCGCCCTGTGGAGCGCGGCGAACGACAAGCGCGCCCACCAGCTGCTGACGGCTCGCTGGGACTCCCTCTGGTACACCCGGGTCGCCGAGTTCGGCTACGGCTGGGAGGTCCGGCTGCCGAACGGCGACGTGCACTCGAACCTCGCGTTCTTCCCGCTGCTGCCCTGGCTGGAGCGGCTCGTCTCGGCGCTCACTCCGCTGTCGTACGCCGATGCGGGCCTGCTGGTCAGCACGCTCGCCTCCCTTGCCGCGGCCTGGGGGATCTTCGCGGTCGCGGACCAGGTGTACGGGCCCCGCGTCGGCGTCTGCGCCGTGCTCGTGTGGGCGGTGCTGCCCGTCGGCGTCGTGCAGTCGATGGCGTACAGCGAGTCCTTGTTCACGGCGCTCGCCGCCTGGTCGCTCTACGCGGTGCTGACCGGCCGCTGGGTGACGGCGGGTGTGCTCGCCTCACTCGCCGGGCTGACCCGTCCGGTGGGGGCCGCGGTGGTCGCGGCCGTGTGGGTGACGGCGATCGCCTCGTTCGTGCGGGAGCGGAGCGCGCCGCCCGCAGACCGCGCCCCTGTGTGGCGACGCGCCCTCGGCATGCTCCTCGCGCCGCTCGGCGCCGTCGGCTACGTCCTGTGGGTCGGCCACCGCACCGGAGAGGGGATGTTGGGCTATCTGGACGTCCAAGGGCAGTGGGGCAACGGCTTCGACGGCGGATACGCCTTCGCCCGCTTCGTCGGCGCCAAGTTCACTTCGTTCCCCTCGGCCCTGGCCGGCATGGGGCTGATCGTCGGGGTCGCCCTGGTGATCTGGCTGTACGTGACCTGCGTACGGCAGGCGCAGCCGCTGCCCCTCCTGGTGTACGCGGGGATCGTCACCGCGCTCGCCCTGTGCGCGTCGGGCTACTTCGGCTCGAAACCGCGCCTCCTGCTGCCCGCGTTCCCTCTGCTGCTGCCCCTCGCACTGGCCCTGGCCCGGCTGCGTACGTCCAGGTCAGCGCTGATTCTCGGCGGCGTGGCGGCGGCTTCGGCGGTCTACGGGGCCTTTTGGCTGAACGGCTCGGGACCGCCGTGATCAACTCCCCGGTGACCCGGGAGCGGACGGTGAGCGGACGGAAAACTCCACGCCAGGACTCGGTGAACGAATTCAAAAGGGCGATAAAACCGAAGCCTCAGACCGATCAATGGAATTGAAGGGATCGCGCACCGAAGATTAGAGAATCATTGGAAATAAACATCGTCCTGAGAGGAATCCCACATCACATCGTCATCACAAAGCGAGTGATTGGGCCTGGAACACAGCTCACTCGCTGTAACGTCGATTGAGTGCGTACCGAAGGAAACCTCACCCGTCTGGACCGGGTCTTCGCCCGGCTGGACCGTGAGCCGGAACGACCGGCCCACATCGATGTGCCGAAGATGAGCCGGCACAGGGTTGTGCTCTTCGCAGCCACCCTGGCTTTTTACGTGGCCATCGTGTGGGCCGTGGCGATCACGTCGTGGCTGGTCCGGTTGGACTGGCAGGTCATGTTCTTCCGGCCTTACCAGCAGTGGCCGTCGATCCACGCGTTCCTCGACTACTACGTGGTGCTCGGCCAGCGTGGCCCCACCGCGGTGATGGTCGCCGCCTGGCTGGGCTGGCGCTCCTGGCGGCAGCACACCCTGCGCCCGCTGCTCACGCTGGGCGCCTCCATCCTGCTGCTGAACATCACGGTCGGCGCCGCCAAGCTCGGCATGGGCCGTCTCGGCCCGCACTACGCGATCACCATCGGCTCGAACGAGATGGGTCTGGGCGGCGATATATTTCCCTCGGGCCACACCGCGAACGCCGTCGTGACCTGGGGCATCCTGGCCTATCTGGCCTCGACCCCGCGGGCCAGGCGCTGGCTTTCCGCCCTGTCCGCCGTGACCTCGCTCGGCGTCGGCCTCACCACCGTCTACCTCGGTACCCACTGGTTGAGTGACGTGGTGCTGGGCTGGGCCGCGGGTCTGCTGATCCTGCTGGCGCTGCCCTGGTGCGAGCCGCTGATCGCCCGTGCCGAGGCCGGGATCTTCACGCTGCGCGACACCTGGCGCGCCCGTCGCGGCCTCGGGGCGCCCGCCCCGGCCGCCGCTCCGGCCCACGGTCCGGTGAGCACACCCGTCCTGGTCAAGCAGCCCGCCGTCGCGGAGGAGGAGGTTCCCGCGCACGAGACGGCGGCCGCCGCCCGCTCGCCCCGAGCGCCCATCCACCTGGCCCCCGGGCCGCACACGGCCCGCTCGGAGCGCACCCCGGTCACCCCGGCCGGCAGCCGCCGCCCACCACACTCGGACCGCACGCCGCGCGCCACCACCACGACTTCGGCGCGGCCGCTGGCGGGCGGCTGAGACGCAGGTCAGCGGGCCGGTACGCACCCACCTGCCCGCACGACGAAGGCCCCCGGCTCCGACAGGAGCAGGGGGCCTTCGCGCAGGCCGCAGGCCGCGCCGTCAGCCCTTCCAGCAGCGGGTCACCCGGCCGTCGTCGACCTCGAAATTCAGCCGCCCCACGCGGTACTCCATGGTGATGATCGCGCCGGGCGGCAGCGAGCGCACCGAGGACCAGCCGTGCTCCCTGGCACGGTTCTCGGCGCTCCTCGCCTCCAGTCCGACATAACTCTCGGGACTGTCCTTGGGCTCTGCGGGAGGGGTGGGAATGGGTGCCATGACCGCCACGTTAGGCGGCCCGCCCCGGTCGGGGAAGCCCTGCCCCGTCCCCTTCGTCACCGGTCCCTCCCCGGTCACACTTCTGTCACAGGATCACGACACGCGTTTCGGCCGAACTCCGTCACACGTACGAGGGGTTCTGTACGTGTCGGGCACTCCTTCGAACGTAATTCGGGACTATCTTGACGCCGTCCTGAATAAACCAATGGAAAGTGCGGAGACCGCCGTACGGCGATGCGTTTCCCAAGCGATCCATTCCGATTCCGGGACATGTCGCGGAAGCCGACACCGCATAGGAAATGCACGGTTCCCACACAGAACCCCCGTACACCCTCTGTCGGAGCACAGACAAAGCGCACATCGTGGCGTGAGCTTCGGGCAGGCCCACGGCGCGACGGCGAAGGGGCGAGCAATGGGGACGGACACCGCGCAGGCTACGGCGCGACCCGTACGCACGAGGCGGCCGGGACGCCTGGTCGTGGACTGGCTCACCACCACCGACCACAAGAAGATCGGCCACCTCTACCTGATCACGTCGTTCGCCTTCTTCCTGATCGGTGGAGTGATGGCGCTGCTGATACGCGCCGAACTCGCCCGGCCCGGCCTGCAGATCATGGACAACAACCAGTTCAACCAGCTGTTCACGATGCACGGCACGATCATGCTGCTGCTTTTCGCGACCCCGACCTTCGCCGGGTTCGCCAACGAGATCATGCCGCTGCAGATCGGCTCCCCGGACGTGGCCTTCCCGCGGCTGAACATGCTCTCGTACTGGCTGTTCCTCTTCGGCGGCCTGATCGTCCTCGGCTCGCTGCTGGTGCCCGGCGGCCCCGCCGCCTTCGGCTGGTTCGCCTACGCGCCGCTCAACAGCCTGGAGCGCTCACCGGGCATCGGCGCCGACATGTGGATCATGGGCCTGGCGCTGGCCGGCTTCGGCACGATCCTCGGCGCGGTGAACTTCATCACGACCATCATCGGGATGCGCGCCCCCGGCATGACGATGTTCCGGCTGCCGATCTTCACCTGGAACACCCTCTTCACCTCGATGCTCATCCTCTTCGCGTTCCCGGTGCTCGCGGCGGCGCTGCTGGTCCTCGAGTCGGACCGGCGGTTCGGATCGGTGGTGTTCGACGCGACCAACGGCGGTGCGCTGCTGTGGCAGCACCTGTTCTGGTTCTTCGGGCATCCCGAGGTCTACATCATCGCGCTGCCGTTCTTCGGGATCATCACGGAGATCCTCCCGGTCTTCAGCCGGAAGCCGGTCTTCGGTTATCTGACGCTGGTCGCCGCGACGATGGCCATCACCGGTCTGTCGATCGTCGTGTGGGCGCACCACATGTTCGCGACGGGCGCGGTGCTGCTGCCCTACTTCTCGTTCTTGTCGTTCCTGATCGCGGTGCCGACGGGCGTGAAGTTCTTCAACTGGTCCGGCACCATGTACAAGGGCTCGCTCTCCTTCGAGACGCCCATGCTGTGGGCCGTCGGCTTTCTGGTGTCGTTCCTGCTCGGCGGCCTGACCGGGGTGATCCTGGCCTCGCCGCCGATGGACTTCCACGTCACCGACTCGTACTTCGTGGTCGCCCACTTCCACTACGTCGTCTTCGGCACGGTCACCTTCGCGACCTTCGCCGGCTTCTCCTTCTGGTGGCCCAAGTTCACCGGCAAGCTGCTCGACGAACGGCTCGGCAAGATCCACTTCTGGACGCTCTTCGTCGGCTTCCACACCACGTTCCTGGTGCAGCACTGGCTGGGCGCCGAGGGCATGCCACGCCGGTACTCCGACTATCTGGCCGCCGACGGCTTCACGGCGCTCAACACCGTCTCCACGATCGGCGCCTTCCTGCTGGGCATCTCGACGCTGCCGTTCCTCTACAACGTCTGGAAGACGTCCAGGTACGGCACGAAGGTCGAGGTCGACGACCCCTGGGGCTTCGGACGCTCCCTGGAGTGGGCGACCTCGTGCCCTCCGCCCCGGCACAACTTCGTCACGCTGCCCCGGGTCCGCTCCGAGTCCCCGGCGTTCGACCTGCATCACCCCGGGTTCGCGGCGGTCCCTGCGAAGTCCGCTCCAGCGCCCGGGACAGCAGGTCCCGCGCCGTCCTGATCGCCTCGGTGGCCTCCTCCGGTTCGAGCACCTCGAACTCGAAGCCCATCATCATCACGTGAATCACCAGCACGTCGACGCTCGCGGCGCCCGTGCGCAGCACACAGCTCTCGGAGGTCTCCGCTTCGAGGACCCCCGCCGAGGGCGAGATCCGCTCGGCCGCCTCCGCCATGGGCACGAACAGCCGGACGACCCCCGGCAAGGCGTACGCGCGCGTGGAGACGCCTTTGGAGACATACGCCGCGAGATCCTCGGCCGGTGGCGTACGGGGCGTGAAGCGGGGCCCGTGCGGCGGCCTGGGCGTGATGCGGTCCACCCGGAAGGTGCGCCAGTCGTCGCGGTCGACGTCCCAGGCGACCAGGTACCAGCGGCGCTCGGTGCACACGAGGCGGTGCGGTTCGACGGTGCGCCGGGACGGGGAGCCGTCGTGGTCGCGGTACTCGAAGCGCAGCCGCTCCGTGTCACGGCAGACGCCCGCCAGTTCGGTGAGCACACCCGGGTCGACGGCGGAGAGCTGCGCGCCGCGCAGCATCGGCACGGTGAAGGCGTTGAGGGCCCCCACGCGGCGGCGCAGCCTGCCGGGCAGCACCTGTTCGAGCTTGGCGAGGGCGCGTACGGAGCTCTCGCCGATGCCTTCGATGCCCTGCCCGGCGGCCGTGCGCAGCCCGACCGCCACGGCGACCGCCTCGTCGTCGTCCAGGAGCAGCGGCGGCAGCTCGGCCCCCGCACCGAGCTGATAGCCACCTCCCGTGCCAGGGCTGGCGTTGACCGGATAGCCCAGCTCGCGCAGCCGGTCCACATCGCGGCGCACGGTGCGGGGCGTGACACCGAGGCGGTCCGCCAGGTCGGCGCCGGACCATTCGCGGTGGGCCTGCAGCAGCGACAGCAGGCGCAGCAGTCGTGCCGATGTCTCCAACATGGCTCCGAGTCTGCCAGCCCTTGCGGACAGCGACTGTCCGCAAGGGCCCCGGTCGGCTTGCGCACATCAGGGCTCGTAGGACAGTTGCCGCACGTCGAAGCAGTCACTGTTCATGTCGCCCTGGGAGACCCAGCCCCGGCCGTCCTCCCATCGGGCCACCGAGACGCACGTCCTGCGGGACCTCGGAGGCTCGGGCAGGCGCTCGTAGGAGACGGGGATCAGCAGGCCGCCCGCGGTGTACGGCTCGCCGCGGTTCATGAAGGAGTCGACGCACGCGCGCGTGACGCCCGTCCCCGCACAGGACTTCGCCGCGTCCGTGAACCACATGGCGGCCGCCCAGCCCTCCAGCTGCCACTGGGAATGCGTCTTCAGGCCCTTGGTCGCGTCGCGGAACTCCCGAACGGCGGCGTTGCCCGTGTCCTCGTAGTTGCGGCTGGCCCCGGTCGCCCACAGGGCGTTGCGGCAGCGCGGCGCGTCTTTGTAGTCCTCCGGGACGGTGGATGTCCAATTCTGCACATTGGTGACCTTGGCGATGACATCGGCGCCGACGTCGTCCATCGCCTCGCACAACTGGGCGTTGCCGTGGGTGTCGATGGCGTCGAAGACGACGTCGGCGCCCTGTTCCTTCAGATCGGCCGCGGCGGCACGGAAGTTGGGCAGCGCGAAGTCGACCTGTTCGGTGACCACCTTGTAGCCCTCGGCCTTCAGGCCCTGGGTGACGAGCCGGGCGTACGCGGCCGACGCGGACTGGTTGTAGGAGACCACGGCGGCCGTACGGGCACCCTGTGCGCGCTTGAAGTAGCGGTAGACCTCGGTACCGCCGTACAGCTTCCCGCCCCAGCCCGGCGTCCCGCTGCGGGGCGCGAGGCTGCCGTAGATCCCGTAGAGGTGCTGATAGGTGTCGTACGCCGCGCCGATGGGCTGGCCGCCGATGTCGGGCACGCGCGCGTGGGACACCCGGGAGGCGCCCGCGTAGTCGAGGGCGGTGGTGGCGACGAGCGCGACGACCTTGTCCTCGTCGATCAGCTGGTGCACGCACGCGTTGTTGCCGACGCCGCTGCCGCCGTCGTCGCAGACGCGCACCTCGACCCGGCGGCCGCCGATGCCGCCGCGCGTGTTCAGGCGGTCGAAGTAGGCCTTCGCCCCGTCACGCGGGCCGGTGAAGGCGGAGCCGCCGACGGGGCTGGTGGCGCTGGTGATGATGCCGACGCGGAGCGGGGCGGTGCCCTGCGGAGCGGGAGTGGACCGGTGCGCGAAGTCGCTCTCCGGGAGGCGGCTGCCGCAGGCCGTGCCGAGCAGGAGCAGCAGGCCCACGGCGGCCGACTCAACAGCCGGGGCCCGGCGACTCATTGCCGCTCAACTGCACCAGCGCGCACAGTGTGTTGACGGAGACCTTCCAGGTGCCGTCCTGCTCGACGGCCGTACCGGCGGCACCCGGCAGGGCGGTGGCGCCCTTCAGGAGCAGCGCGTAGGTCACCTCCGCGTCGGTCGGCGAGGTGAACTGGACCTTCTGGACCTGGGACTGCACCTGCCGGCCCCGCTCGTCACCGCTGAAGCCCTGCAGCACCTCGCTCATCCTGGCGCCGTTCTCCAGGACGGCCTGTTTGTCCTTCAGGGAGACGGCCGGGTCGAAGAACTTCTCCCAGTTCTGCCTGACTTCCCTCTCGGCCGCCGCCGGATCCGCCGGGGCCGTCAAAGTCGCCGACGGGCTGGGCGCCGCGCTGCTGGACTGCTCCACGGAGGGCGTGGGCGGCGTCGTACTGCCACCGCCGCTGTCGTCGGTGCACGCCGTGAGGGCTGCGGCCAGGACGACGACCAACGCCGCCGCCCCCCGGCTGTTCGCCCGCCTGAGATCGCTCCCGAGAACCATCTGGCTCACCACCGGGTGTCGGTCCGGGCCGGGTGCGCCCGGTGCTTTCAGGGTCAGCTTCCAGAAGGCATAGTGCAGTCCATTGGCCGGCATGGACAGACACACGACGTCCGGGAGCCCCGATGCGGACAGCGCGACTGCGGACTGTGCACCCCGTTCTGTGGGCCGGCTGGGCGGCCCTCGCCGCCGGGGCGGTGTTGTGCGTCATCGGCTGGTACGGCGTCTCGGGCGAGCGGTACGCGGAGCGGCAGTTGCCGTATCTCGCGTCCTGCACGGTCCCCGGGGCGGCGCTGATCATCGCGGGCGCGGTGCTGCTCACGCACGGCAGGAACGCACGCGCGGCGGCACGCGTCGAGGAGTTGTACGGGCTGCTCGTGGCCGCCGAGCCCGTCGACGCTCAGGAGTCGGAGCGGACCGAGCCGGTCGCCGTCAGCGGCGAGTTGCTGATGGTGCCGGGCGGCACGCTGTGGCACCGCGCGGACTGTCCGCTGGTCGCCGGGAAGCCGGAGGCCCTGCCGGTGGACTCACGGGTCCTGGCGGGCGGGGAACTGGGCCCGTGCCCGATCTGTGAGCCGCCCGCAGCGGAGCGGTGATGAGCTCGCTGACGTACGACCTCACCCTGGCCGGGCTCTCGGTCGGCGGCGCCGCGGCACTCACCGGGATCGGACTGATCGTCACCCACCGGGCGACCGGGGTGCTCAACCTCGCGCATGGCGCGATCGCGATGGTGTGCGCGTATCTGCTGCGCCAGTTCACGGTGGAGTGGGGCTGGCCGCTCGCGCTCGGCGCGGCGGTGACGCTGCTCCTGGTGGCCCCGGCGATCGGCGTGGTCCTGGAACGCCTCGTCTTCCGGCCCCTGTCCGTCCGGGGCGGCGACCCGGCGCAGACCCTCGTGGCGTCCATCGGGGTCTTCGTGCTGCTGGTCGGCGGGGCCGCGCTGGTGTGGGGCTCGGGGGCGCGCGCGGACGCGCCGACGCTGGTGTCGGCGGATCCGTGGGGGCAGTTGGCGGTGGCCGTGGTGCTGGCGGTGGGAGTCGGGGCCGTGACGCGGTGGACACGTTTCGGCCGGGAGCTGCGGGCCGTCGTCGACGACCGCTCACTGGCCGTGCTCGGCGGCGTCGACGCGGACCGGGTGGCCGCGGCGGGTTGGGCGTTCGGCTCGTTCACGGCGGGCCTGACGGGCGTGCTCCTCGCCCCGTACGTACGGCTCGACCCGTACGGCATGCCGTTGCTCGTCATGGAAGTGATGGCGGTCGCGGTGGCCGCCCGGATGCGCAGCCTTCCGGTGGCCGTTGTGGTGGCGCTGGGCCTCGGGGTCGCGCAGAGCCAGTTGACGCGACTGCATCCGTCGGGCCGGGCCGAACCACTGCTCCAGGCCGTCGGCGCCAACCTGTTCGTGGTCGCTCTGCTGATCGCGGCCCTCGCCCTGCCGGGCATCGGCGACCGCGACGCGCTGCCGCGCACCGCGACGGCCCGCGTGGCGACGCCACCGGGCGCGTGGGCCGTGGCGGTCGTCCTGTTCCTGCTGCCGCTCGGCTTCGCGGGCTCGGACCTGCATACGTCGGTGCAGGTGCCGGCGCTGGGCGTGGTGCTGCTGTCCCTGGTCGTCGTCACGGGCCGCGGCGGCCAGATCTCGCTCGGGCAGGCGGCGTACGCGGGTCTGGGCGCCCTCTTCACCGCGCTGCTGGCGGCCGGCCGCTTCCCCGGCCTGCCGCGGCTCCCGGAACTGGCCGCGCTGGCGGTCGCCGTGGTCCTGGTCGCGCCGCTCGGCGTCCTGACCGGCTGGCCGGCCATCAGCCGCCACGGACTGGCACTCGCGCTCGCCACCTTCGCGGTGGGCGTGGGGGTGAGCCGTTTCGTCTTCGCCCAGCCGTACGCGACGTCGGGCCTGTCCCTCGACCGCCCGACCGGCTTCGACGGCGACCGCGCCTACTACGTCCTCGAACTGGCCCTGCTGGCAGCGGCGTTGTCGGCGGCTCACATCCTGCGCCGCGGCCGCACCGGCCGGGCCCTGGCAGCGATGCGCGACCACGAAGCGGGCGCGTCGGCGGCGGGCGTCCGCGTTCCGACCCTGAAACTCACGGCGTTCGTCGCGGGCGCCGCGCTGGCCGCGCTCGGCGGCGGCATGCTCGGCATGGGCCTGCGCGCCTTCGACGCGACGGCGTACGACCCGGTCCGCGGGCTGCTGTGGTTCGCGGCGGTCGTGGTCCTGGGCGCCGACAACGTACTCGGCGCCCTGGCCGCCGCGGCGTTGCTGGTGGGGCTCGACGCGGGGGCGCGCGGCGGGGTCGCGGCAGCTCTGATCGGAATCCTGGCCGTCCTCGTCGGCCGCTTCCCCGGCGGCCCGTACGAGGCGCTGCGCACAGCGGGTTCCCGGCTGCGGTCGGGCCGCCGGGCGACCCTGACTCCGCTGGGGGCGCGCGTGCGGCGCGGGCTGCGGCCGGTGGCGGCGAGAAGCCCCGGGAAGTTCACCCCGGCGGCGGCCACAGCACTGCCGGGCAGGAACGACGGCACGCCGAGCGGAAGCGACGGCACGCCGAGCGGGAACGACGGCACGCCGGACGGGAACGGCGGCACGCCGAGCGGAAGCAGCGGCACGCCGAGCGGAAGCAGCGGCACGCCGGACGGGAACGGCGGCACGCCGGGCAGGAGCAGCGGCACGCCGGGCAGGAGCAGCGGCACGCCGAGCGGGAACGGCGGCACGCCGGGCGTTCCGGGGCAATGGCGCCCGGGGACACCCGGGCCACGAACTGGCCGCCCCCCATCGCACCAGCCCGACCGCCCGAGCAACATGGTCCTGCGACCCGACGCGGCGCCACGGAGCGCCACCACACCACCGCCCGGCACCGGACGACCAAGCACCACCACGTCACCGGACACCACCGCACGGCCGGGCGTCAGCGGGCGCCGCCCCTCGCGTGCCCCGTCGGCACCCACCGCCCCCCACACCCTGTGCGCCCGCCGACTGCGCGTCACCTACGGCGGCTTCACCGCCCTCGACGGGGTCGATCTCGAGGTCCGGCCCGGCCGCGTCACCGCCGTCGTGGGCCCCAACGGCGCCGGCAAGAGCACCCTCTTCCACTGTCTCGCCGGGACCGTGCGGCCGGACCAGGGGCGAGTGACCCTCGGCGGGCGGGACATCACCCGGCTGGCCGCACACGCCCGCACACGGCTCGGCATCGCGCGGACCTTCCAACAACTTGCTGTTTTCCCCTCGTTGACCGTGGCCGAGAATGTTCAGGTGGGCGCCGAGCAGGGCCGCGTCGCCGATCCGGCAGCCGTGGAGCGGGCGTTGCGGCTGTTCGGGCTCGACGGACCGGTGCGGTCACTGCCCGCGGCGGGCCTGCCGACAGGGACGCTGCGCCGGGTCGAGCTGGCGCGAGCACTCGCGGGGAGTCCGCGCGTGCTGCTGCTCGACGAGCCCGCCGCGGGTCTGGACACCGCCGAAATAACTGCACTCGCCCGCGTGTTGCGGGCCCTCGCCGCAGACGGCACGGCCCTGCTCGTCGTCGAGCACGACCTCGACCTGATCGCCGACCTGGCCGGTGTCGTCCATGTCATGGCCGCCGGACGCATCGTCACCTCCGGCCCCGCCGACCGCGTACTCGACGCCCTTGAGACGAGGCCCGACGGATGACCATCGCCCTGCGCCACGCGCGCGTGCGCTACGGCCCCCTGGAAGCCCTGCACGGCGTGTCCCTCGTCGCGCCGGGCCCCGGCCTCACCGTGCTGCTCGGCCGCAACGGCTCGGGCCGTACGACCGCGCTGCGCGCCCTCGCGGGCGCCGTGGCGCTGTCCGGCGGCGCCGTCGTCTGGGACGGCACGGACGTGACCCGGCTGCCCGCGTACGAACGGGCTCGGCGCGGGTTGTGCCTCGTCCCGGAGCGCCGGGCCGTCTTCGGTTCGCTCACCGTCCGCGAGAACCTGGAGCTGGCCGCGGCCGACCTCGCTCCCGCCCTCGACGCCTACCCGTGGCTGGAGCCCCTCCTCCCGCGCCGGGCCGGCACCCTCTCCGGCGGCGAGCAGCGCATGCTCGCCCTCTCCCGTGTCTTGCCGGCCCGCGCGCGCGTGGTGCTCGTCGACGAGCCCGCGCAGGGCATGTCGCCGGCGGTCGCGGCCCGCACGTACACCCTTCTGAGTGGCCTCGACGCCTGCGTGGTGCTCGCCGAACAGCGGTTGCCGCCCGGTCTGCGCGAGCGGGCGGGCCGGACGACGTACGTCCATGAACTGCGCCGTGGCGCGGTCGTGTTCAGCGGAGAGGCGGCCGAACTGACGCGCGAGGCAGCGGCGGCCCGAACAACACGCGGCCCAAGAACCGAGAACCGCCCGAACCCTTCGGGATGACGAGCAGCGTGCCCGTGTTCAGCCGGTCCGGACTTGGTCCGATGATCTTCTTGTTGGCCTCGTAGAGCGCCTTCCAGCCGCCCTTGACCTGATACTTGCGGGCGATCGACGTCAGCGTCTCACCGGCCTTCACCGCATACATGCGGCCCTTCAAGTTGTACCTCTTGGCACAGACGGGCCAGGCCTCCCACCCCTGGACGGCCACCACCTCCTGAGCGACCTTGATCTGCTCCGCGCGCGAGGCGAGATCCGCGCGCGGGGCGTACGCCAGGCCGCCGAACTTCTCCCAGGTGGGCTGCCAGAACTGCAGCCCACCGTAGAAGCCGTTCCCGGTGTTGATGTGCCAGTTTCCGCCGCTCTCGCACTCGGCGAGACAGCCCCAGGGCCACTCGTCCTTCGCGCAGTCGTACGACACCCGCACGGCCTGCGGGTCGGGCAGCGGCGGCGGGGGCGCGGCGGCCGCCCCCGACGGAACGAGGACGGCCAGGACGGTGGCGGCGACCACGGCCGCGCACCAACTGCGCTTGTTCGACACGGGGTACATCGGTCCACGCTAAGCAGCGCGCCCCGTCCGCTCGTTGAGCCGCGCCCGGCCCGCCCGGGGCCCCACCCGGTCGGACGACCGGGCAGGGCCCGTACCCAGGGGCTGGGGGGGGGAGCCGGACTCAGAGGTCGAGCCGCTGCCCGGGCACGATCAGGTCGGGATCACCGCCGATGACCGCCCGGTTGGCGGTGTAGATCTCCCGCCAGGTGGTCCCGTGCCGCGCCGCGATGCCGCTCAGGGTGTCGCCGCCACGGACGGTGTAGTCGCCACGGGACACGTCACGGTTCGTGTGACCGGACGCGCGTGCCGGCGCCTTCGACGGGGCCGACTCAGGTGTCGACTTCGAAGGAGCCGACTTGGGTGATGTCGACTTCGGTGTCGACTTCGTGGCGGCCGACCCTCCGGTCGACTCAGCGCCCGAGGACGCCGGAGCGCTTCCGTACGCTCCGGCCCGCGCCGAACAGGTGGGCCAGGCGCCCCATCCCTGTGCGCGCTGGACCTTGGTGGCGACGGCTATCTGCGCACCCTTGGAGGCTTTGTCGGCGGTCGACGCATAAGCCGTGCCGCCGTAGGCGCTCCAGGTGCCGGCGGAGAACTGCAGTCCTCCGTAGTAGCCGTTGCCGGTGTTGATGTGCCAGTTTCCGCCGCTCTCGCACTGGGCGATGCGGTCCCACACTCCGCTGTCGGCCGCGGCGGCGTTGCCGGTCGCGGCGAGCAGTCCGAGCGGGGCGAGCAGGGCCGCCCCGGCGAGAACCGCCGTCGTACGCGTCGTACGAACCTTACGAGTGTTGTCGGCACATGCGGACATGTAGTTCCCTCTCGAAACACCCGGGGTCCCCCAAGGCGGGGCACGGCTTCCTGCGCGTAGGACGCGGTCGTCGTGCTCCGCCCCGCCCGCCGGAGGTGGTGCTGCGAACCTGCTGTGCGGTTCGGCCGGCGGACGTTCCCGAGCGGTGCTCGTTGCACACGGCTGAGAAATCTAGAGAGCCTGTCGCCCCGATATCAACCAACTCCTTGTCATTCGAGGCCAGTTCGCGGTTACCGCGGGTATCGTCGATTTTCGGCCAGCCCCTTCATCAGCCGATTTCCGGATTTGTCGACCACTCACTTCGGCGATCTGTGACCCACCTCACCGGTTCAACTTCCCGTGAGGTCACAGAAGTTGGCTTGGAGTAACGGATTCCGCACGCGGCCTCACCCTGCGCGCCGGATGGTTCGATTCCGTTCGCCCTCGGGCGTGACTCCGGCCACAGATCGCCCGTTGTCATCTTCATGAGCCGGGGCCCCCGGCTTCATGGGCCGGGAGCCACCCGGCATCGCCACGCACCGCATCCCGAGGAGCCACCGTGCCGCGCATGCTCGACGTCAGCGACGACGTACGCGCCGAGATCGGCGACGAAGAAGCCGACCGGCTGCTCGCCGGAGAGAACGCCCCGGGCAGTTACGACTGCACGTCCTGCCGCACCCCGGGCGACTCGCAACAGGAGCGCACCAGCACCGTCCTGTTCATCGGCGACGAGACCGCCGTCCTCGCCTTCGCCCATGCCACCTG
Organism: Streptomyces sp. SD15; assembly: GCF_054462255.1. Taxonomy (NCBI): domain Bacteria; kingdom Bacillati; phylum Actinomycetota; class Actinomycetes; order Kitasatosporales; family Streptomycetaceae; genus Streptomyces; species Streptomyces sp. SD15. The sequence continues at coordinate 43,666 of NZ_JBTLMO010000026.1, read as the reverse complement.
TCTGCCCTCACAGGTGGTCGAGGTCACCGAGGAGCAACTCCAGGGCGCCGTCCGCTCCATCAACGCCGACGGCGCACCCGCCGCGGCCGTCCCCGAGCAGGCCGTGCTCGGCGTCACCAGCGGACTCGTCCTGATCAGCGGCGAATTGCACCCGGCGCTCGTCGTCGAGCCGACCGGCCCCATCGTGCGCCCCGGCTCGACGGACATCGGCGACGACTTCCTGCCCCTCCTGATCGAGCAGGGCTTCATGCCGCTGACCGAGCTGAACTCGGTGCCACCCGTGCTGCACGGCTGGTCCGTGCTGCTCGCCATGGGCCAGCTGCACGCGGTGCTGCAGCCGGGCACCGGCGGCGGCTCGCCCGTCGCCTGGTGGCAGGCGCACCAGGCGCTCCAGGTCGCCGACAGCTGGCGGGCGGCCGCCAACAAGCACCAGCAGGTACTGCTGTTCGCGGCCCCGGTCGGCTCGATCGGCCGCCAGCCCCGCGAGGACCTGCTGCGCGACGCGCTGGACAAGGCGGCGGCCAACGGCAAGCTGGTGGCGGCGGCCATGCCGCTCGCCGGCACGTGAGCGCTCTGCCGGGTTGGGCCGGGTGACACGGGATCGGGGCCCGACGTGCTCCGGGTGGCCTGCGAAAGCAGGGGGATGGCCGCATCCGTTGGGCGGTGGGGTCGTTGGCACGTACGTGCACACCTACGACGCCCCCCGCCGCCAGCCCTTCCAGCCGATCCGGTCCGCGCGACCGGCTCAGGATCTTCCGGGCGGCCCATCGGCCACGCCGATCTACGACGCGCTCTACACCGAGTGGGTCAGATCGTTCAGGGCCCTGCCCGGCGACCGCCACGGCGAAGAGGATCTGGTCTTCACGGCTTTCGGGAGCCTGCCGCACGGATCGAGCGTGTACAGCACGTCCTCGTACAGCTCGTACAGCGCCGGGGCCCACTCCGCGCGTCACGTCGCCACGGCGACGGCCGTCTGGCAGCCGAGCGCACTGCAGCACAGCACGGGAATGCACCACATCCCGGCCGCACTGCCGCCCGCGCCCCGCAGGGGACTCTGAAGGACAACGAGAAACGGTAAGGGGCGGCTCCCGGGGGAGCCGCCCCTTACCGTTACCTCTGTCTCTGCCGCTACTTCTTCTTGCTGCCGCGCTTCTCGCGCACCCGCACCGAGATATGGATCGGCGTGCCCTCGAAGCCGAACTCCTCGCGCAGTCGGCGTTCGATGAAGCGCCGGTAGCCGTGCTCGATGAAGCCGGAGGCGAAGAGCACGAACCGCGGGGGCTTGGTGCCCGCCTGCGTGCCGAAGAGGATGCGAGGCTGCTTACCGCCGCGGACCGGGTGCGGGTGGGCGGCGACCAGCTCGCCGAGGAAGGCGTTCAGGCGGCCGGTCGGGACGCGGGTCTCCCAGCCGTCCAGGGCAGTCTCGATCGCGGGGACGAGCTTCTCCATGTGCCGCCCCGTGCGCGCCGACACATTGACGCGCGGCGCCCACGCCACCTGGAGGAGCTCGGTCTCGATCTCCCGCTCCAGGTAGTAGCGGCGCTCCTCGTCGAGGGTGTCCCACTTGTTGAAGGCGAGGACGATCGCGCGCCCGGCCTCGACGGCCATCGTGACGATGCGCTGGTCCTGGACGGAGATGGTCTCGGACGCGTCGATCAGGATGACGGCGACCTCGGCCTTCTCGACGGCGGCGGCCGTGCGCAGCGAGGCGTAGTAGTCGGCGCCCTGCTGCAGGTGGACGCGCTTGCGGATGCCCGCCGTGTCAACGAACTTCCAGGTGACACCGCCGAGTTCGATGAGCTCGTCGACCGGGTCACGGGTGGTGCCCGCGACCTCGTTGACGACCACGCGGTCCTCGTTGGCCACCTTGTTCAGCAGGGACGACTTGCCGACGTTCGGGCGGCCGATGAGGGCGATACGGCGGGGACCGCCGACCGCTGCGCCGAAGGTCTGCGCCGGGGCCTCGGGCAACGCCTCCAGGACGGCGTCCAGCATGTCGCCGGTGCCGCGTCCGTGCAGGGCGGAGACGGGGTGCGGCTCGCCGAGACCGAGGGACCAGAGATACGAGGCGTCGGCCTCGCCGCTCGGGCCGTCGACCTTGTTGGCACACAGGACGACGGGCTTGCCGGCCTTGCGCAGGAGCCGTACGACCGCTTCGTCGGTGTCGGTGGCGCCCACCTTGGCGTCGACGACGAAGACGACCGCGTCGGCGGCCTCGATCGCGTACTCGGCCTGCGCGGCCACGGACGCGTCGATGCCGAGGACGTCCTGCTCCCAGCCGCCGGTGTCGACGAGCTTGAAGCGGCGGCCCGCCCACTCCGCCTCGTAGGTGACGCGGTCACGGGTGACGCCGGGCTTGTCCTCGACGACGGCCTCGCGGCGCCCGATGATGCGGTTCACCAGGGTCGACTTGCCGACATTGGGACGGCCTACGACGGCGAGGACGGGCAGCGGACCGTGGCCCGCCGCCTCGATCGCGCCCTCGACGTCCTCGATGTCGAAGCCCTCTTCCGCGGCGAGCTCCATGAACTCCGCGTACTCGGCATCGCCAAGCGCCCCGTGCTCGTGCTCGGCCGGGCCGGCCGAGCCGTCGGGCTGGATGTGGTCGTTCATGAAGTCCGTACCTCGTCGTTCATTCGTGGTGATCGGTGGACCACCCGCATATCGGGTGATCCACTACTCAAGTGTCGCCTAGTGCCCGGTGGGGCGCCCAGCGTTTTCCGCGTACCCGACGCTTTCCCGGCGTCCGGTCAGACGCCTGGCGTTGTCCAGGTGGACACTCAGCTGCTTCTGGATGCGCGCGGTCGCTTCGTCCAGTGCCTTACGCGTACGTCGTCCGCTGCCGTCGCCCGCCTCGAAGGGATCGCCGAAGACGACGTCCACCCGGCTGCGCAGCGGGGGCAGCCCCTTTATCAACCGGCTGCTCTTCTCGGAACTTCCCAGCACCGCCACCGGGACGATCGGGGCGCCGCTGCGTACGGCGAAGTACGCGAGCCCGGCGCGCAGCGAGGCGAAGTCTCCCTCGCCACGGGTGCCCTCCGGGAAGATCCCGAGGACGCCGCCGTCCGTGAGGACGCCCAGCGCCTGGGTGATGGCCGTCCGGTCGGTGGTCTCCCGGTCCACCTTCAGCTGGCCGATGCCGAGCAGGAAGGGGTCGAGCGGGCCGATGAACGCTTCCTTCTTGATCAGGAAGTGGGTGGGCCGGGGCGCCACGCCCATGACCATCGGGCCGTCGATGTTGTGGGAGTGGTTCACGGCCAGGATCGCCGGGCCGCTCGCAGGAACCCTCCAGGCACCGAGCACGCGCGGCTTCCACAGCCCGTACATCAGGCCGACCCCGATGCGCCGCCCGATCTCTGCGCCCCTCTCGGACGGAGCCGTCACTTCGCGGCCCGCTTCTCCTCGACGAGGGTGACGACGCACTCGATGACCTGCTGGAGCGTGAGGTCGGAGGTGTCCACCTCCACCGCGTCGTCCGCCTTGGCGAGCGGGGAGGTCTTACGGCTGGAGTCGGCCGCGTCGCGCTTGATGAGCGCCTCGCGGGTGGCGTTGATGTCCGCACCCTTCAGCTCACCGCTGCGGCGGGCGGCGCGGGCCTCTGCGGAGGCGGTGAGGAAGATCTTCAGGTCGGCGTCGGGCAGCACGGTGGTGCCGATGTCACGACCCTCGACGACTATCCCGCTCTCCGCGCCGGCCGCGATCGAACGCTGCAGTTCGGTGATCCGGGCGCGCACCTCGGGCACCGCGCTGACCGCGCTCACCTTGGAGGTGACGTCCTGCGTGCGGATCGGACCCGCGACATCGGTGCCGTCCACCGCGATGGTCGGCGCGGACGGGTCCGTCCCGGACAGGATCTCCGGCTTCTCGGCCGCCGCGGCGATCGCGCCCGGGTCCGTGACATCGATCCCGTTGCTCACCATCCACCAGGTGATCGCCCGGTACTGGGCACCCGTGTCCAGGTAGCTCAGCCCCAGCTGCGCGGCCACGGCCTTCGAGGTGCTCGACTTGCCCGTGCCGGAGGGGCCGTCGATGGCGACAATCACTGCCGGGGCGGTCCGGGCGGCGCCGTTTTCCACGGTGGGGACACCTTCCTGGTGCGAGGTGGAGGTCTACACGGGACACGATCGCGCCCCGCACAAGGTTACTGGTTGTGTCGAGCCACCCTGTACGGCACTTCCGCCCCGCCAAGAACGCCTCCCCACCAAAACCCGTACCGCCCCTACTGCCGCAACGCCCAGCCCCGCTCCCGCAGCGCAGCGCTCAGCACCGGCGCGGTCTTCGGCTCCACCATCAGCTGAACCAGCCCGGCCTGCTGCCCGGTGGCGTGCTCGATGCGTACGTCCTCGATGTTGACCCCGGCCATCCCCGCATCGGCGAAGATGCGGGCCAGCTGGCCGGGCTGGTCGTCGATGAGGACGGCCACGATCTCGTACGTCCGCGGAGCCGAGCCGTGCTTGCCGGGAACCCGGACCTGACCCGCGTTGCCGCGGCGCAGGACATCCTCGATGCCACCGGCCCCCTCCTGACGCTTGGCCTCGTCGGCGGACTGGAGCGCACGCAGGGCCCGCACCGTCTCGTCGAGGTCGGCGGAGACGTCCGCGAGGAGGTCGGCGACCGGCCCCGGGTTCGCGGAGAGGATGTCGATCCACATCCGGGGGTCCGAGGCCGCGATGCGGGTCACATCGCGGATGCCCTGTCCACAGAGCCGTACCGCCGCCTCCTCCGCGTGCTCCAGACGCGCGGCGACCATGCTCGACACCAGGTGCGGCATGTGCGAGACGAGGGCGACCGCCCGGTCGTGGGCGTCGGCGTCCATGACCACGGGGACCGCTCGACAGTGCGACACCAGCTCGAGCGCGAGATTCAGCACCTCGGTGTCCGTGTCCCGGGTGGGCGTAAGGACCCAGGGACGACCCTCGAAGAGATCACCCGTCGCGGCCAGCGGACCCGACTTCTCGCGACCCGACATGGGATGCGAGCCGATGTACGCGGAGAGGTCCAGGCCGAGCGCCTCCAGCTCACGGCGCGGCCCGCCCTTGACACTCGCCACATCGAGGTAGCCGCGCGCGACGCCACGCCGCATGGCGTCCGCGAGCGTCGCGGCCACGTGCGCGGGCGGGGCCGCGACGATGGCCAGGTCGACCGGCCCTCCGGGTGCCTCGTCCGTGCCGGCGCCGAGCGCGGCCGCCGTACGGGCCTGCTGCGGGTCGTGGTCGTCGAGGTGGACGACGACGCCGCGCGCGGTCAGCGCCAGGGCCGCCGACGTGCCGATCAGCCCGGTTCCGATGACGAGAGCGGTTCTCACTGGGCGATGTCCTTGCGCAGCGCACCCGCGGCGCCCAGGTAGACGTGCGCGATGTCGGCCCGGGGCTGGTCGGACTCGATGTGCGCGAGGACTCGTACGACCCGCGGCATCGCGCCCTCGATGTCCAGCTCCTGCGCGCAGATCAACGGCACGTCGACGATGCCGAGCTTGCGTGCCGCGGCCGCCGGGAAGTCGCTGTGCAGATCGGGCGTCGCGGTGAACCAGATGCTGATCAGGTCGTCCGTAGTGAGCCCGTTCCGCTCCAGGATGGCGGTGAGCAGCTCGCTGACCTGCTCGTCCATGTGCCCGGCCTCGTCCCGCTCCAGTTGGACGGCGCCCCGGACCGCTCGTACCGCCACGGTGATACTCCTCGCTGCGCTGATCTACGTACTCGTCTTGTCACACCAGCGTAGTCAGCCCGCAACGCGTGAGTGCGCGGCGCCCGTCTGACGAGACGGGCGCCGCGCACCGGGCACGGTTCAGACGTTCTGCGCCTTGATGAGGTCCTCCAGAGAGCCGCCGGAGGGCATCTCTCCGCTCGGGGTGAGCTTGTCGACCACCTGGGGCAGGGACTGCGCGATCTGGGACGAGGCCTCCTGCGGGCTGACGCCGCTCTGCTCCGCGACCTTCTGGAGCGTCTCGTCGGGCAGCGCCTGCGCGATCTGCTCGCCGCTGACCGGCTTGTTCTCGCCGGTGCCGACCCACGACTGCGCCTGGTCCATCAGACCGGACTTGGTGAGCATGTCCAGGAGTCCACCGAGTGGATTGCTACCGCCCTGCCCGCCGGCCAGGGACTGGAGCAGCGAGCCCAGGATGTTGCCCGCGCCGGAACCGCCGCCGGAACCGCCGCCGGAACCGCCGGCGGCTCCGGCCTGGCCGCCTCCACCGAGGAGACCGCCGAGCAGGCTGCCGAGATCGTTACCCGCCATGGTCACGCCTTTCGAAAGTGCGGCCGGGGGCAGGTCACCGCCTGGCCTCAGACCATGCCAATGTCACTTGAATCGCCCCATTCCGCCACTTGTAGTGAGAACGCACCAGTGTGCCTCTGGACGCCGGGGCGCAGGTCCGCTCTCATGGCAGGAGACTCGCCCCGGGGGAGGCTCGTATGAAGCGTCCAGGACCCCTGCTCACCCTTCTCGCGGGGCTGCTGCTCGGGGTGTTCATGCTGTCGCTCAACGCGACGACGGGGACGAAGAGCGCGTCTTCGTACCAGGAGCCGTCGCCCAGCGCCACGGCACCGACGAACGCGCCGGCCACGAGTACGCCGCCGTCACCGACCCCACCACCCCCATCGAAGAGCGCCACCCCCAACGCCGACTACGCGGGCCGCACGGACGACGACTCCTCCGCGGTAGCCGTCTCCGTCCGCGACGGCAGGGCGATCGCGTACTTCTGCGACGGCCGGGACAAGGAGTCGTGGCTGAAGGGCAACGTCAAGGACGACGGCACCATGAAGCTCTCCGGCAAGGACGGCGCCAAGCTGAACGGCACGCTCGAGGCGGGCAAGCGGATCCGCGGCACCGTCGACCTGGACGGGCAGCGCTACGCCTTCACCGCCGACAAGGCGATCAGGCCGTCCGGGCTCTACCGGGCGACGGCCACGGTGCGCGGCGCCAAGCTCGACGGCGGCTGGATCGTGCTGCCCGGCGGCAACCAGGTCGGCATCCTCAACCGCGACGGCAAGCCCTCGGCGGCACCCCGGATCGACCCGGAGACCGGCGCCGTGACGGTCGACGGACAGACGCTCACCGCGCGACCCGTCACCCCCTGACCCCCTCTCATGTCCCCCTCTCACGCAGGGAGCCGACCATGACCGTGGACCCGAATGCCGCCACTCAGGGCTTCCCTTCCCCCCAGCCCGCCCACCGCCGCCCGCACCCGGCCCGCTATCTGGTTCCGGCCCTGGTCGCCGCGGCGGTCGCGGTCGGCCTCGGCGTGTACGGCAAGGAGCACGACCCGACGGGGACCGCCTTCAATCTCGCGGGGTTCAGCAGCACGGGCGCGGTGAAGTCCTGGCTGGCGACAACGGCGTTCGCCTTCGCGCTCGTCCAAGTCGTCTCGGCGTTCATGGTGTACGGGAAGCTGCCGGGGCCGAGTTGGGCGCCGGTGCTGCACCGCTGGTCGGGGCGGGTCGCGTTCCTGGTGGCGGTGCCGGTGGCCGTGCACTGTCTCTACGCGTTGGGCTATCAGACGTACGAACCGCGCGTGCTGTGGCACTCGCTTCTAGGTTGCTTCTTCTTTGGGACATTTAGTGCCAAAATGCTCCTGCTCCGTTCGGAGCGACTGCCCGGCTGGCTGCTGCCGATCGTGGGAGGACTCGTCTTCGTGGTCCTCACGGTCGTCTGGCTGACGTCGGCTCTTTGGTTCTTTCGCACGTTCGGAGTAACGACATGACAAAGTCCCCCGCGCGGCGCACGGTTCTCGGATCCGGCGCGGCAGTTCTCGGCACAGGCGCGGCAACACTGCTCGTGGGCTGCAGCAATTACGACGACAGTGACAGCGGCAGCGACAAATCCCCGGCACCCGCCTCGCCGGAAGCGGCTGTCACCTCGGCGGCACCCACCACTTCGGCTGCGGCGGCCGCCGGCACGGAACTCGCCAAGACGTCCGACATCCCCGTCGGCGGCGGCAAGATCTTCAAGGACAAGAAGGTCGTGGTCACCCAGCCCACGGCGAACGAGTTCAAGTGCTTCTCGGCGGTCTGCACCCATCAGGGCTGCACGGTGGGCAGCGTCGCGAACGGCTCCATCGTCTGCCCCTGCCACAACAGCAAGTTCAGCATCGAGGACGCCTCGGTGCAGGGCGGCCCGGCCACCAAGCCACTGCCCGCGGAGCAGATCACCGTGGAGGGAAATTCGATCCTCCTCACCTGATCCGGCGCATACGCTCCGGGACATGGATGCCGAGGCCCTGGTGCGCGACCACACGATCTACTCCTGCGTGATGGGTTCGCGCGCCTTCGGCCTGGCCACGGACGCCAGCGACACGGACCGTCGGGGCGTGTTCCTCGCCCCGACCCCGCTCTTCTGGCGCTTCGAGAAGCCGCCGACGCACGTCGAGGGCCCGGCCGAGGAGCAGTTCGGCTGGGAGCTGGAGCGCTTCTGCACCCTCGCGCTGCGCGCCAACCCGAACATCCTGGAGTGCCTCCACTCCCCCGTCGTCGAGTACGTCGACGACACGGGCCGCGAACTCCTCGCCCTCCGCGAGGCCTTCCTCTCCCGCCAGGCGCACGACACGTTCGCCCGTTACGCCCTGGGCCAGCGCAAGAAGCTCGACGCGGACGTCCGGCAGCACGGCGCCCCGCGCTGGAAGCACGCCATGCACCTCCTCCGCCTCCTGATGAGCTCCCACGACCTGCTGCGCACCGGCGTCCTGACGATCGACGTCGGCGACCAGCGTGAGCCCCTGCTCGCGGTGAAGCGCGGCGAGGTCCCGTGGCCGCGGGTGGAGACCTGGATGGCCCGCCTGGCGACCGAGGCGGACGAGGCAGCCGTCCGCAGCCCCCTGCCACCCGAGCCGGACCGGGCCCGCGTCGAGGCCTTCCTGATCCGGGTACGCCGCGCCTCAGCCCTCCGAACCGCCCCGGAAGCCCTCCAGACGAACCCGGACGACGAAGTCGTGCAGAGCGTCGTAGGCGGCCGGAGCGTCCGGCAGCGCTGAGGTGTCCTGCGCCGCGTCCAGCAGGCCGTGCAGCCGCTCCACGTCGTCCCCCACGCGCGCGTGGTCGATGTCCGCGGCCCCGTGCTCCCGCTCCGCCTTCGCGGCGATCAGGTCGGGCAGATACGCGGGAGCCCCGGCCTCCCCGAGGAGCGCGGACAGATCGGCCTGCACCTCGCCGCTGCGCATCAGGTGGATGCCGGTGAGCAGCACCCGGAACGTGTAGAGCAGCGGCTTGAGTTCACCGGTCTTCTCGAAGAGCCGCCACTGCGTCGCCGCGAACCCTCGGTAGTGGTGGGCGTGATGACTGGTGAGGACCCCGGGGGCGAGCGAGACCAGTTCGCGGTGCGCGTCACCGGTGTGCACGACGAGCGGCGAGAGCAGCTGCTCCAGCACATAGCCGTTGCGCCGCAGCATCAGTCGTACGAACTTGCGCAGATCGTGGGTGACGAGGTCCATCTCGACCCCGTCCCGGTCCCACATCCTGGACCGGGTCTCCGCCGGCTCGCGCAGCCCGACCAGTTCAGCCGCAGAGAGCAGGTGCACCCCGCGCAGGTCGACGTCCGAGTCGCGCGAGGGGAAGCCGTACAGGTGCGCCCCGGAGACGGTGGCGAACAGCACCGGATCGGGCTGCTCCGCCACGACTGCCCTGAGGTCGATGTCGAGAACGTCGGTCATCTCTCAAGCGTCCCAGAGCGCCCCCAGCGACATGAGGTCGCTCTGGTACTCGATGCGGTCGGCCCACTCCGTGGGCCAGACGTCCGAGCCGTGGTGCGCGCCGGCGAACGCGCCGGTGAGGCAGGCGATGGAGTCGGAGTCGCCGGAGGTGCAGGCGGCCCGGCGCAGGGCGGTGACGGGCTCGTCGACGAACAGCAGGAAGCAGAGCAGGCCGGTGGTGAGCGCCTCCTCGGCGATCCAGCCCGCGCCGGTGGCCAGGCAGGGGTCGGTCTCCGGCGAGACGGTGCGCACCGCGTCCCGCAGCCGGTCCAGGGCGTCCAGGCACTCGTCCCAGCCGCGCTCGATGAAGTGCTCCGGGGTCGGGTCCTGGCTGTGCGTCCACAGGTCGCCGAGCCAGCGGGAGCGGTAGACGCTGCGGCTCTCGCGCGCGTACGACCGCAGGAGTCCGACCAGTTCCGTCGGCTCGGCGCCCTGGGCCAGGAGCCGGATCGCGTGTGCGGTGAGGTCCGAGGCGGCGAGCGCGGTGGGATGGCCGTGGGTGAGCGCCGCCTGCAACTGAGCGGCGCCCGCCCGTTGTTCGTCGCTCAGCCCCCGGACCAGCCCGACGGGCGCCACCCGCATGTTCGCGCCGCACCCCTTGGAGCCGATCTGGCTGGCCTCCTGCCAGGGTCGCCCCTCGGTCTTCAGGAGATTGCAGGCGACGAGGCAGGTGCGGCCGGGCGCACGGTTGTTGTCGGGCGACTGATACCAGTCCACGAACTCCTCGCGCACCGGCCGTTCCATCCGCGCCGGCCCGAGCAGACCGCGGTCCATGGCCGTACGCAGCCCCCGCCCCAACGCCAGGGTCATCTGCGTGTCGTCCGTGACGATCGCGGGCCTGGGCAGCGCCATCTCCCGCCAGGGGCCGCACTTGGCGAGGATCGACGGCACGTCGTTGAACTCGGTCGGAAACCCCAGCGCGTCACCGAGGGCGAGACCGAGCAGGGACCCGGTGGCGGCGTGCTTCGCGAGCGTCGGGGTGGTGGTCATGAGGGCCGTCCTTCCGAACGGGGACGCAGCAGGGGCGGGTGCAGGGCGGTGGCGCCGCCCGCGCGGTAGAGCGCGGCGGGTTTGCCGCGGCCTCCGGTGAGGCGGGCGGCCCCCGGGACCTGTTCGACGAAGCCCGGCGTGGCGAGGACCTTGCGCCGGAAATTCGGCCGGTCGAGCGGGGTGCCCCACACGGTCTCGTAGACCTGCCGCAGCTCGCCGAGGGTGAACTCGGGCGGGCAGAAGGACGTGGCGAGACAGGTGTACTCGAGCTTGGCGCCGACGCGGTCGTGGGCGTCGGTGAGGATGCGGGCGTGGTCGAAGGCGAGCGGACCGGGCGCCGGGTACGGCAGCCACCGGGCCTGCGCCGCGTCACCGCCGCCGCGCGGCTCGGGAGGGTCCGGGAGGAGCGCGGCGAACGCGACGGAGACGACCCGCATTCTCGGGTCGCGGTCGGGTTCGCTGTAGGTCCGCAGCTGTTCCAGATGGAGGCCGGAGACGTCCGACAGGCCGGTCTCCTCGGCGAGCTCGCGCCGGGCCGCCGTCTCCGCGGACTCGTCCGGCAGCACAAAGCCACCGGGAAGCGCCCAGCGGCCCGCGTACGGCTCCTGCCCCCGCTCTATCAGCAGCACCTGGAGCTCGCCCGCGCGGATCGTCAGGACAGCCAGGTCGACGGTGACGGCGAAGGGTTCGAAGGCGTATTTGTCGTACCCCTGGGGCGCGTGGCCTTCCCGTGCGAGCACCCTCTCCAGCCCCATCCCACCGCCCACCACTAATAGTCACTACGACTATAAAGAGGTCGGTGGGCGCCCACAACCCCCTGAGCGCAGGAACGGCGGCAGCGGCGACGGCACGCGCGTCGCCAGGGGCCCTCAGGGGCCCTCAGGGGCGCCGACGGCCACCGGAGCCTGCCAGGGGGCCATGGGGATGCCCGGGTGGGCGTAAGGGCCCTCCAGGGCCCCCAGGCCCCAGGGCGGCGGCGAAAACGAAGCGGCCGGTCCCGCACCAACTCCGGGACCGGCCGTCATACGCACGCAGGCCTAGAGGTCGACCTCCTGCATGAGCATCCCGACCTCGGTGTTCGACAGGCGGCGCAGCCAGCCCGACTTCTGGTCGCCGAGGGTGATCGGGCCGAAGGCCACGCGCACGAGCTTGTCGACCGGGAAGCCGGCCTCGGCGAGCATGCGGCGCACGATGTGCTTGCGGCCCTCGTGGAGGGTCACCTCTACGAGGTAGTTCTTGCCGGTCTGCTCGACGACCCGGAAGTGGTCCGCCTTCGCGTACCCGTCCTCCAGCTGGATGCCGTCCTTGAGCCGCTTGCCCAGGTCCCGCGGGATCGGGCCCACGATGTGCGCGAGGTAGACCTTCTTCACGCCGTACTTCGGGTGGGTCAGCCGGTGCGCCAACTCGCCGTGGTTGGTGAGCAGAATGACGCCCTCGGTCTCGGTGTCGAGCCGCCCGACGTGAAAGAGCCGCGTTTCGCGGTTCGTCACGTAGTCGCCGAGGCACTGACGGCCCTCGGTGTCCTCCATGGTCGACACGACACCGGCGGGCTTGTTCAGCGAGAAGAACTGGTACGACTGCGTGGCCACGGTCAGCCCGTCGACCTTGATCTCGTCCTTCTCGGGGTCGACGCGCAGCCCCTGCTCCAGGACGATCTCGCCGTTGACCTCGACCCGGGCCTGCTCGACCAGCTCCTCACAGGAGCGCCGGGAACCGTAGCCCGCGCGCGCGAGCACCTTCTGCAGGCGCTCACCCTCCTGCTCGGCACCCGGGAAGGTCTTGGGCAGCTTGACGTCCGGCTTGCCCGCGTACCGGTCCCGGTTGCGCTCCTCGGCCCGCGTCTCGTACTCGCGGGAGCGCGCGGGCTCCGTACGGCCGCCGCGCTGCTGCCCCTGCTTGGGACCGCCCTTGGCGCCGCCGCGCGCCGCCGTGCCGCGCCCGGACTTCGGGCCTTCGTGGGACGCGGCGGGGCCCACGTCGTAGCGGCGCTCCTCGGGGCGGGGCTTGCCGGCACGCTTCGGCTTGTCGTCGCGCTTCGGCTTGTCGTCGCGCTTCGGCTTGTCGTCGCGCTTTGGCCTGTCGTCGCGCCCGTTCCCGGCCCCCCGGTAGTTACCGCGTCCGCTGCTGTTCCTACCGCTACCGCTACCGCTGCCGCTGCTTCGCATCAAAGTTCCGTCTAGTCGTCTGCGTCGTCTGTCCCCGGAGCATCGGGAGCATCCGGATCGAACGACGGAACACCTTCCTGCGTCTCGGCCTCGATCGCGTCCGCCTCAGGGAGGAAGGGCGCGAGCTCCGGGAGCTCGTCCAGGCCGCGCAGGCCCATTCGCTCCAGGAAGTAGTTCGTCGTCCTGTACAGGATCGCACCTGTTTCGGGTTCCGTGCCCGCCTCCTCGACCAGACCCCGCTGCAAGAGGGTGCGCATCACGCCGTCGCAGTTCACTCCGCGGACCGCGGAGACCCTGGAACGGCTGACCGGCTGGCGGTACGCGACGACCGCCAGAGTCTCCAGAGCCGCCTGGGTGAGCCGGGCCTGCTGCCCGTCCAGGACGAAGCGCTCCACGGCCGCCGCGTACTCGGGCCGGCTGTAGAACCGCCATCCCCCGGCGATCAGCCGCAGCTCGAAGCCACGCCCCTGCACCGTGTACTCGTCCGCCAGCTCGCGCAGCGCGCTCGCGATCTGCCGTCTGGGCCGCTCCAGGATCTTTGCGAGGTGCTCCTCGGTGGCCGGCTCGTCCACGACCATGAGGACGGCTTCCAGGGCGGGCTTGAGCTCGAGGTCGGCGACGGTGCGCAGGCCTGCCGGGATCTCGGTGGTGTCCTCGCTCACGCCTTCTCCTCCTTGGCCGGCTCGGGCGGCCTGTCGAACTCGTCCGTCACCGTCGGCTGCGCGTCCCCGGCGCCGCCCGTCCAGCGCACCACCAGGTCCCCCAGCGCCTCTTCCTGGTCGAGGGCGACGGCCTTCTCGCGGTAGAGCTCCAGAAGGGCCAGGAAGCGCGCTACGACGGTGAGGGTGTCGTCGACGTCCGCCACGAGGTCGCGGAAACTGGCCTCCCCCGCCTCTCGCAGCCGCGCCACCACGATCTGGGCCTGCTCCTGCACGCTGACCAGCGGGGCGTGGATGTGGTCGACATACACCTGCGGCTTGGGCCTGGGCTGCATCGCCTTCACGGCGAGCCTGGCGAATCCTTCCGCCCCGATGCTGATGACCACCTCGGGCAGCAGCTCGGCGTGATGGGCTTCGAGGCCGACGGTACGGGGGTAGCGGCGGGCCTCCTCGTCGAGGCGGGCGTTGAAGATGTCCGCGATCCGCTTGTACGCCCGGTACTGGAGCAGCCGCGCGAAGAGCAGGTCCCGCGCCTCCAGCAGCGCCAGATCGGCCTCGTCCTCGACCTCGGCGGCGGGCAGCAGCCGCGCGGCCTTCAGGTCGAGCAGCGTGGCGGCGACGACCAGGAACTCGGTCGTCTGGTCGAGGTCCCAGTCCGGCCCCATCGCCCTGATGTGCGCCATGAACTCGTCGGTCACGCGTGACAGCGCCACTTCCGTGACATCCATCTTGTGCTTCGAGATCAGCTGGAGCAGCAGATCGAAGGGCCCCTCGAAGTTCGCGAGCCGCACCTTGAAGACCCCGTCACCGGGTTCGGCGGGGACTTCAGCTGAATCTTCGGGCTCAGCGGCAGCTCGGGGTTCAGCAGGAACCACCAGGTCCGCGGGAATCAAGGGGTCCGCAGTAGGCGCGGCCTCCGCAAGAACAACCGGGTCCGCAGGACGCGCGGCCTCCACAAGCGGCACGACCGGTTCCTCGACGGGAGCCGGAGCAGCCCCCGGCCCTCTCCCCAGCGCACGCCGACGACCGCCGGAGCCGGCGGGGACGGACGTGTCGTTCGAGGTCATAGCCGTCGCAGGCTACCGCTACCGCCCGCGCAGTCTTCGTACGAGGATGCTCGCGTCCCCGCGGGATTCAAGATCGGCGAGTACGACGGCGACCGCCTCACGCACGATCCGCCCGCGGTCGACCGCGAGCCCGTGCTCCCCGCGGAGCACCAGCCGGGCGTGCTCGAGGTCCATGAGTTCCTCGGCGGACACGTACACCGTGATCTTCTCGTCGTGCCGCTCCCGCCCGCTGGGCCGCCGGTTGGCGGCGCGGCTGCGCTTGTTGCGGGACTGCTGCCCGGCGGCAGAACCTTCCTGCGCCGTCTGAGGTCGCCCGGAGCGCTCCTGAGCCGCACCCCGGCTGCGGGATTCTCCCCCATCGGAGTCGGCGTCGGCCGCGACGTGTTCGTCGCCCTCGCCGTCACCGCCCCGCACGGGCACCGACTGCGGCGCGTCCTCCGCGGCGGCGGCCGCGTCGCTCTCACCGGCCGGAGCCGGCACCCGGGGCTCGCCGTTGGTCCGGCGATTGGGGGTGGATGCCTGGAGCGCCGTTCCCCCGGTGGTACGGAACAGTTCGTCGGCCCCCGGCAGACTCACTCGGCGTGACACCGGGCGAGCACCTCCCTGGCGAGCTGGCGATAGGCGGCGGCACCGACGGAGTTGGAGGCGTACGTGGTGATCGGCTCACCGGCGACGGTGGTCTCCGGGAAGCGGACGGTCCGGCCGATCACCGTGTGGTAGACGTGATCGTCGAACGCCTCGACCACGCGCGCGAGGACCTCACGGCTGTGCACGGTCCGCGAGTCGTACATCGTGGCGAGGATGCCGTCGAGCTCCAGCTCGGGGTTGAGCCGCTCCTGGACCTTCTCGATGGTCTCGGTGAGCAGCGCGACACCGCGCAGCGCGAAGAACTCGCACTCGAGCGGCACGATCACCTTGTGGGCCGCCGTCAGGGCGTTGACGGTGAGCAGGCCCAGCGAGGGCTGACAGTCGATCACGATGTAGTCGTAGTCGGCCATCAGCGGCTTCAGGGCGCGCTGCAGCGTGGACTCACGCGCGACCTCGGACACCAGCTGCACTTCGGCGGCGGACAGGTCGATGTTGCTGGGCAGCAGGTCCATGTTCGGGACCGCCGTCTTCAGGAGCACCTCGTCGGCCGCCATGCCCCGCTCCATGAGCAGGTTGTAGACCGTGAGGTCGAGCTCCATCGGGTTGACGCCGAGGCCCACCGAGAGGGCGCCCTGCGGGTCGAAGTCGACGAGCAGGACCCGGCGTCCGTACTCCGCGAGCGCGGCGCCCAGATTGATGGTCGACGTCGTCTTGCCGACGCCGCCCTTCTGGTTGCACATCGCGATGATCGTCGCGGGGCCGTGGTCGGTCAGCGGGCCGGGGATCGGGAAGTACGGCAGCGGGCGTCCGGTCGGGCCCACGCGCTCGCGGCGCTGACGGGCAGCGTCGGGCGCGAGCGTGGCCGCGTACTCCGGATCGGGCTCGTACTCGGCGTCGGGGTCGTAGAAGTGCCCCTCGGGCAGTTCGTCGTAGTCGGCGAAGTGGGTGCGGTTCTCGCCACTTCCGTTGCCGGCCATGGCGTTCACGTGATGGCCATCCATGCTCTGGTGTGCTGTCTGAGTCATCCTGGGACTCTTCTGGGCTGCGAAGGTTCGGACAGCGACGGAGCCGACAGCCTCGAGCCCCGTGGGGCCCTGGCCCCGCGTCGGCATTCCTGGTTGACCACCCCCGGGAGTAAATGTCGACTCATTCACAAGTCGTCTTACCTCCTTGGTGACCAGGAAACTTCTAGATAGGTCAGCGTGGCACCATGCCGACGGTTGGCGACTCTATGGCGTGTCACCGGTCCGCAGCAACACAATCCGCCGGACCCGACCCGATGTGTCGGCAACCGAACACCCCTCTGTCAAGGGCGTAAGGCCGTCGCACAGCAGGTTTCACGGGTGTGCGAATCGGTTGAAGAGTTACGTTCGTGGCGAGTTGAACGAGTGTCGCAAAGTGACCCGACACACACCCGACCGGACCTCACTGAACAAGGTCCGGTCGGGTGCGGGTGGTTGACGACCTGTGTTGACGTATCGCCTTTTGTCAGTCTGGAGTCAGCCGGAAAGTCGACTCTCGGGGCCGGTCCCGGGCCGCCGGAGCTCAGCCGAGCAGGGACTCGAGTGCCACGCTCTCCAGCCCGTGCGCTTCCGCGACCTCACGGTAAACGACCTTGCCGTCATGCGTGTTGAGGCCCCTGGCCAGCGCGGGATCACGGCGCAGCGCCTCGACCCAGCCTCGGTTGGCGAGCTCCACGATGTACGGCAGCGTGGCGTTGGTCAGGGCATACGTGGAGGTGTTGGGGACCGCACCGGGCATGTTGGCGACGCAGTAGAAGACCGAGCCGTGCACCGGGAAGGTCGGCTCGGCGTGGGTGGTCGGACGCGAGTCCTCGAAGCAACCGCCCTGATCGATCGCGATGTCGACAAGAACACTTCCCTGCTTCATCCGCGAAACCAGCTCGTTGGTGACCAGCTTCGGGGCCTTGGCGCCCGGGATGAGGACGGCACCGATGACGAGGTCGGCCTCGAGGCAGGCCTTCTCCAGCTCGAAGGCGTTGGAGACGACGGTCTGGATCTTCGTACCGAAAATCCTGTCCGCCTCCTTCAACTTGTTGATGTCGCGGTCGAGCAAGGTCACCTGGAAGCCCATGCCGATGGCGATCTGCGCGGCGTTCCAGCCGGAGACGCCACCGCCGATGACGACAGCCTTGGCCGGCAGGACGCCGGGGACACCGCCGGGCAGGACGCCGCGGCCGCCGTTGGCGCGCATCAGGTGGTAGGCGCCGACCTGCGGGGCGAGGCGGCCCGCGACCTCGGACATCGGGGCAAGCAGCGGCAGCGCACGGTTGGACAGCTCGACCGTTTCGTACGCAATCGCCGTGGTGCCGGACTCCAGGAGCGCGTCCGTGCACTCCTTCGAAGCGGCCAGGTGCAGGTAGGTGAAGAGCGTCTGGTCCTTGCGGAGGCGGTGGTACTCCTCCGCGATGGGCTCCTTGACCTTCAGCAGCAGGTCGGCGGTGGCCCAGACCTCGTCGGCGGTGGCAACGATCTGCCCGCCGGCCGAGACGTACTCGTCGTCCGTGATCGAGGAGCCGACGCCGGCGTTCTGCTCGATGAAGACCTGGTGGCCGTGGCGCACCAGCTCGTGCACGCCGGCGGGGGTGATGGCCACCCGGAACTCGTTGTTCTTGACCTCGCGGGGGATGCCGACCTTCACGTCGATCACGGTCCTTGACTCAGAGGGTTCTGGGCGATGCATGCCGAGGCGACGCAAGCCGGGGCAATGCAGGTCATACCCGGAAGCATGCGAGCACACCGGGAGACACCACGAAAGAACGCGGCGGAGCCAGTCTAATGAAGGGATTCTCTCTGTCTAGCCTTTCAATGCATCAATCTTCAGCTGATGTACTACGGATTTCGCAGGCGTTAGCGTCTTGTTCCGTGCCATCCAAGGTCGTCGCGCTCTCCGAGAGCTCCTCTCCCAGCATGCGCTCGGCCGCCGCACGGTGCAGTCGGGCGGCGGCAGGGTCGCCGAGCCGGTCCAGCGTGTCGGCCAGCCTGAGCTGCAACGCGGCCTGCAGCCGGACGTCCTCGGCGCGGCGCGCCCACTCGACCGCCTCCTGGCAGGTGCGCAGCGACTCCTCGGGGCGCCCCGCGTACTCCTGCACCCGTGCCAGCTCGCTCAACGCCCGGGCCTGGGCGGCCACATCGCCGTTCTTGCGGTGCCCGCCGACGGCGGCACGCCAGTTGCGCAGCGCCTCGCCGTAGCGGCCCGCGTAGGTGTGCGCGGTGGCGATACGGCCGTACAGCCGCGCCGCGTCCACCCGCTCGCCCCGCGCCAGGCGCTGGGCGAGTGCCCTGCCGTACCAGTCGGCGGCTCGGTCGTAGTCCCCCAGCTCCTGGTGGGCACCGCCTACGGATTCCATCGCGCGGCCGGTCGCATACGGGTCGTTCGCCTCGCGTCCGGCGTCCAGTGCGGCCCGGTAGCGCGCCAGGGCTTCCGCCGTGCGGCCGGTCTGCGCGTCCAGGTCGGCGAGGTTCAGCAGCGCCGCGGCCTTCTCGCGGGGCAGGTCTCGGCGCTCGGCGACATCGAGGACGAGCCGGTGGATGCTGTACAGCTCGGGCGCCGCGGCCCGGGTGCCGAAGTGGGTGACCAGCGCCCGCACCAGCGCGGCCATCAGCCGCCGGGCCAGGGTGTCCAGCTCCCCGTCCGCGACCGCGAGCCGGGCTGCCGCCAGCAGTGCGGGCTGGCGGATGCGCAGCCAGTCCTCGGCCGCCCTGGGATGGGGGAAGCGCAGCGCGCGGGGCATTCCGGCGAGCTTTTCGCGGGCGGGCGTGCTGTCGGTCTCGGTGATCGCGCGGCACGACACCAGCAGCCGTACGGTCCGCTCCAGCATCCGGGCGCGGGCCAGCTGCAGCTCGGCCGGCCGGTCCTCGGTCTCGGTGAGGTCGCGCAGCAGCGGCAGCAGGCAGCCGGGCACCTCGTACTGCGGCAACGGCGACTCGACGGCCCGGACGAGCCCGAGCGCGACGAAGTCGTCCAGCGTGCCGCGGGCGGCGTCCACCGAGCAGCCGACCAGCGCGGACGCGGTGTGCGGGTCGACGAGGCCGGCCGGAGCGAGCGAGAGCAGCCGCAGTGACCGCGCGGCGGTGCTCGACAGCGAGCCGTACGCGAGCCGGAAGACCCGGGCGAGCGGCGAGCCCTCGGCGCCGTCGCTGCGCAGGTGCCTGACGAGGTCGGCGACAGCCGAACCGGGCCGTGCCGCCAGCCAGCCCCCGGCGAGCACCAGAGCGGCGGGCTGGCCCGCGCACAGCTCGACCAGGCTCTCGGCGGCGAGCGGGTCGACGGTGATACGCACCGAGCCGGTGAAGCGGTCGAGGAGTTCGAGCGCGGACTTGGTGTCCAGGCCGCCCAGGGTGCAGGGGCGGACGTCCGCGATGCCGGTCAGCGGCCCTCCGGAGACCGCGACGACCAGGCACTCAGGTGTGTCGGGCAGCAGAGCGTCGACCTGCTCGGCGTCGGCCGCGTCGTCGAGCAGAAGCAGGGTTCGGCGGGTCGCGAGGGCTTCGCGCACGGCCTCGCTCAGGTCCTCGGGGGCGGCCCCGGGCGGCGTGGACAGCCCCAGCGCGGTGAGCAGCTCCCGTGCGGTGCGCGTGGTGGGCACCGGGGTCCCGTCGGGTTCGGTGAGCCGGGCACGCAGCACCCCGTCGGGGTAACTCTCGGCGACCTGTCGTACGAGCTTCTCGGCGAGCGCGGTGCGGCCGGAGCCGGGTTTGCCGGCGATGAGCAGCACGCGCGCGCGGGGTGCCTTACGGCCCGCGAGGGTGTCCAGGCCGGCACGTTCGATGTCGGCCCGGAGTTCCTTCAACTCTCTTGTACGGCCGAGGAACTGACCCTGTGTGGGAGCGGACCCGGCAGCCGGACGCTGCCCCTTGGCCGACACTTTCGTGCCGCCTGTGTCCACCGCCTGATCCGTCACGGGCCACGCTCCCGTCCCACCGCACGCGCAAGCCCGCCGGGACTCCGGTTCGGGCGTTTCCAGAGCCTAGTTCACGCTCTGCGACGATCCGGGAGGAGCGCGGCGGAGACGTCCCCCGATCGGATCAGCCGATCGTAGGACCGATGGCGCCGGAGCGGCGTCGGAGAAGTGCCGGGGGGTGTGCCGGGGGTTGTGCCGGGGGTGTGTCAGGCCTCGAAGGGCCGGGCCGGCCAGGGAGCCTCGGCCGGGCGCAGTGCGTCGAGCCCGTCGCCGCCGCGCGCGGCGAGCAGCGAAAGGACGCCCACGACGAGGCAGTTGTTGTGCAGGTCGCCGGCGAGCACGCCGCGTACGAGCTCGTCGACGGGGACCCGGGCCAGCTCCATGTCGGCTTCCTCGTCCTCGACCTCGAAGCGCTGCCCCTCGGCCTCGGACAGATTGCGGGCGAGGAAGACGCGCACGGCCTCGTCGCAGCCGCCCGGCGTGGTGTAGACGTCGGTCAGGACGCGCCAGCTCTCGGCCTTGACGTGCGCCTCCTCGTAGAGCTCACGCTGGGCCGCGTGCAGCGGGTTCTCGCCGGGGATGTCGAGAAGTCCGGCCGGGATCTCCCAGAGCTTGTGGCGCACCGGGTGCCGGTACTGGCGCAGCACCAGCACGCGGTCCTGGTCGTCCAGGGCGAGGACGGCCACGGAGCCGGGGTGGACCTGGTAGTCGCGGCGGGCGACCGATCCGTCGGGCATGACCACGTCGTCGGCACGGACGGAGGTCTTGTTGCCGACGAAGGGGGTCGCGGTGGCCCTGACGTCCCACTCCTCGGCGGTGTCCTTGATCGTCATGTCGCCCTGCTCCTCCTACACAAAACGCTGCACACAAAACGCCGCATACGAACGCCGCATACGAACGCCGCACACAAAACGGAAACCGGGGCACGCGCCGCAAAAGACGCGCACCCCGGCAACCGTACAACCCTTGTGTTACTTGCCCGTCTTCCGCTCGACCGCAGCCTTCACCAGGCCCGCGAAGAGCGGGTGCGGGCGGGTCGGGCGGGAGCGCAGCTCGGGGTGCGCCTGGGTCGCGACCAGGTAAGGGTGCACCTCGCGCGGGTACTCGACGTACTCCACGAGCTTGCCGTCCGGGGAGGTGCCGGAGAACTGCAGACCGGCCTTCTTCTCCAGCTCGGTGCGGTAGGCGTTGTTCACCTCGTAGCGGTGGCGGTGGCGCTCCTCGACGTACTCCTTGCCGTCGTACACCTCGCGCGCGATGGAGCCCTCGGCGAGCTTGGCGGGGTACATGCCCAGGCGCATCGTTCCGCCCATGTCACCCTCGCCCGCCACGATGTCGAGCTGCTCGGCCATGGTGGAGATGACCGGGTGGGCGGTGGCGGAGTCGAACTCGGTCGAGTTGGCGTCCGGGATGCCGGCCAGGTTGCGGGCGGCCTCGATCACGATGCACTGCAGGCCCAGGCAGAGGCCGAGCAGCGGGATCTTGTTCTCGCGGGCGTACTGGATCGCGCCGACCTTGCCCGACACGCCGCGGTCGCCGAAGCCACCGGGGATGCAGATCGCGTCGACGTCACCGAGCTGCGCCGCCGCGCCCGCCGGGGTCTTGCAGTCGTCCGAGGTGACCCACTTGATCTTCACGCGAGCCTTGTTGGCGAAGCCGCCGGCGCGCAGGGCCTCGGTGACGGAAAGGTAGGCGTCGGGCAGGTCGATGTACTTGCCGACCAGCGCCATGTTGATCTCGTGCTTCGGGTTGTGGACGCGGTCGAGCAGGTCGTCCCAGGTCGTCCAGTCCACATCACGGAAGGGCAGGTCCAGCTTGCGCACGACATACGCGTCCAGGCCCTCGGTGTGCAGGACCTTCGGGATGTCGTAGATCGAACGGGCGTCGGGGCAGGCGACCACGGCGGTCTCGTCGACGTCGCACATCAGCGAGATCTTGCGCTTGATGGCGGTGGGCACCTCGCGGTCGGCGCGCAGCACGATCGCGTCCGGCTGGATACCGATGTTCCTCAGGGCCGCGACCGAGTGCTGCGTCGGCTTCGTCTTCAGCTCCCCGGAGGGGCCGATGTACGGGAGGAGCGAAATGTGGACGACGAACACGTTGTCGCGGCCGACCTCGTGCCGGACCTGACGCACGGTCTCCAGGAACGGCAGCGACTCGATGTCACCGACGGTGCCCCCCACCTCGGTGATGACTACATCGACGTCGTCGGTCGCCATACGCCGGATGCGGTGCTTGATCTCGTTGGTGATATGCGGGATGACCTGCACCGTGTCGCCCAGGTACTCGCCGCGCCGCTCCTTGGCGATGACCGTCGAGTACACCTGCCCTGTAGTGACATTGGCGGAGCCGTCCAAGTCGACGTCGAGGAAGCGCTCGTAGTGTCCGATGTCCAGGTCGGTCTCGGCGCCGTCGTTGGTGACGAACACCTCGCCGTGCTGGAACGGGTTCATGGTGCCCGGGTCGACGTTCAGGTACGGGTCGAGCTTTTGCATGGTGACCCGCAGACCCCGCGCCTTGAGCAGCGCGCCCAGGCTGGAGGCCGTCAGGCCCTTGCCGAGGGAGGAGGCGACACCCCCCGTGACGAAGAGGTGCTTGGTCGTCGTGGCTGTGCTGTTTCGGAAAGCAGCGGGCGGCATGGCCAAGAGGGGGCTCCCGTGGTCGCGGTCTGGTTTGCGTATCGGCGTGGTGTCCGAAGATTTCCGGAGGTGCCGTCGCTGCGGTTCGGGGGACCCCTTTTGCCTGTTGTTTCCTTCGGGGGTGCCCACCGGTCCACGGGCTACCAGGGTATCAGCGACCCGGCGAGCCCGCGTCCGGCCACGCTCCGCACACGGGTCGACACGGGCTTCGCATGTCCCTCACTCGATCAGCCGACTCCGGTTACCGGGAGCGGCACGCGGATCTTCCACGTGCGTCGTATCCTGCTCGGACACTCACTGCCGAGCCCGGCCGGCACACGGCACCATCCCCGCCCGTATCCCGGAACAACGAGAGCTCGTCAGTTCGTTTCGCAACGACAATCGCACCGATAATTGACGTTCCGCGACGACGCTTTACCAACGTTCTAACGTTCAAGGTTCTAACGTTTCAACGTTCCCCTGTTCCCCTGACCGCAGAGCGACCGCCCTCCTGGGGCGACGTGGCCGTTCGACTGGAGATGCACGTGGCCGGGCGCATCGAGGACTACGCACTCATCGGAGACATGCAGACAGCGGCGCTGGTCTGCCGGGACGGCACAGTCGACTGGCTGTGCCTGCCCCGCTTCGACTCCCATGCCGTCTTCGCAGGACTGCTCGGCACGGAGGAACACGGATTCTGGCGGCTCGGCCCGGCCCACGCGGCCGACGCCAAACCCCCGACGGCGGCGCGCCGCTCGTACCGCGGCGACTCGCTGATCCTCGAATCCGAGTGGGACACCCCACGCGGCACGGTCCGTGTGACCGACTTCATGCCGCCGCGTGACGGCGCGCCACAGCTGATCCGGATCGTGGAGGGCGTCACGGGCCGGGTGCCGATGCGCTCCGCGCTGCGGATGCGTTTCAGTTACGGACGTGTGGTGCCCTGGGTGCACAAGCACGAGGGGCGGACGGTCGCCGTCGCCGGGCCCGACTCTGTGTGGTTCGACACGGCCTGTGAGACCTACGGCAAGGCGCTGACCACGTACGCCGACTTCACGGTGGCGCCCGGTGACCGGATCGCGTTCACCATCTCCTGGGAGCCCTCGCACAAGGAGCCGCCCGCGCTGCCCGAGCCGGAGCAGTCGCTGGAGGCCACCGAGGACTTCTGGCGCGAGTGGGTCGAGCAGTGCACGTACCACGGCCCTTACCGCGAGGCTGTCGTCCGCTCCCTGATCACGCTGAAGGCCCTGACGTACGCGCCCACCGGCGGCATCGTCGCCGCGCCCACCACCTCCCTCCCGGAGGAGATCGGTGGCGTACGCAACTGGGACTACCGCTACACCTGGCTGCGCGACGCCGCGATCACCCTCTCCTCCCTCCTGCGCACAGGCTACCGCGAGGAGGCCCGTGCCTGGCGCGAATGGCTGCTGCGCGCCGTCGCGGGCGACCCGGAGAACCTGCAGATCATGTACGGCATCGCGGGCGAGCGAGAGTTGGGCGAGGCGGAGCTCGACTGGCTCCCCGGGTACGAGAATTCGGGTCCCGTACGCGTCGGGAACGGCGCCGCGCACCAGCTCCAGCTGGATGTCTACGGCGAGGTCACCGAGGCCCTGCACCTGGCCCATATGACGGGCCTGTCCCGCAACGACTACGCCTCGCTCCTCCAGCTGAAACTGATCCGCTACCTCGAGAACCACTGGGACCAGCCGGACGAGGGCATCTGGGAGGTCCGCGGTCCGCGCCGTCACTTCGTGCACTCCAAGGTGATGGCCTGGGTCGCGGTCGACCGCACGATCAAGCTCATCGAGTCCGGTGACGCGGACGGCCCGCTGGAGAAGTGGCGCGAACTGCGCGACGACATCCACCGGGACGTGTGCGAGAAGGGCTACGACAAGGAGCGCAACACGTTCACACAGTCGTACGGCTCCAGGGAGCTGGACGCCTCGTTGCTGCTCATCCCGCAGATGGGCTTCCTGCCTCCGGACGACAAGCGCGTGATCGGCACCATCGAGGCGATCCAGCGCGAGCTGTCGACCCCCGACGGTTTCATCCTGCGCTACCCGACCACCGGCGAGGACGCGGGCGTGGACGGCCTCGAGGGCGACGAAGGCGCCTTCCTCGCCTGCTCGTTCTGGATGGCCGACGACCTCGCGATGATCGGCCGCGTGGACGAGGCCCGCAAACTCTTCGAAAAGCTCCTGGCCCTCAGGAACGACCTGGGCCTGCTCGCCGAGGAGTGGGACCCCCGCCTCCAACGCCAGGTAGGCAACTTCCCGCAAGCCTTCAGCCACGTGCCACTGATCGACACGGCACTGAGGCTGACAGCTTCGGGCGCCTACGGCGGCTGACAACGCGCAGAGGCACAAACCCGCGCCCCCTTCTGGGGACGCGGGAAACTGCGCGTGCTCAGGGCGCTGGGGGCTGGACGTCGTTCTTAGGGGGCGCGGGGAACTGCGCGTGCTCAGGGACGCGGGAAGCTGCGCGTTCTTAGGGCGCTGGGGGCTGGGCGTGCTTAGGGGCGCGGGGAACTGCGCGTCTTTCAGGGGCGCGGGGCTGTGACATTCTGCGGCTCCGCCGCGTGGGCGCGACCAGCCACGACCTACCCGCAGCTTCACAACGGCACCCACCCAGCGGAGCGCCTACGCTAAAAGCAGTCCTGTCCCCTCCCTGGAAGGGGCCGGCTGCCGTGTCCCCCTTCTCAAAAGCCCACACCGCCCTCGCCGCCCTCCGCACAGACCTGACCGGCGACGTATTCGCCCCGGACGACCCGGGATACGACGACGCCCGAAAAATCTTCAACGCGATGATCGACCGCCACCCCGCAGTGATCGCCCAATGCGCGGACGAGGCCGACGTGTCCCGCGCGGTCCACTTCGCACGGGACCTGGACCTGCACATAGCGGTCCACGGCGGCGGCCACAGCGTCGCGGGCATGTCACTCAACGACGGCGGTCTGGTCATCGACCTGCGCCGGATGCACACGGTGACCGTCCATCCCGGTTCCGAGACGGTACGGGTCGAGGGCGGCGCCGTCATGAGCCATCTCGACCGCGCCACCCAGCCGTACCGCCTGGCGACCACCGGTGGCCGGGTCTCGACCACCGGCGTCGGCGGCTTCGTCCTCGGCGGCGGAAGCGGCTGGCTCGACCGGACCTTCGGCCTGGCCGTCGACAATCTGCGCGGCGTCGAACTGGTCACGGCCGAGGGATCGACACTCCGCGCCACCGACGCGGAGAACCCGGAACTCTTCTGGGCCCTGCACGGCGCCGGCGGGAACTTCGGCGTCGCCACCGCGCTGACCCTGAAACTGCACCCGCTGCCGGAATTCTCGATCGCCATGATGATGTACCAGCGGGACATCGGCCCGGACGTGGTCCGCGTCTACCGCGAGATCATCGCGGCCGCACCACCGGAGGCCGGCGGTGGCGTCATCTATCTGACCGGACCGCCCGAGGAGTTCATCCCCGAGCACCTGGTGGGCAAGCTGCTGTGCTGCGGGCTCCTGGTGTACGCGGGCGGCGAGGAGGAGCTGCGCAAACTCGCCCAACCGCTGCTCGCGCTGCCGCACGAGGTCGAGATCCTCAAGGACCTTCCCTACGCAGACTTCCAGTGCATGATGGACGTTCCAGCAGGGCTGCGGAACTACTGGTCCGCGGAGCATCTCACCGGCCTGCCCGACGAAGCCGTGGACATCTTCTGCGCCCTCGGGAACGCGACGCCCGTACCCACCAATACCCAGCACGTACTGCTCCCCCAGGGCGGCGCGATCGCCTCGGGCCCTGACCACTTCCCGGTGCCGTACCGGGGCGCGTCGTGGACCGTGCACCCCTTCGGGGTCTGGGAGGACCCCGCGGACGACGAGCGCTGCGTCCAGTGGGTCAAGGACGTCCGAGCCAATGTCCAGCCGTGGAGCACCGGCGCCGTCTACCTCAACTTCATCGGCGACGAGGGCGCGGACCGGGTGGTGGCCGGCCTCGGCGCCGAGAACACTCGGCGGCTCGCCATGGTGAAAGCCCAGTACGACCGGGACAACGTCTTCCGCTTCAACCACAACATCGCGCCGGCGTAGCGAGCGCCGCAGACCTCGGACATGCCTCCGCAAGCCCTCCACCGGTAGCGTCCGCTGCATGGACAGCCGTTTGGACAGCCGTGACGACACCCAGGGCGCCGGAATCACCGTGCTGCGGGCTCTGGAGCTGCCCGGACTGCGCAGCGGGCTGCCGGAGATCCTCGCGGGCGCCGACCGGCTGCAGCGCACCGTGCGCTGGGTGCACGCGGGCGAGGTCCCGAACATCGCCTCGCTCCTGAAGGGCGGCGAACTGCTCCTGACCACGGGATACGGCCTCGGCACCCGCCCGGCCGACCAGCGTGCCTTCGTCCGTACGCTGGCCGAGCGCGGCATCGCGGCCCTCGTCGTGGAGCTCGGCCCGCGCTTCACCCGGCTGCCCGCGGCACTCGTGGAGACGGCTCGCTCCGCCGGTCTCCCCCTGGTCCAGCTGCACCGCGAGGTGCCCTTCGTCGCGGTCACGGAGGAGATCCACACCGAGATCGTCAACGGCCACTACGCGCTGCTCCAGCGGGCCGAGGAAGTGCACCGGCGCTGTACGGAGGCCCTGCTCGGCGGCGGCGGTGTACCCCAGGTGCTCGGCATCCTCGCGGACTTCAGCGGCAACCCCGTCTTCCTGGAGACTGCGGACGGACAGCTCCTGTACGCCGCCGGGGCGGCCGGCTCGGCGGGCGCCGATCCGCTCCAGGTGTGGGAGGGGCTGCGCGGCCAGCACAAGGAGGCTCCGCCCGCCGGGACGACCCTCGTGGACGTGCCGGGCGGCGGCCCCGGCCCGGGCTCGGTACGGGCCCGCCTGGTCCTGCTGCCCGTCAGCGCCCCGATCGCCCCCGTGCACCGGATCGCGGCGGAGCGGGCCGCGGGCATCCTCGCCGTCGTCCTGATGCAGGCCCGCCAGGAGGAGGAGCTCGCGGCGCGCGGACGCGGTGACTTCCTGACCGACCTCGCGGAGGGCCGGATCGAGGCCGAGGACGCCCCGGCACAGGCCCGCGTACTCGGCTTCAAGCCCGGCGGCAGCCCGCTCCTGCCGGTCGTCATGCGGCTCGCCGAGAGGCTGTCCCCAGGAGGCGGTACCGCCTCCGGGGGAGGCTGGGCCGTCCTGGCACGCGCCGTCGCGGAGGAACTGGCCTCGGTGGGGGTGCCGGTCCTGCTGGGCGTACGTCCGGTCGAAGGCCGCGTCCCGCTGCTCCTCGGGCTGCGTTCGGAGTCCGAGCGCTCGGCGGTCGCGGACCGGGTCGCGGCCGCCTTGCGGGCCGGTGTGGAGCGCGCGGGGATGCAGCGGCCCGGTGCACAGCCGCCGGTGGTCGTCGTCGGGGTCGCGGG
This sequence comes from Streptomyces sp. SD15, assembly GCF_054462255.1. Taxonomy (NCBI): domain Bacteria; kingdom Bacillati; phylum Actinomycetota; class Actinomycetes; order Kitasatosporales; family Streptomycetaceae; genus Streptomyces; species Streptomyces sp. SD15. Next base: position 15,590 of record NZ_JBTLMO010000026.1, on the reverse strand, counting down.
CGGCTGGGCGGCGGCTTCGGCGGGCCTGCGGCACGCGGCGGAGACGGCGACGGCGGCGCAGGGCCTGTCGGACCGCCCCTGGTACGACGCGCGCCGCCTGGACATCGACCTGCTGCTGTGGCGGCTGCGCGACCACCCGGACCTGGCTGCCTTCGTGGACCGCGCGATCGGCCCCCTCCGCGACCACGACAACCGCTCCAAGCCGCCGCTCCTGCCGACCCTGGAGACGTACTTGGCGCACGCGGGCCGCAAGGCGGAGACGGCCCGCGAGCTGCACCTCAACCGGCAGACCCTCTACAACCGCCTGGCCCGGATCGGGGAGTTGCTGGGCACCGACCTCGACGACCCGCAGACGGTACTGGCGTTGAGCCTGGCCCTTCGCGCGCGCAGGCATGTGCCGTAGCCCAGGGGCCGCGGTCAGCCCAGGGGCCGGTACTGCGTCAACTCGTCGTAGACACTCAACACTTGGGCGACGTTCTCGTCCTCGGTGGGCCAGGTGGCCGCCTGCTGAACGCCCTTCTCCTTGAGCAGCTCGCGACTCGCCGGGTCCTCAAGGAGGCGTGCGACGGCTTCGGCGAGCGCCTCCGCGTCGCCGTACGGGACGAGTTCGGCCGCGTCGCCGACCAGTTCGGGGATGCCTCCGACAGCGGTCGCCACAAGCGGTACGCGCGCGTGGAGGGCCTCTTGGGCGAGGACGGAGCGGGATTCCCAACTGCTCGGCAGCAGCGCGAGATCGGCGGCCAGGAGCAGTTCGGAGACGTCGTCGCGCCGCCCGAGGAGCCGGACCGGGAGTTCCTCGTCCTCGATCCGCCGCTGGAGGACCGTACGCTGCGGCCCCTCACCGGCGATCACCAGGAGCGGCACGGGATCGAGGGCGCGCCACGCGCGCGTGGCATCCAGCAGGGTGTCGTACCCGCGGTGCCGGTCGAGGGAGCCGACCGCCATGAGCAACGGGCGCTCGGTGGCACCGAGTTCGGCCCGCGCCTTGTGGCGGAGCCGGTCCGGGTCCCCGTACTCGACGGCCTTGCGCGGCGTCGGGAGGGCGACGGCGGCGAGCCGGGCGTCCCGCGCCCCCCTGCGGCGGGCGCGATCCACCAGGTCGGACGAGGTCCCCAGTACCACGGCGGCGGCTTTGGCCACCCTCCGCTCCAGCAGGCGCAGCAGATGGGCGCGCGCCCCCTCGGCGTGCGAGCGGGTGTGCCAGGTGACGACGAGCGGGATGCGCCGTCCGCTGAGCGCGAGCGCGGCCCGCAACGCGGCGTGCAGTCCGTGCGCGTGCACGAGGTCGGCGTCCGCACAGGCCGTCCGCAGCGCGGCCACGGAGGTGGGGTCACTGCTGCGCGGTACCGGGATGTGGCGGGCGCCCACGCCCGTGAATCCGTACACACGATCGGCAGCGGAGGGGGCGCACACGGTGACCCGCACCCCCCGGGCGACGAGGCCCGAGGCCAGCGACCGCACATGCGCGCTGCTGCCCGCGCTGCCGCCGCCGAGCACCTGCACGGTGCGCAGCGGCGACTGGCCGTGCGGTGAGTGGCTGCTCACGTGGCTCACGTGGCCGGGGCTCCTGGTTCGGCGTCGGACGGTCACGAAGGAACGTACAGAAGGATGCAACAGAGACGTGCGGAAAGACGTGCGGAACGATGTGCAGAGGGACGTGCAGAAGAAGGATGTGCAGCGGGCGTGTACCGCACGTCGCGCTGCACGTACTACGTCAAGGATGCCAGGCCGCACGGGTGTTCCGGGACAGCCATCGGAGCACGGTTCCCGTGCCATCGGCCAACTCGACGACGTCTGTCACTCACACGAGTGAGAAAACCCGTGTTTTCGGGCACGGTTGTCGAGCGCGGGTGCGAGTGAGACGTTGCGGTGATGTCACCGGCGATGTGGGGCCGACCTGGGGTGCCGCGGGGTTGACCGCCGGGCGTGCGAAGCCTCGCGGAGCACACGGTCACACGCACCCTTCCCCACACACCGGCGCACACCCTCTCAGCACCTCTCAGCGCGCCTCAACACCCCTCGACGCCCTCTGCACGACAGGCCGCCCCTCCGCTCACCCTCACCCCAGCGACCGCGCCAGGTCGCTGACCTTCTCCCCGTACACCGTCGCGGCCACCACCGCCGCGGCGTGGGCGACCAGCCCGGCCCGGCCGTTGCCCGCGACGATGGCGGTGCCCAGCGCGGCGCCGAGCGCGTGGGCCCCGGTGTCGCCGATCATCGCGCGCTCGCCGAGGTCGTCGGGGAGGACGGCCACCGCCGCACCCAGTGCCGCGGCCGACAGCTGCCCTGCGGGCCCGCCGCGCAGCAGCCCGGGCGCGCTCAACGCGAGCGCGGCACCGGCAGCCCTGCCCGGGCGGACATCCACCAGGTTGACGAAGTGTGCGCTCCCGGCGATCACGACCCCCGCGAGCAGCTTGTCCAGGAGACGCTCCTTGAGCAGCGCCCCCGCCACCAGCCCCGCGGCCGAGATCCCGAACAACTTGACCGCCCCGCTGGTCACTTCGCCGTCCCGCAGCGCCCCCAGGTGCGCCCGGAACCCACGCCGCGGGTCATCCGCCCCGGCGACATCGTCGTACGCCCCGCACGCACCGGCGGCCAGGACGGCGAAACCGGCGCCGCGATGGGCCCGAGCCGCACCGAGCGCCGCTCCCACGGCAGCGGCGGGCCCCGCGTACAACTCGACGGTCCGCCCTGCGTAGTTCTTGCGCTCCCAACGGGCGGGGCCGCCGGGTGCTGTGGAGCGGAGGGCGGTGATGCTCGCACGGGTCAGCGCGGCGACCGCGGTGAACGTGGCGCTCCGGCCGGCAAGTGCGATCATGCGACCACCTTAGGGGCGCCCGCAAAGCGGGCCCGATGCGGGGACTGCGGAGCAGTCCCGAAGGGGGGCGGGCGGGAATCCGGCGCGGAGCGGCGAAGAGGTACTGCGGAGCGGTCGAGGCCAAGCCGCGGAGCGGCGCAGAACCCCCCGCCGCGGAGCGGCGAAGAAGCCCCGCCCGCCGACGGCTACCCGTCGGCCCGAGCCGTGGCCAGCAACTCCTCCGCATGTGCCCGAGCCGTCTCCGAGTCCTCCTGCCCCGCCAGCATCCGGGACAACTCCCGAACTCGGTCCTCCCCTTCCAGCACCTTCACCCCGGACCGGGTGACCGACCCGTCGTTCGTCTTCTCGACCAGCAACTGCCGATCGGCGAACGCGGCCACCTGCGGCAGATGCGTGACGACCACCACCTGCGCGGTCTTGGCGAGCTTGGCCAGCCGCCGCCCGATCTCGACCGCGGCCTTGCCGCCGACACCCGCGTCGACCTCATCGAAGAGGTACGTCGGCACAGGGTCGGTCCCCGCGAACACGACCTCCACCGCCAGCATCACGCGCGAGAGCTCACCACCGGACGCCCCCTTGGCAATGGGCCGTGGCGGCGCCCCAGGATGCGGCGCGAGCAGCAACTCGACCTCGTCGACACCCGCGGGCCCATACGCGACCGTACGTCCGCCGACTTCCACGCCCGCAGGATCGTCGCTCTGCCGGATATCGAACGACACGCGCGCGTGCGGCATGGCGAGCGAGGCCAGCTCGGCGGTCACGGCGCCGGCGAACCGCTCGGCGGCCTCCGTACGGGCGTCCGTCAATGCCTGCGCCAACCCGCCCAGTTCCCTCCGCAGCGCGTCCCGCTCGCCGGTCAGCTCGTCGATCCGCTCGTCGTCGCCGTCGAGTTCGAGGAGCCGCGCGGCACCCTGCTCGGCCCACGCCAGCACGGCGTCGATGTCCGCGCCGTACTTCCGGGTCAGCTGGGTGAGTGCGGCCCTGCGCTCCTCGACCGCCGCGAGCCGCAACGGATCGGCGTCGAGGTCGTCGGCGTACCCGGCCAGCTCCCCCGCCACATCGCGCAGCAGAATGTTGATCTCGCCGATCCGCCCGGACAGCTCGGCGAGCGACGAGTCGTGCGACCGTACGGCCTCCAGCGCCCGGTGGGCCCCCGCGACGAGCGTCGCCGCGTCGATGCCCTCCGGATCCTCGGGATTGCCCGCGAGCGCGGCGTGCGCGGCCGTGGCGGCCGAGGCCAGCGCCTCCGCGTGGCCCAGCCGCTCCGCCTCCGCCGCCAGCTCCACGTCCTCGCCCGCGCGCGGCTCGACCGCCGCGATCTCGTCGAGCCCGAAGCGCAGCATGTCGGCTTCCTGGGCCCGCTCACGCGCGCGCGTGGTGATCTCGTCCAGCTCGGCGGAAATGGCCCGCAGCCGCCGGTAGGCGCCCCCGTACTTGGCGAGCGGCACGGCGACCGCGTCCCCGGCATACCGGTCGAGCGCCTGCCGCTGCCGGGACAGCTTGAGCAGTCCCTGCTGGTCGGTCTGTCCGTGCACCGCGACGAGCTCGTCGGCGATCTCGGCGAGCACCCCCACCGGCACGGAACGCCCGCCCAGGTGCGCCCGCGAGCGCCCCTCGGCCGAAACGGTACGGCTGATCAGCAGCGCCCCGTCGTCGAGCTCGGCGCCCGCCTCCTCGGCCCGTACGACTGCCGTTCCGCGCGCGGGTACGGCGATCCGCCCCTCCACGACCGCGTTCTTGGCGCCGATCCGCACCAGCGCAGGGTCCGCGCGCCCACCGAGCAGCAGCCCGAGGCTGGTGACCACCATCGTCTTGCCCGCACCGGTCTCACCTGTCACGGCGGTGAAGCCGGGCGACAGCTCGACGACCGCGTCGTCGATGACTCCGAGCGACCGTATCCGCATCTCCTCCAACACGCCCCCGACCATACGAGGTTTTCCTGGCCCCGTGCGACGCCGCCCCCGCAACGAGAGCCGGGCGTTACCTTCTCCGGGCAGGCCTCGTTCCCCAGAAGCCTCCCCGCCCACGCGGGAGTGATCCGGTCGTGTCCGTCGTGGACGAGTTGCGGATTCGTTGCTCCCCGCCTACGCGGGGGTGGCCCGGCGCCCGGGCAGTACCCGTGGCGCCGGGCACGTTCTAGTGCGGCGCCCCCCGCCACCCCGCCACCGGCAACGCAAACTTGGCCACAAGCCGATCGGTGAACGACGCATGGTGCAGCCGAGCCAGCCGCACCGGCACAGCCCCCCGCCGCACCTCCACTCGTGCCCCCGGCGGCAACTCCACCGTCCGCCGCCCGTCGCACCACAGCACCCCCGGCGGAATGTGCGGCAGCACCTCCACCGCGAGCACCGAGTCCGGCGAGGTCACCAGCGGCTTGGCGAACAGCGCGTGCGCACTGATCGGCACCATGAGCAGCGCCTCGACCTCCGGCCAGACCACGGGCCCGCCCGCGGAGAAGGCGTACGCCGTGGAGCCGGTCGGCGTGGACAGGCAGATGCCGTCACAGCCGAAACCGGTCACCGGCCGCCCGTCGATCTCCAGGATGACCTCCAGGAGCTTCTCGGCGGAGACCTTCTGCACGGCGGCCTCATTGAGCGCCCAGTCGGTGTGCACGATGTTGCCGTTCTGGTGCACGACGACGTCGACGGTCATGCGTTCCTCGACCTCGTAGGCCTTGGTGACGACCCGGTCGACGACCTTGTCGAGGTCGTCCCGCTCGGCCTCCGCGAGGAACCCGACGCTGCCGAGGTTGACGCCGAGCATCGGCACCCCGGAGGCGCGGGCGAACTCGGCGCCGCGCAGCAGCGTGCCGTCACCGCCGAGGACGATCAGCAGCTCGCATCCGTCGAGGCACTGCGGAGTGGCCTCCTTGACCAGCTCCACTTCGGGAGGCAGCGGCAGATCGGCCGCCTCGGCCTCCAGGACGCGCACCCCGAGCCCGGAGCGCAACAGCCCCTGGACGACGAGTTCGGCGCTGCGGATCGCAGCGGGCCGCCCGGTGTGGGCGAGCAGAAAAACAGTACGAGCTCGGGTCTCTGTCAACGCGGCCCCTCCGCCACTGCACGGTCAACGTCGGCCGGGTCGAGTTCGGGCGCCCCGGCACGCAGCCACAGAAAGTACTCGACATTGCCCGAGGGCCCGGGCAGCGGGCTGGCGGTCACGCCCTTCACCCCGAGACCCAGTTCCGCGGCCCGCCGGGCCACCCCGCGCACCGCCTCGGCGCGCAGTTCCAGGCTGCGTACGACACCACCACTCCCCAGCCGTTCCTTCCCCACCTCGAACTGCGGCTTGACCATCATCACCAGATCGGCGTCGGGCGCCGCGCACCGCACGAGGGCGGGCAGCACCAGGCCGAGTGGGATGAAGGACAGATCCCCGACAACAAGATCCACGGGCTCCCCATCGATCGCCTCCAACGTCAACTCGCGTACGTTCGTACGGTCCTTGACGGTGACGCGTTCATCGCTCTGCAGAGACCAGGCGAGTTGCCCGTAGCCGACATCGACGGCGACCACGTGGGCGGTGCCCGCGCGCAGCAGCACGTCGGTGAAGCCTCCGGTGGACGCTCCGGCGTCCAGCGCACGCCGTCCCTCGACAGTCAGCCCCTGTGGCACGAAGGCGGCCAGGGCGCCCGCAAGCTTGTGCCCGCCGCGCGAGACGTAGTCGGGGTCGCTGTCGTCCTGGGTGACGACGATCGCGGCCGCGGTCTCCACCTGGGTGGCGGACTTGGTCGCGAGGGTCTTTCCGACGGTGACCCGGCCCGCAGCGATCAGCTGCCCGGCGTGCTCGCGCGAGCGGGCGAGCTTCCGGCGGACCAGCTCGGCGTCGAGGCGGCGGCGTGCCACTCCTGCCACGTTCGGTTCAGCTCCTGCGGTCGTACGAAGATGGGGGCGCCGGAGGTCCCGGGCGGGCGTCGAGCGCGGTCAGCGCGTCGCGCAGCCCCCTGTGTACATCCTCGTACACCTCGACGTGTCCGTCCGTGGCGAGGTGGTCGGCGTCGGCCAGCCGGTCGAGCTGGTCGTCGACCTCGGCGTTGCCGGTGGGGACGCGCGGGACGTTCAGCGGGGCCGGGGCGGCAGGGTCGTACTCGGGTTCGACATCGGCCGGAACCTCCGGCTCCGGCACCTCGTCCCGCGGAGACCCGGTCTCCGACACTGAGTCGCTCATGCCACGACGCTACCCCGAAGCGCTGCGGTACCGTCGATCACGATGGCCACGATTGAGGAGTGCCGCAGCGCACTCGACAAGCTCTCGGACAATATGGCGGGCGCCGACAGGGACGTGCGCGAGGCGGCGGCCTTGGACCGCTCGCTGAGCTGCCGCATCACCGACCTGGACATCACCTTCGTCGGCCGCCTCGAGGATGGCCGGATCAAGGTGCTGGACACGCTCCAGGGGCCTCCGCGCGAGAAGGCCCAGATCAGACTCACCATGGCCGGCGACGATCTGGTCGCCATGGTCAGCGGGGAGCTGAACTTCGCAAGAGCCTGGGGGTCGGGCCGAGTGAAGCTGGAAGCGAGCCTCCTCGATCTGCTCCGCCTCAGGAAGCTTCTGTAGCGGGTACACGCGCGCGTGCCTTGCGCGCCGCCGGCACCACCAGCGGCGTCCCCGTCTCCGGGTCGTCGATGACCTGGCAGCGCAGCCCGAAGACCTCCTCGACCAGTTCGGCCGTGACGATGTCGCTCGGCGCGCCCTCGGCGATGACCTCGCCGTCGCGCAGGGCGATGAGGTGGGTGGCGTACCGGGCGGCGTGGTTGAGGTCGTGCAGCACGGCGACCAGGGTGCGGCCCTGTTCCTCGTGGAGTTCGGCGCACAGGTCGAGCACGTCGATCTGGTGCTGGATGTCGAGGTAGGTGGTCGGCTCGTCGAGCAGCAGCAGCGGGGTCTGCTGTGCGAGCGCCATGGCGATCCACACACGCTGCCGCTGGCCACCGGACAATTCATCGACATAGCGATCGGCCAGCTCGGCCACACCGGTCGAGGCCATCGACTCCTGCACGACCCGCTCGTCCTCCGTCGACCACTGGCGCAGCAGCCCCTGGTGCGGATAGCGGCCCCGGCCGACCAGGTCGCCGACCGTGATCCCGTCCGGTGCGATCGACGACTGCGGCAGCAGGCCGAGCGTCCTTGCGACCTTCTTCGCCGGCATCGACTGGATGACCTGCCCGTCGAGCAGCACCCGCCCCTCGGAGGGCTTGAGCATCCGGGAGAGGGCGCGCAGCAGGGTGGACTTGCCGCAGGCGTTCGGGCCGACGATCACGGTGAAGGAGTTGTCGGGAATCTCCACCGACAGCTGCTTGGCGATGACGCGCTGGTCGTAGCCGAGGGTGACGTTGTCGGCGGACAGGCGGTTCACAGTACTCCTTGGGGTGTTCTCGTGCGCCGAGGCGTTCTGGTGCCCCGAGGTGTTCTGGTGCGCCGGGGCGCTCATATCCGGCCCGCCCTGCGCTCGGTGACGAGGAGCCACAGCAGATAGACCCCGCCGAGTACTCCGGTCACGACACCGACCGGCAGCTGATCGGCGCCGAAGGCCCGCTGCGAGGCCCAGTCGGCGACGATCAGCAGGGTGGCGCCCATGCACATCGACGACACCAGATTCGGTCCGGGCGACCGGGTCAGGCGCCGGGCGAGCTGTGGCGCGGTGAGCGCCACGAAGCCGACCGGTCCCGCGGCGGCGGTGGCGCCCGCGGTGAGCAGTACGGCGCACAGCATCAGCAGCAGTCGTACGCGCTCGACGCGCACCCCCAGGGCGTACGAGACGTCGTCGCCCATCTCCATCATGCGCAGCCCCCGCGCGTTGCCGAGGGCGAGCGGGACGAGGACCGCGCACATCACCAGCAGCGGCCAGACCTGCGTCCAGTCACGGCCGTTGAGGGATCCGGTCATCCAGACGACCGCGCGGGCCGCATCGACGATGTCGGCCTTGGTGAGCAGATAGCCGTTGACCGCCGTGACGATCGCGGAGACTCCGATACCGACCAGAACCAGTCGGTATCCGTGCACGCCCCGCTTCCAGGCCAGCAGATAGATGGCGACTCCGGTCACCAGGCCGCCGATGAGCGCCCCGAAGGCGACCTGGGTCGCGCTCCCGGAGAACAGCACGATCATGATGAGCGCGCCGGCCGTCGCCCCCTGTCCGAGGCCGAGGACGTCCGGGCTGCCCAGCGGATTGCGGGATATGGACTGGAAGAGCGCCCCGCCGAGCCCGAGCGAAGCGCCCACCAGAAGGCCGACGAGGACCCGCGGCAGCCGCAGGTCGTTGACGATGAACTCCTGGCCCGCGTCGCCGTTGCCGACCAGGGTCTTGAGGACGTCGACGGCCGGGATCGGGAAGTCGCCGGTGCCGATGAGCACCACGCTCGCGGCCAGCGCGGCCACCATCAGCAGCACCACGACGGTGAAACCCCGGACGTCGAGCCGCACGGAGAGCCCGCCGCGCGTGCGGACCGACCGGATGGCGGGAGTCGGCTTACGTGTGGTCGTCACAGCTGCGCCGTCCTCCGCCGTCGTACGAGATAGATGAAGACCGGGCCGCCGAGGACCGCGGTGACGATGCCGACCTGAAGCTCCGCGGGCCGCGCGACCAGCCGCCCGACGACATCGGCACCGAGCAGCAGCACGGGCGACAGGACAGTGGCGTACGGCAGGATCCACCGCAGGTCCGGCCCGGTGAAGGACCGCACGACGTGCGGGACCATCAGCCCGACGAACACGATCGGCCCGCAGGCGGCTGTCGCGGCGCCGCACAGCACGGTGGCGGCTGCCATGGACAGCGCGCGGGTGCGGTTCAGGTTGGCGCCGAGCGCGCGGGCGGTGTCGTCACCCATGGCCATGGCGTTCAGCGGCCGGGCCAGGGCCAGCGCGACGATCGTGCCGACCACCAGGAAGGGCAGCACCTGCTTGATGGTCGTGTCGGTCGCCGAAGCCAGCGAACCGACCGTCCAGAAGCGCATCTTGCCCAGTGCGGCATCGTCCATGATCATCACGGCCTGGAGATAGCCGTAGAGGGCGGCGCTGATCGCCGTGCCCGCGAGGGCGAGCCGTACCGGGGTCGCGCCCCGGCTGCCGCCGAGGAACCAGACCAGGGCCCCGACCGCGGCCGCGCCGAAGAAAGCGAACCACACATAGCCGCTCAGCGAGGTGACGCCGAAGTAGGTGATGGCGGTGACGACCGCGGCGGACGCGCCCGCGTTGATGCCCAGCAGTCCGGGGTCGGCCAGGGGATTGCGGGTGAGCGCCTGCAGGACGGCACCCGACAGCCCGAGCGCGGCGCCGACGAGCAGTCCGAGGACGGTGCGCGAGACCCGGTCGCCGACCACGACGTCGGCGTACGTCCCCGAGTCGTGGAACAGACCGTGCCAGACCTGATCCAACGGCAACGCCTTCGCGCCGATCGCGACGCTCGCCAGCGCGACGAACACCAGCAGGACCACGGAAGCGAGGAGCCCAACGGTACGTATCGCCCGGCGGCTTGGGGGCGCGGGGGCGGTCTCCGCGCGCTGTTCGGGGGGACTGTCGACCAACACCCGGTTAGGTTAGCCTACCCTCGCCGTCGCTTCGATGCCCGGTGACCAGTCACGACAGCGGCAGTGCCCGCCTCCATGTGCCCCGTGCAGCCGCTGGTCAACCCTCCGCCGGAGGACTGATCAACTCTCCGCGCCCTCAGAGGCCCAGCCGCGCCAGCGCCTTCCCCCCGTCCAACCCACACGCCCCGTCCCCGGCGGCCGTCCACGCCGCCGCGCACAGCGCCCGCAGCCCGTCGAGGGCCTCCCCGTCACCCGCCAGCTCCAGCCGCTCACTCCCGGCCGTCGCCGTCCAGCCGCCGCAGCGGAACCCGCTTCCCGCCTCGACGACCTCCGGCTGTCCGGTCAGCAGACCGCGCAGATCGGCGTCGACATACGTCGGCCGGTGCTGGGGCAGAGCGGCCAGGAGCTGCGCGCCGTCCGTCACGCCGGTGAGCACGAGCAGCGAGTCCACCTCGCCGTTGAACGCGCCCTCGATGTCCGTGTCCAGCCGGTCCCCGACCACCAACGGCCGCTGTGCCCCGGTGCGCAGGATCGTCTCGCGGTGCATCGGGGGCAGCGGCTTGCCCGCCACCTGCGGCTCGGCGCCGGTGGCGATGCGGACGACCTCCACCGCCGCCCCGTTCCCCGGGGCGATCCCACGGGCGCCCGGAATCGTCAGATCGGTGTTGGACGCGAACCACGGCACCCCGCGCGCGATGGCGTAGCACGCCTCCGCGAAGCGCCCCCAGGCCAGATCAGCACCCCCGAAGCCCTGGACGACCGCCGCCGGGTCGTCCTCGGCCGACTCGACCGGTTCCAGCCCGCGCTCCCGCAGCGCGACCCGCAGTCCCTCACCCCCGATGACCAGCACGCGGGCACCGGCCGGCACCTGCTCGCTGATCAGCCGGGCGGCAGCCTGCGCCGAGGTGATGACGTCGGACGCCCCCGTCGGTATACCCAGCTCGCTCAGATGCTCCGCCACGGCGTCGGGCGTCCGCAGCGCGTTGTTCGTGACATACGCGAGATGCATCCCGCCCGAGCGAGCGGTACCGAGCGACTCCACGGCGTACGCGATCGCGTTACCACCCGCGTACACCACCCCGTCGAGGTCGAGCAGAGCCGTGTCGTAGGCCTCGCTCAGAGCCTGCGCACTGCCCTCGGGCCGCGTCCTGACGGTCTGGCTCATTGCACATCTCCTCGTTCGATCTCTGTCCCACGATCATCGCTCATGCCACTGACACACTTACGATGCCTCAATGAACTATGCAGGTCCCGCGGAGCAAACACCCGCGCGCATCGGCCTCGAACTGACCCCGTTCCGGGGCCTGCGCTACGACCCCGACCGGGTCGGCAGCCTCGCCGCCGTGACATCTCCGCCGTACGACGTCGTCGTACGGCCGGACGGTCTGCTCCACCTCGAATCCTCAGACCCGCACAACATCGTCCGGCTGATCCTCCCTCAGGACGGAACCCCCACCGCCCGCAACCGCCAGGCGGCGGACACCCTGCACGACTGGCTGTCCAAGGGCGTCCTGACCACCGACCCCGAGCCGGGCCTGTACGTCTACGAGCAGCACGACGACGGCATACTGCAGCGCGGCATCATCGGCGCCCTGCGCCTGTCGGAGCCGTCCGACGGCGTCGTCCTCCCGCACGAGGACGTCATGCCCCACATCATCGCGGACCGCGCGGCCCTGATGCGCGCCACCGCCGCCAACCTCGAACCCCTGCTGCTGACCTACCGCGGCAACGGCTCCCGGGTAGGCACGGCCGCCGTCATCGAACGCACCGCCGAGCGCGAACCGCTGCTCTCCACCACCACGGAGGACGGTTTCAACCACCGCCTGTGGGCGGTCACCGACCCCGTCGATCTGGCCGAGGTCCAGACAGACCTCGGCAACCACCAGGCACTCATCGCGGACGGCCACCATCGCTGGGCGACGTATCTGCGGCTGCGTACCGAACATCCCTCGCCCAGCCCCTGGGACTACGGCCTGGTGCTCCTGGTGGACACCGTTCGCTATCCGCTCCGCGTCCGCGCGATCCACCGCCTGCTCCACGGCTTGCCGGTCGCGGACGCGCTGGCCGCCCTCACGGGCTCCTTCCGGGTACGTCACCTCGACGTCCCCCTTCCCGAGGCCCAGGCGGCCCTCGCCGAAGCGGCCGGTTCGGGCAACGCCTTCCTCCTCGCGGGCGACGGCGCGTTCCACCTGGTCGACCGCCCGTCCCCGGACCTCCTCGCCCGTACGGTCCCGGCCGACCGCCCCGAGGCCTGGCGCACCCTGGACGCGACCGTCCTGCACAGCACGCTCCTCGGCCACCTCTGGGGCATCCCGGAGGACTCGCCCGCCCACATCGCGTACATCCACGACACCGCGGCCACCGTCGCCAAGGCGGAACACGACGGCGGCACGGCCGTCCTGATGCACCCGGTCCGCGAAGAGGTCGTACGCGATCTCGCCCGCCAGGGCGTCACGATGCCCCGCAAGTCGACGTCGTTCGGCCCGAAGCCGGCATCGGGGCTGGTCCTGCGGGCACTCGTTCTCTGAAACGCCGACGGCGGGACCCCTTCCGGAGTCCCGCCGCCCGTGCCCCGCTACATCCGCCGGGCGTCAGCTCTGAGGCGCGTCCTGGTCGCCGCCCTCAACAACCGGCGCCTGCTCCCCCTTCGAAGCGGCAGCTTCGTCGTGAACATCGTCCTCGTCGTCGTACTCTTCGTCCTCGGCGTCGTCCTCGGCGTCGGTCTCAGACGTGGCTTCTTCGTCGCCCTCGCCCTCATCCTCGACGAGCACGTCGACGAACTCGACACCGTCCAACTCGGCGAGTCGGTCGGAGGCGTCCGTGCTGCCGTCCTTGTCGGACTCCACGGCCTTCGCGAACCACTCGCGCGCCTCGCCCTCACGACCGGCGGCAAGAAGCGCGTCGGCGTACGCGTAGCGCAGTCGCGCGGTCCAGGGCTGCACGGAGTTCGAGGCGAGCTCCGGGCTCTGGAGGGTCACGATGGCGGCCTCGAGCTGCCCCATGTCCCGCCGCGCGCCGGCGGCCACGAGCCGCATCTCGACCTGACCGGCCTTGTCCAGCTTGTGCACCTCAGGCGCACCGGCCATGTCCAGCGCCTTCTCGGGCCGACCCATGCCGCGCTCGCAGTCCGCCATGACGGGCCACAGATCCACGTTCCCGGTCATGCGGCGCGCGGCCCGGAACTCGGCGAGCGCCTCGCTGTACTTCTGGTTCGCGTACGCGGCGAACCCGGCCGCCTCGCGCACAGCGGCGACACGCGACGCCAGGCGCAGGGCAATCCTCGAGTACGCGTATGCGCCCTCGGGGTCCTCGTCGATGAGCCGGGCGACCATCACCAGGTTCCTGGAGACTTCCTCGGCGAGCCCCTTGGGCAGGCTCAGCAACTCCTGCCGTACGTCGTTGTCGATCTCCTCACCCGTGACGTCATCGGGGATCGGCAGCCGCTTGATCGGCTCACGGTCCCGATCGCGCTCGTCGCGGCCACGGAAGCCGCCACGGTCGTCGCCCCGCCGGTCATCACGGCCGCGGAAACCACCGGGACGGCCGCCCCGGTCGTCCCGACGCGGGCCGCGGCTCCGGTCGTCACGCCCCCGGTCGTCGCGGGGCCGGAAGCCGCCACGGTCGCCGTCTCGCCGATCGTCACGGCGGTCGTCACGCCGGTCGTCACGGCGGAAACCACCGCGGTCATCGCCCCGGCGGTCGTCACGGCGATCGTCACGGCGATCGTCACGGCGATCGTCACGGCGATCGTCACGGCGGAAGCCGCCGCGGTCGTCGTCTCGACGCTCGCCACGGTCATCACGACGGAACGGCGGACGGTCCCCGTCACGACGGAACCCACGATCACCGTCGTCACGACGGGGCCCGCTGGTGGAACGGTCGTCACGACGGAACGGCGGACGGGAACCACCACGATCGCCCTCGCGCCTGTCGTCCCGACGGAAACCCCCACCACCACGGCTGTCATCACGGCGGAAGCCACCGCGGTCGTCGTCCCGACGCTCACCGCGGTCATCACGACGGAACGGCGGACGGTCCCCGTCACGACGGGGTCCGCTGGTGGAACGGTCGTCACGCCGGAACGGCGGACGGGAACCACCACGATCGCCCTCGCGCCTGTCGTCCCGACGGAAACCCCCACCACCACGGCTGTCATCACGGCGGAAGCCACCGCGGTCGTCGTCCCGACGCTCGCCACGGTCATCACGACGGAACGGCGGACGGTCCCCGTCACGACGGAACCCACGATCACCGTCGTCACGACGGGGCCCGCTGGTGGAACGGTCGTCACGACGGAACGGCGGACGGGAACCACCACGGTCACCGTCTCGCCGATCGTCACGGCGGAAGCCGCCACGGTCGTCGTCCCGACGCTCACCACGGTCATCACGACGGAACGGCGGACGGTCCCCGTCACGACGGGGCCCGCTGGTGGAACGGTCGTCACGACGGAACGGCGGACGGGAACCACCACGATCGCCCTCGCGCTTGTCGTCGCGACGGAAACCCCCACCACCACTGCTGTCATCACGGCGGAAGCCACCGCGATCGCCGCGGTCATCGCCCCGACGATCGTCACGGCGGTCATCCCTGCGGTCATCGCGCCGGTCGCCAGGGCGGTCGTCACGGCGGAAACCACCACGGTCACCGCCGCGGTCACCATCACGGCGGTCATCACCGCGATCGTCCCGCCGGCCGTAGCCACCACGGTCGTTGTCGCGACGGGGGCCCCCGCGGTAGCCGCCGCGGTCACCACTGTCCCGGCGGCGCTGGTCGCGCTCCGGTCGCTCATCGGGAGAGTTGGGGGACATGGGTGACTCCTGTCTTCGGTACCGCAAGTCATTCTCGCGCAGCCGGGTACGCGGCGCGCTTCGGAAAAACAAAAAAAGGACCTCTGGTCCCAGCGAGTCGCTGGAACCAGAGGTCCTCCAAAGATTGTTCGGCGGCGTCCTACTCTCCCACAGGGTCCCCCCTGCAGTACCATCGGCGCTTTGAGGCTTAGCTTCCGGGTTCGGAATGTAACCGGGCGTTTCCCTCACGCTATGACCACCGAAACCCTTTCAGACACCCCACCGTAAAGCAGGGTCTTGAACGGGCAGCGAACAAGCACACTTTTCAATTGATGAGTGAAACTGTTCAGCCAGCACAACCGTTCGTTGTCTGGGAACTACACAGTGGACGCGAGCAACTGAGGACAAGCCCTCGGCCTATTAGTACCAGTCACCTCCAGCGGTTACCCGCCTTCC
>NZ_JBTLMO010000025.1:0-126358 GCF_054462255.1 Streptomyces sp. SD15 | reverse complement strand
CCACCTCGGCCTACTCCAACTCGCCTGCAGCATCATCTGCTTGAGACGACTCCGAACCTCATTCTGAAACGATCAGTTAGGCGCCATGACCGTCACCCTTGTGGCGCTGATGGTATGGGGGCTTCCAGCGGAGGATCCGAAACCGCAGACCACCGGCCGTCAGGTGGCGGTCGGCCGGAATATCACGCTCACCACCGACACTCCCGATCCCGTCAACCCCACCGGACCGTGGGGCGAGCGCGTCACCACCGAGCGGTTCGAGAAGGCGCTGCGGGTGGTGATCAACTCGGTGGTGTTCCGCTCCTCCGGCCAGGACCTGACCACCGCCGGCAACTACACCGAAATGGCCTCCCGCCTCACCGAACCCGTCCTCCTCGGCCTGGCCGTCCTTGCCCTCCGCAGCCGCATCAAACGCTAGACCGACGCACTGCCGAGTGAGGGCCACACCAGCGAAACTGGGCATGATGTGCCCGCGTGGGCAGCGACGTTGCCCCATTTCGTCACCAGGCGGGCACCGTTTCGTCGGTTCCCCAATCCCGGCCGAGACCGAGCAAAGGCTGTTCGTCCTCGTCGCGCACACGGTGCGCCGCCACCAGTCCTGGCTGCTCGACCTACCCAGTGACAGCGCTGGAGTCCGGCGGAAGCTCGAGATCCGTCAGCTCGCACGAAGCGGTCGGGATGCTGCCCGGTGCCCAGCCGAGCACTTCCTCGAAACGGCGGGCCGCGAAAGGAACGGGAGGACGTCCGCGATCACTCTCGCGAAGCCTGATGGTCGCCTGACTCAATTGGGTGCGGCGCGCAAGCTCCCTCACGGAGATGCCCTCGGCTTCCCGGAACTCGATGAGAGCTTTCGCCAGCCGCTCGGATTCCTCGCTCATGACCAAAGCATTCCGCATCACGAACGCTCGGTCAGCATCCTGGCTTGATCCGCACCCAACTTGTGCTTCCCGCCGCTCCATCAGGAGCCGAAGGCACTATCGGTCGCAGGCTTACATGCCGCCCTCTCAGAAGCGAGTAATTGTCAAGACCTGTGGATCGACGGTTGCCCCGGAGGACTTCAGCCCGCGACCGAAAACGAGGTGCGAGCGGCCTCTGGCGCTGACAAGCTGCGCCGGTGAATCGTGAACAGATCTCCGGGATCGCCCATGCTGATCACCCGATAAAGTCTCCGCTCGACGACGACTCGGTGCGCCGGCTTCTGGAACACGGCGTCCCGCGTGGCGACGAGCGTGTGCTCGACCTTGGTTGCGGCGGTGGGGAATGGCTCCTGCGCGCCCTGGCCACGCGGCCGCAGCTGCACGCCGAGGGCGTCGACATCTCCGAGGACGCCTTGGCGCAGGCCAGCCAGGCAGCGAGCCACCTCGGGGTCCAGGAGCGCCTCGTCCTCCACCATCAGGAGGCCGCGGATTTCGTCTCCTCGCAGTCGTTCGACCTGGTGCTCAGTGTCGGGGCCACGCATGCCTTCGGCGGTCTGCTCCCCACCCTCGCAGCGGCGCGCAAGCACCTGGCTCCCGGCGGCCGCGTCCTGATCGGTGAGGGGTTCTGGGACCGCGAGCCTTCCCAGGAGGCGGTCGAGATGCTCGGAGACTTCACCGACCTGGCGACCACCGTGGACCGTGTCGTCGCTGACGGTTGGACTCCTGTCGACGGGCACGTCAGCACGCGCCGCGAACTGGACGACTATGAATGGGCCTGCTGGGGGTCACTCGCCTCATGGGCCCTGGACCACCCTGCCGATCCGGACAGCTCGCAAGTGCTCGCGACAGCCAACACCCGGCGCTCCGAATGGCTGCGCGTCTACCGGGACACTTGGGGCTTCGTCTCCCTGGTCCTGCGTCAGACGTCCGGCTGACGGACCTCGGGGCAGCCCAAGCCCTGCCCTGGCAGATCGCAGCACTCCTCGGCCGGTGTCTCGTGGGTTCGTCTCTCGTCCTCAGGAAGCGAGGGACTCGGGGCGTTCGACGAGGTGGCCGCGTTCGAAGCGGGCTCCGGCACGGACGAGGACAACGAGGTGGGGTGCGTTCACGGCTCGCCAGCGGGCCTGGGCGGACTCGATCAGCTTGAAGACCATGGCCAGTCCGGCCGCGCGGCTGCCCGCGCCTTTGGTGACCTTGGTCCGCAGGCGGACGGTGGCGAAGGTCGATTCGATCGGGTTCGTGGTCCGCAGGTGGATCCAGTGCTCGGCGGGGAAGTCGAAAAACGCCAGGAGCTCGGCCTCGTCGTCCGTGATCCGCTTGACGACCTTGGGGTATTTGGCCTGGTAGGCGCGCTGGAAATCGCGGACGGCCCGGATGGCATGCTCCTTGTCCTCGGCGTTGTAGATCTCCTGGACCGCGCGTTTGGCCGCAGGCTGGGCCGTCTTGGGAAGCGCGTCCAAGACGTTGGCCGTTTTGTGGACCCAGCATCGCTGATGACGGGTGTCGGGAAATGCCTCGCTCAGCGCGTTCCAGAAGCCGAGCGCGCCATCCCCGACGGCCAGGACCGGGGCCCGCATGCCGCGGCGGGCGCAGTCGCGCAGCAGTCCCGCCCACGCCTCGGACGACTCGCGGTAGCCGTCCGTCATCGCGATCAGTTCCTTTGTGCCATCGGCGCGCACGCCCATCAGCACCAGGACCGCGGCTTTCGCCTCCTCCAGGCGGATGCGCAGGTGGACGCCGTCCGCCCAGACGTACACGTAGTCGGTGGCGGACAGATCCCGGTCCTGGAAGGCAGCATGGTCGGCCTGCCACTGGGCGGTCAGCCGCGTGACGGTGGCGGGCGACAGACCCGCCGAGGAGCCGAGGAACTGCTCCAGTGCGGGCACGAAATCACCGGACGACAGGCCGTGCAGGTAGAGAAGCGGCAGCACTTCCGCGATCTTCGGGGACTTGCGGCACCACGGCGGCAGGATTGCCGAGGAGAACCGCTTGCGCTCCCCGGTTGCCCCGTCGACGCGCTTGTCGTTCACGCGCGGGGCCCGCACCTCGACCGTCCCGGCGGCCGTGGTGACCGATCGGGGCCGGTGGTAGCTGATCGCCGCCTGACTGATCTTATCGAGAGGATTTCAGACGGTGGAGAAAAGAAGCTAGTTCTCACGACTCGTGAGTACATTCTCAGGGATGCCCGTAGGGCGTATGAAGGACTGCATGGACTTGACAGGAAGTTTCAATTTATCCTAGAGCTTAACGGTTATAGCAGGAAGGATCGAGCTCAAATCCTGTATAACCACTTGTGGCATTCTGACGTGTCACCAAACTGTATGCGCGAGGTAGCGCAAGGTGGGTATAGGGAAATCCTAGACCATGCCGGCTATAGCCCTCGCATGATTGAGTACTGCACCGGTAGGGCCTTTGATACAGGGTCGCCGGGGTACCCCCAGCGAGTCGTGGCCAGCCTGGATCACCCTGAGAAGATCTGGCGGTTTGCCTTCGAGCGTCACCTAACCCAGGAACAGCGGCTGCTGGTGCTCGTTCTTTGCACCTTGCCTATGAATGTGGAATTGGATCCTCTTTGGCGAGCGCATGAGTCGCTATGTGAATCCTGCGGTCTCCAACCTTCACGCGTCAGCTTCCGTGATTGCTTGGAAGTTCTAGAAGGTACTTTCATCTCTATCGAGATTGACTCGGCTGCTGGTACGACTATTCGGCACGCTAACCCATCAGTGCGAGAGTTCGGAATTCTCACACTGAGTGAAGATGCGGAACTTGTCAGGACCGTGATCGAGTCTGCAGTCTTCTTTGAGCAGTTGTCGTCGTTGTATCGGTATGCATCGCCAACTGAAGCAGGCTCGAAAAAATCGAAACTATTTTCACTCTTTTTGAGCGAGCGAGAGAAGGTGATCGCTCAGTTGTCGCAAACATTTCATTCCCCTTCTCCGCAACGGGAGAATAGGTGGAATTCCGATGAGGGGCCTTCTCGCGGTGAACCTCTCGGGAAGTATGAGCGTAGGATCAGATTCTATTACCAGCTCGACGAGGTGGATTCTTACGGATCGCAGCGTCAACGCATTGAGAGTGGGGTTGAGCTCCTCGTAAGTAGGTGGAATGAAGGAGAGGGGGGAAAGAGTGAGGCAAATGCACTGCTGATGAGGCTCCGCCACTATGGACTAAAAGAGCCCTTGTGGGACCAGGCGCATGACGCCCTTCATCGGTGGTTTAGCAGCACCTTGCGGGGAACTGAAGACTGGACGCATCTATCTCGCCACCTGAGGGACTGTGGTGACGACATGTTTGAAGCGAGCGGGGAAATGAGTGAGCGCTTCGCCCGTTTCATGGATGACGAGTTCAGTAGTTGGGATCCTTTCCCACCCGACCTGGACGAAATGCGGGAGATTGCCGATAGCTTCGGCTTGACGGAACTCGTGGAAAGGATCGATGAAGCGCTCGAAGAGGAGATAAATGAGTCGGCAAGCGCCTTGAGTTATGGCAAATCTAAGGGTCGCCAGGATGGCAGCACATCGGATGAAGGTGAAGCGATCCTCTTCGCGCGGTTGCTGGACCGACCATAAAAAAACAGGCCCGTAGGCTGAACTGCTCGGTAGGCGTGAGGTCGGTGGAGCGGCTTTGGGGTGGCGCTGCTTTGGCGCGAGTGATCATGGCCCCGTAAGCTTTCGGCGCGTCGGGCAGTCTGTGGACCTGCCCGGTAAAGCACGACGTCGGGGCCATGATCTTCGAGGCTCGCGCCAAAGTGGCTCCGTAAAGCCGCGGAGCCGACCGCCCCAGCCGCGACGTACCCCTTCTCTGGTGGCAGGTGGCTGATTGCTGTGCGCGCGGCACGGGCGCCGGCCTGGCTGGAGCGGGGCGGAGACAGGAGCGCAGGCCCGGCCGGGGGTCGGGCCGCGCACGGTGAGCGGAGCGAGCCGCTCTTGAGTTTCGTAAAGAATGTAACTCACCTACTGGAGTGAGCCCTGTCCGATCATGGCGAGGCCCAGATCCTCGCCCCTCTGCGATGCTGGACCCAGCTTGCGAAAGGGGCGGCGTTCATGCAGTGGAAGACTCATGGCGAACGGCAGATCTACACGAACCAGTGGGTGAACCTGTGCCTGGTGGATGTCCAGCAGCCTGACGGGCGCCGGTGGGAGCACCATGTGGTGCGTCTGCGGCACCTGGCCGTGGCCGCCGTGGTCAACGACCGCCGCGAGGTGCTGATGATGTGGCGGCACCGGTTCATCACGGACGCGTGGGCGTGGGAACTGCCCATGGGTCTGATCGAGGAGGGCGAGACCCCTGATCAGGCGGCGGCTCGTGAGGTCCTGGAGGAGACCGGCTGGTGTCCGGAGCCGCTCAAGCCGCTGATCTACGCCGAGCCCGCGAACGGGATCACCGACTCCCAGCACTACGTCTTCCGCGCGGACGGCGCGACGTACGTGGGACCACCGACCGAGAAGAACGAGTCCGACCGCATCGAGTGGGTTCCGCTCGCCGACGTGCGAGGCATGATCGACCGGCGTGAGATCGTGAGCAGTGGTTCTCTCGTCGGCCTGTTGTACGTGCTCATGGATGAAGCGATCCACTGAGGGGCGACCCACCTCACACCGTGAGTAGTTCCCGTAAGCGTGCCTCGAAAGCGGCGGCGACGGGTTCTCGCCGGTATGGGCCCAACTGATCGTAGAACTCCCTGAGATGACCGATCACCCGCTGGGACGCGACTGCTGAGGCCTGTTCCAGAGCCTCAGTCGCGGTGCCGCACGCCTGGTCCAACTTGCCACGCTGGAGTTGAGTGCGGGCGAGCCAGAAGGCATGGAACGCGCGGCCTCTCTTGTTGGTTCCGCTCTCCCTGCGTAGGGCGTCTGCGATCAGCGGCTCGGCGGTGGCTGCCTCGCCGAGCCGTCCGTGTGCGATGCCGGTGTCCACGAGCAGCTTGGGCTCGTCGAAGTAGGACACCCATGCCGGGTCAGGGTCGATCGGTTGGATCCGCTCGAAATGCCGGTGCGCCTCGGTGATCGACGCGTGCGTAGCGGTGCGGTTGCCCAGGGCGGCATGGGCGAAGGCTTCCCGCATGGACAGCATCGAGAGCACGCGCGGGGTCGTCCCGTCGGCGGCATGGGCTTCGTCCTGGGCGGCGTTGACGTACGCCAGGGCGTCCCCTGGTCGGTCCTGGTAGGTGGCCTGAAGGCTCATGCACGCCAGCACGTTGGCCGTGAACTGTCGGTCGTCAATCCGCTTGGCCAGTTGCAGGGCCTCGGCGAAGTACGTACGGGCCTGGCTGTACTGGCGTGCATCGAAGTGGGTCCATCCGGTGAGGCGGGCCAGCTCGGCCGCAACCGCGTACAGCTCCTGCTGGATGGGCGCAGGACGACTCTCTTTGAGGAGGCCGACGACGTATCGGAGCTGGCCGACCACCGCCGGCCGCAGGGCTTCGCCTCCATGTTGGTCGTCCCGGCGCCAGTAGTCCTCGATCGACGCCCGCAGCGCCCGCAGGGTCGACGGGTTTGCATTGGCCCGTGAGGCGAGTGCGAGGAAGGTGTCCACCTCCGCTCCTGGCAACACAGTGGGCTCTGACTCCTGCTGCGGTTCTTCGGGGCGGGGTGGTTCGCGCTCGGACACGGCCAGAGTCGCGGGCGTCTCCCAAGAACGCCGGGCAAGTCCGAGCATGTGGCCGGGGATCCGCAAGCCGTCCGCGACCCGCTCGATCACGTCGATGTGGACCAACTGTCGCCTCCCTGCGATCACTTCACCGACGCGGCTGGGGGTCAGGTCGCAACGGCGGGCGATCATCGACGGATAGACGCCCGCGTAGATCTTGACCAGGCGGAAGACCCGGGCGAAGTCGCGGACACGGCACGCATCGATCATCTTGGGGTCGGTGAGCAGCCGGGTGGGAAGCTCCTGCGGACGGCATGGCTCGGTCATCGCGAAGCTCCCACACTCGTCGGGGCTGAGGACTACTCAACGTCGCCACATGTCACCTGTCGTGATGTTACCCAAGTTGGGTAATCAGCCGGGCCTTTCTGCCGCACTCCCGAGATCGCGATGCTTTCAGCATGGCGAACGACCAGATGACGGCTGCCGCGCGAGCGGCACAGGTCCGCGGTTCGGAGCGGGTCCATCCCCACGATGAGGAGGTGACGGCGATCACCAGCGTGAGACTCAACCGGCTGTACAGAACCTGATGGTGGACAGGCGCAGTGGCCAGGTAGGCATCGTGATGGGCCGCGAAGGTCCGTATGTCCAGCTCCGGCCTCCGCAGGGAGGCAAGGAGTGGGACGTCCCTCCCGAGGAACTGCGCCAGCCCACCCAGGCAGAGGAGATGAGAGCCAAGGTGGCCGTGGCCAACGGGCGGTGGGGGCTATGAGGACACGCGCGATCCTGCGTCACGAGACCTGGACGCTCGAACCCGACCGTGAACCCGACGCGGAGCCGACGACGTACGCGATGCAATGCGTCGTGGACGGCGAGGCGTCACCTCCCAGCGAGGACTTCGCCGAACCGCAGAACTGGGTGGTGCGGCACTGTGGACAGCATCCGTCGCACCACACCTACCGCGAGATCATCATTCGGCCGTGGCGCACCTGGATATGGCCGTGATCGCACCGTGCGGTGCGCTAGTTGGGACTCTTCACGGGGTCTCTGCCGATCATCGTGATCTCCGGCCAGCTCGCCTGCTCCCCTTGGAGCTCCGTCGGGAAGAGCTCCGTGCACACGCCCAGGCGCACTGCGCTTCCGCTTTTGGGGACCCCGTTCGAGTCCGGGCAAGGGGACTCCGCCCAGGGTCCCCAACTCTGGACAGGTCGAGTCCCGGCTCGGGCTTCAACGTCAATGTCCAACCCGATCAAGGAGGCACCGTGCAAGCGACACCCACTCCGCCGGCACCGTGGGGCATGCGCCGCATGGCTCCCCTGCGCAACGGCGAGCCATCCCCCTGGCATTACGCGGGACTTGACCCGCAGACCCAGACCGGACGCTGGATCGGCGGCGACGGCCGCATGAGCCCGGTTGAACTCGGCAAGCACGGTACGTCCGTCAACACCTACCCGCCCACCCAGGTCGGCAAGGACGGCAAGGTGGACGGCGACTCCGGCCACGATGCGACTCAGGACTAGGAGGCGTGCCCATGGACGGACGCCCGGTGCTGGTCTCCACTCAGTACGAAGACGCGACCGCGGACCTGGTCATCACGGAACTGAACCGTCGCCGGGTGCCCGTCCTGCGCCTCGACCCCGGGCGGGACTACCCCGCTTCGGCGGCCCTGGCAGCCCGCCTGGGCCCGGACGGATGGAGCGGCACCCTCACCGTCGGAGAACGCTCCGCCGATCTCAACGCCGCACGCGCCCTCTACCACCGGCGCCCCAACACCTACACCCCGGACAACGGCAGCCAGGCGGCCGGATACGCAGCGCAGGAGAACCGACGTGGCCTGGGAGGCATCCTCGGCGCGCTCCCCGGCTGCCTGTACTTGAGCCACCCGCAGGCCATCGCACGCGCCGAGTACAAGCCCGCACAACTGGCCACCGCCCACCGCGTCGGTTTCACCATCCCCTCGACCCTGATCACCAACGACCCTCACCAGGCAAAGGCGTTCGCCGCAGAACAACCCACGCTCTACAAACCCTTGCACGCCGCCGCATACGACGTGGACGGCGAACCTGCCGGAATCTGGGCAGCCTTGGTGGCGCCGGGCGAACTCGACGAGACCGTGAGCTACTGCGCGCACCTCTTCCAGGCCCTCGTGCCCAAGACGTGCGACGTGCGCGTCGTGATCGTCGGCGATCGGGTGTTCTGCGCCCGCATCACCGCGCCGCCCGGTGTGGTGGACTGGCGCGCGCAGTACCGCAACCTGCGCTACGAGGCGGTGGAGTGCCCGGACGAGATCCATGGCCGCCTCGTCGCCTTCCTGGCGGACTTCGGGCTCCGCTTCGGCGCCTTCGACTTCGCCGTGGCCGCCGACGGAACCTGGTGGTTTCTGGAGTGCAATCCCAACGGCCAATGGGCCTGGCTGGAAGCGGCGGCCGGCCTGCCCATCACTGCGGCAATCGCTGACCTTCTGCAGAACGGAGAACCCTCACGTGACTGACACAGCTTCCGCCGAGCGCCTGCGCGCCGACCTCGCCCAGGCCCTCGTCAAGACTGGCGCCCTGCGCACTCCCGCCTGGGAAGAGGCCGTGGCCTGCGTACCTCGTGAGGCGTTCCTGTCGCACGGCTGGTTCGAACACGACGACCGCTGGTACCGGCCCACCTTCCTCACGGACTCTGGTGACATCCTCTCGCGGGTCTACGAGGACGACAGCCTCGTGACCCAGGTTGCCGGAGCCGTCTTCCCGGACCAGGTGGAAGGCCGTATCTCCGCCGCCCCGTCCTCCTCCTCGACGATGCCGAGCCTGGTCGTGCGGATGCTGGAGGAGCTGGATGTCACGCCCGGCATGCGTGTCCTGGAAATCGGCACCGGCACCGGCTACTCGACCGCCCTGCTCGCCCACGTCGTCGGCGACGACAACCTGACCACGGTGGAGGTGGACGCCGAGGTCTCCGCCCGCGCCGGGATCGCGCTCGCGGGCCTCGGCTGCCACTCCCTGCGCGTGGTCGGGGACGGCCTGGCCGGACACCCCGGCGAAGCCCCGTACGACCGAGTGATCGCCACCTGCGGAGTCCGTACCGTCCCGGCGGCCTGGATCGAGCAGACCCGCCCCGGTGGACAGATCCTGGTCACGGTCGGCGGCTGGATGTACGCCTCCGAACTCGTCCGCCTCACCGTGCACGACGACGGCACGGCCAGCGGCCCCGTCCTGCCCGGACACGTCTCCTTCATGCTCGCCCGGCCCCACACCCCACCCCCACTCGGCCTCCTGCCCAACTTCCGTGAAGCGGAGGCGGAACCCACGGTTCTGGGTGCCGATGTGCTGGAGGACTGGACGCCACGGTTCATCGCCCAGTTCGCAGCGCCCCGAGCCCAGCGGTTCACTCTGCGCCGCGACGGTGGGATCGATCAGGTCGTCATCGACGTGGAGGCCCAGACGTGGGCCTGCGTCTCCCGTAACGCGGACGGGCAGTGGATGGTCCGGCAGGGAGGGCGTGAACGGCTCTGGGAGAGCATCACCGACCAGATCACGGCGTGGCGCGCGGCAGGCGAACCGGATCCCGACCGCCTCCGCCTCCACGTGGGCCCTGACAGTCAGCGCCTCTTATGGGACTGATCTCAAGCCGTTGCCGCACTTGAGGGGAGGGGTTCGGCTCATCGACTACAGGGAGCCGGGCCGCTCAGGCAGGGATGTGCCAGAGGGGGGCCGCGTACTGAGCCGGGCGGCTGCGGAGCAGGAGAGCTCTCAGGTCCCAGCGCTGCTTGCCGTTGAGGCCGAGGGCCTCGGTGAGGCTGCGGAATGTTGTGTGGGTGACGCCGCGGCCGCGGGCTTCTGCCTCGAACCGGTCGAGTCGGCGCAGCGTGCCTTCCGGGTCGAGCTGCTGTTCCGGCTGGGTGCTGAGCCGACTGGCCTTGTTGCGCTCGTAGTCGATCTCCGAGTAGCCGCAGATTTCGCGGCTGTGCTGTTCCGCCTCGGCGAGGGACTCCGTGGCGAGGAGGGCGCGGGCGAGCTCGTTGCGGTTGAGGGCGTCGTCCAGGTCCGCCTCGTGGACGGTGGGGCCGTCGTCGGTGAGCGGGACCGGGAGGCCGGCGTCGCAGACTTCACAGAGGCCGCGGACTCCTCGGGCTGTGGCCGCCAGCATGGCTGTCGCCTCGGAGGGGTGCCATTCCAGTACGGCGCTGACCGGTTCGACGTGTTCGGCGGTGAGCCTCAGGACCGCCGGGCCCATGCGGTCGGCCAGATCCTCGGCCGTGATCTCTCCGTCCAGGCCGGCACCGGCGACCAAGAGCCGGATGCGGGCGTTGACTTGGCAGGATGCGGCCAGGGTGAGGGCGTCCGCGAGTGGGCTGCGGAGTGTGGGTTCGATGCCCCTGGCGAGGATGTCGCCGCCGACGTCCAGCAGGTCGATGGACTCGGGGTCCAGGTGCTCGATGAGCTCTTCGAGCTGGCGGATGATGCCCTCGGCACCGTGCATCGGATCGATCAGGGCGAAGGTGTGCGGAAGCTCGCCTGCCAGTCGGGGCAGCGTCGAGCCCGCGGGAGCGATCGGTTTCGCGTCGGCGGGTACGGTCCAGACGCTTCGGGTGAGGGGACGAAGGCCCGTGAAGTTGGCCGGCCCCCGCGGTCCCGGCACCGGATCGATCAGCAGGCGGTCCCACGCGTACGTGAGGATCACCGCCGGACTCTCGTCGGCCCCGTAGAGAGCGGCACTTTCGTCAGCCCGGTAGAGAGCGGCGTCGAGCATGGCGGCGGCGACTGCGTCGCCTCCTCCTCCCGCTGCCACGATCAACCGCGTCACCCATTCACAGTAAGGTGGCGAGAATCGAACTCGCACTCTCAGCTCGGGGTCGGGGGCGGGGGTGGGGGCGGAACAAACCCACCGTTCCTAGAGACTGAGCGGGAGCGAGTCCTGTTGCCAGGATTCGTGCACAGCCGAACGCCCCGAACGATGTTGGGCGTTCTGGTCCCCCGCGTTCGCTCCGCATCCGGCACGCACGGATCGCGTCCGTGGTCCGGGAACGCGGGGGCGGGTTCCCTCACGCCCAGGAGCCCCCGGTCGGGCCTGGACGGTCCGATGCCCCTGCTCATCGCTCCGGTGAGCAGGGGGCGGTGCCGTCCGTCGCCGGATCGGATATCCCTGGGCGCGCCTGCCGATCGCCACAGCTGCCGCGTCGTGACGAGTGGTCTTGCGGTTGTTGCTGGTGAGGGGCTTTTGCCAGTGCTGGGCGCCCCAGCGGCTGGTGTAGGCCGGGTCCACCCCGATGACCGCGATGCCGGTGTGGTCGGCCATAGAGGTGAGCCGGGCGCGGAGGCGGCCGGTGGGCATGCCGGAGATGAGCCGGCGGAACCGCTTCTTGCGTCCGTGTTTCTCGCGGGTCTTCTCCGCGCCGAAGTCCAGGTCCTCGATGGCGATCGCCTTCACGCCGCAGGCCCGGGCCCAGTGCAGCAGCCGGGTGAGGACGTGCCGGACCTGGGCGTCGCGGTGATCGCGGGTGCCGGACAGCTCGTAGAAGAAGCGGCGCGGGGTGCCGGTCGGGTTGCCGTGGACATCCAGGCGCCAGGCGGCGAGGTGGTCGGCGTTCATGTCGACACCGATCACACCCTGGGCGAGCGCGGCGGCCATGGGGATGGTCTGGGTGGGCGGGATCTGCCAGGAGGCGGTGATGTACCAGCGGTCGCGGTCCACGTCCAGGTGGATGCGGTAGGCGACCGCCCGGTTGGCCTCGACGCGGTCGGCCCACTCGGTACCCCGGTGCAAAAACCGCACCCTGCTCGCGAGGACGTACCGGCCGTGCGGGGCGTTCGCCAGATGCGCCAGGGGTGCGGGGAGCTTGATGCTCACCTCGCCCTCCGGCGTGACGCGGATGGTCTCGTTGCCGTAGCGCTTCCCCGACTCGCCGTCGACCTGGCAGAACCAGCGCTCCGCCTCCCAGCGTCGGCGCCATCCGGCTTCGGTGAGCTGCGCGGCGTCGAGATGGTGCCGGGTGCGGGCCAGCTGCTTGCCGCCGCGCACGACGTGCACGAGTCCGGCCTCGCGGTCGGCCCGCTCGGCGGCCAGCCGGTCCTCCAGCGCGCGCAGGCGGCGGGCTTTGGCGTGCCACTCCTGCTGGGACCGGTAGCCGCCCGGCGCCCTTTTGGTGCCCTTCGCCCCGATCGGTACCGACAGCCGGTGCGTGATGGTGCGGATGCCTGCTTCCAGGCTCTGGATGTGCGCGGCCTGGCTACGGCGGGCCAGCGCCCATTGGTCGTGCGACGCCTTGGTGATGCTGCCCGCCCAGCGCGACGACGAGACCGCCGTGAGCTCCCGCTTGCGGACCGCCCACGTGTCGGCGGAATGCTCGAGTCCGTCCTGGCAGCGCCGTGCGAGGTCCTTCGAGGCGAGCGCGCCCAGATGCGCGCCGACCAGGCGCAGCACCTTCTCGTCCCCGGGCGTCAGGTGCTTGAGGCGGGTGCGGATCGCCACACCGCTCGGGCCGAACGCGACGAACGGCTCGGCCACTTCCCTCAGCCCGTCCACCCCGTCACCCCCACCCCGAATAGACCCTGTCACCGCCCCCAACGACCACCGCCCGCAAAGGGCACGCATTCGACACAAGAACACCAGTTCCCGCCCGAAAGGCGGGCGCCACGACCCAGGGCGCGCCACGGCAAGGCCACCGGTACTCACTCCTGCTCACCAGAACACCCTTGAGTGCACTTCAGTGGCAGCAACTCCAAACCCCCACCCCGACCGAGTCAGTGGTGAACGTGCTCCGTGTGCGGAGGCACATGCGCCGCGATCAAGCGGCCCGAGGCTCCCGCAGGGACCAGCGCCCGGCGGCGGTCCACCGCGTACGCCACCCCCGCCACCCCGAGGCCCAGCACGGCCAGCCCCGCCCCGGCCAGTGCCGGCGACGTCGTGCCGAAGCCCGCGGCGAGGGCGAGGCCGCCGATCCAGGCGCCGCCGGCGTTGGCGAGGTTGAAGGCGGCCTGGTTGGCGGAGGAGGCCAGGGACGGGGCCGCGGAGGCCTTTTCCATGACGATCAGCTGGAGCGGCGACCCGGTGATGAAGGCCGCGGCGCCGAGGAGGGTGACCGCGACGGCCGCGCTCCACTGGGCGGTCATGAGGACCGGGAAGAGCGCCAGCACCGCGACCAGGGATGCGAGACCGCCGAAGAGCGTGCCGCGCAGGGAGTGGTCGGCGAGGCGTCCGCCCACCAGGTTGCCCACCGTCGAGCCCACACCGAAGAGGGCCAGCAGCAGCGTCACGCTGGACTCGGTGTAACCGGCGGAGTCCGTGAGCATCGGCGTGATGTAGCTGTACGCGGAGAAGAGCGCGCCGAAGCCTGCCACGGTCGTACCCAGGGACAGCCAGACGGGGAGGGAGCGCAGGGCGGCGAGCTCGCCACGCAGGCCGCCGGTGGGAGCGTGCGTGTGGTCGTGCGGGATGAGGAGTGCCAGCGAGGCGATCGCCGCCAGGCCGATCACGCTGACGCCCAGGAAGGCCGCCCGCCAGCCGAGGAGCTGGCCGATGAACGTGGCCGCCGGCACACCCACGATGTTCGCGACGGTCAGACCGAGGAACATCAGCGAGACGGAGCGGGCCTTGCGCTCGGGGGCGGCCAGGTTCGTGGCGACGACGGCGCCGACGCCGAAGAAGGCGCCGTGCGGCAGGCCGCTGAGGAAGCGGGCGGCGAGGAGCCAGTGCTCGTCCGGGGCGAAGGCGGAGAGCGCGTTGCCGGCCACGAAGAGGACCATCAGGGCGATCAGGACCTTGCGGCGGGACATCCGGGCCGTGGCCGCGGCGAGCAGCGGGGCGCCGATCACCACGCCGAGGGCGTACGCGGAGACCAGGTGTCCCGCGCTGGGTATGGATATGCCCAGGTCGTCCGCGACGTCGGGCAGCAGGCCCATGATCACGAACTCGGTGGTGCCGATGCCGAAGGCGCCCACGGCGAGGGCGAGCAGGGCCAGAGGCATGAGGGACCTTTCAGGGGAGCGAGCGGAGGAGCGCGTACAACGAGCGGCGAAGTACGTACAACAAGCGGAGAGGCACGTACAACGAGCGGCGAAGCACGTACAGACAGGGACGTGCCCGTGCACACCGCTGTGCACGGGCAGCTTAAGTTCAACTATGGAACAAAGGCTCTCAGGCCCAGTATTCCTGGAGGTTAAGATCCGGTTGCGGTGACCTTGACGCGCGCGGCGATCGGAAGGTGGTCGCTGCCGGTCTCGGGCAGGGTCCAGGAGGTCACCGGCGCGACGCCCTTGACCATGATCTGGTCGATCCGGGCCATCGGGAACGACGCCGGCCAGCTGAACCCGAAGCCGCTGCCCGCCGCGCCCTGTGTGGAGCGCAGCTGCGAGGTGACGGCGTTCAGCGCGCGGTCGTTCATCGTGCCGTTGAGGTCGCCGAGCAGAACGACCTGCGGCAGCGGCTCACCGGCGATGGCCTCACCGAGCGCGTCGGCGCTGGTGTCGCGCTGGCGGGCGGTGAACCCGGCCTCCAGCTTCACCCGGACCGAGGGCAGGTGGGCGACGTACACGGCGACCTGTCCGGCCGGTGCCGTCACCGTCGCCCGCATCGCACGGGTCCAGCCCAGCTTGATGTCCACCGGCTCGGTATCGGTCAGCGGGTACTTGCTCCACAGCCCGACGGTGCCCTCCACCGAGTGGTACTTGTACGTCGGGGCGAGCGCCTTCTCGTACGTCGGCACCGCCGTGGCCGTCAGCTCCTCCAGGGCCACTACGTCCGCACCGGACGCGGCCACGTCACGGGCGGTGCCTGACGGGTCCGGGTTCTCCGCGTTGACGTTGTGCGTGGCGACGGTCAGGTCGCCGCCGCTGCCGGTCCTGTCGGTGAGCAGTCCGCCGAAGAGGTTCAGCCAGACGATCGCGGGCACCAGGGCGGCGATCAGGGCGGTCGCGGACGTCCGCAGGAAGCCGAGGATCAGCAGGACCGGGATGCACAGGCCCAGCCACGGGAGAAACGTCTCCATGAGGCTGCCGAGGTTGCCGACGACATTCGGGACCTGCGCGTGCAGCACCATCACCAGCGCGAGGAGCAGCGCGAACACGGCGAGGATGAGGCCGCGGCGCCAGATGCCACGGTCACCGCGCCATTTGCCCAGCAGGCGGCGCCACTTGTCCAGCAGGCGTCGAAGTCGGGGTCCCCGGCGCTCGGGCCCCGAGCCTCCGCTGCCCGTCTCCGTCATGTACGCCTGCGCCATACCGTCGCCTCACAAACTGCCGTGCACACCGTCTCTCCCGCGCTACGACCCTAGGGGATGATCGGTGTCCTTCCTGCCGTCCCATGACGGCCGTACGGCCACTGGGACGTACAACTCGGCGTTTGAAGTTCCGAATGCGGGCATCACGCGCGCCCTCTGTGACGAAACGCTCACATGCGGTGCGCCGGTCGGCCGGGCGAACTACGGCTGGTCGGGGCGCAATCCCTCCAGCACCCTGTCGACGATCTGCGCCGCGAGGTCCTCGGGGAGCTCGGCGTCCGGGCGCAGCACCGCGCGTACGAGCATGGGGCCCATGAAGAGGTCGTTGAGCAGCTCGATGTCGACGTCTTGGCGGAGTTCGCCGTCGCGCTGTCCGCGGCGCAGGACTTCGAAGGTGGTCCGGCGTCGCGGGGCGATGACGGTCGCGTGGTAGGCGGCCCAGACCTTGGGGCTGCTCTTCATCTGGGCGTAGACGTTGTGCAGGATCACCGACGAGCGGCTGGCCAGACCTCGCCGGCGCAGTGGTTCCAGCAGGGCGATCAGGTCGTCGCGCATCGAGGTGCCGGGGAGCTGCGGGTCCGGGGGTTCGGTGGCGCGCAGGACGTCGACGAAGAGTTCCTCCTTGCCGCTCCAGCGGCGGTAGATGGTCGCTTTGCCGACGCCCGCGGTGCGGGCGACGCGTTCTATGGAGATGTCCGCGAGGGGGACGCCGTCCTCCAGGAGTTTCATCACGCCCTCGATGATCGAGCGCTCCACGGCCTCGCTGCGGGGGCGTCCCCTGGCGGGGCCCGCCTGCCCGGGTCGGCTGTCGGCGAGGCTCACGCGTCGGCTCCGTTCCTGCGATGGTTCTTCGATTCCTGCGTTGGTTCTTCGATGCCTGCGATGGTTCCTCGATTCCGGCGATGGTTCCTCGATCGATGGTTCCTCGATGCGCCGGGGTGTTCCTTTACTGCCGCTCCACTCCCACCAGCTCCCCCTCCCCCTCCCCCTCCTCCTGCCGCCCGGCCGGTGTGCGGCCCGGCAGGAACAGGGCGACGATCACCGCGCCGAAGACCGCGACCGCCGCGCCGCACAGGGCGGTGACGTGCATGGCGTGCAGGAAGGCGTCGTTGGCCGGGGCGATCAGGGCGTCGCCCTTGGGGCCGAGCCGGGCGGCGACGCCGAGGGTGGCCTCGATGGACTCGCCCGCGGTGTGGCGCAGGCCGGCCGGGAGGAGGGAGAGGTGGTCGTCGATGTCGTTGCGGTAGGCGGTGGAGAGGACCGAGCCGAGGATGGCGATGCCGAGGGCGCCGCCGACCTGGCGGAAGGTGTTGCTGAGGGCGGACGCGGAGCCCGCCTTCTCGCGCGGCAGAGCCTGCATGATGACGACACTCGTCGGGGTCATGATGTGCGCCATTCCGGCGCCCATGAGGAAGAAGACGACTTCGAGGATCCAGATCGGCGTGTCCGCCTCCAGCAGGGCGAACGCGCCCAGCGTCGCGCCGAGAAGCAGCAGGCCTCCGGTGCAGGTGGCCTTGTGACCGATGCGGTCGACGACGAGGCGGGCGCGCGGCGCGAAGTAGAACTGGGCCGCGGCGAGCGGCAGCATCAGCAGGCCGGTCTGCAGCGGCGAGTAGCCCCGCACACTCTGGGTGTAGAAGACGGAGAAGAAGGTCACGCCCATCAGCGCGAAGAAGACGAGCGCGACGGCGGACATGGCCGCCGAGAACACCTTGTTCTTGAAGTACGTGACGTCTATCGACGGGTGGTCGCTGCGCTTCTCGTAGACGACGAAGAGGACGAGCACGGCGAGCCCGGCCCCGATGGCCCCGAGGACCGTCGCGTCGGTGAAGTCGGCCACCTGGCCGCCCTTGATGATGCCGTAGACGAGCAGCACGAGCCCGACGACGGACAGCACGACACCGACCAGGTCGACGCGGCCGGGCTTCGGGTCGCGGGAGTCCGGAACCAGCCAGAACATCAGGATGATCGCGAGCAGCACGATCGGCACATTGACCAGGAAGACCGAGCCCCACCAGAAGTGGTCGAGGAGTACGCCGCCGGTGATCGGGCCGACCGCGATGGCGACGCCGACGCCGCCGGCCCAGATGCCGATGGCCTTGGGCTGCTCGTCGCGCTCGAAGACGTTCATGAGGACGGCGAGGGTGGCGGGCATCACGAAGGCGGCGCCGATACCCATCACGGCGCGGAACACGATGAGCTGGACCGGCGAACCGGCCTCCGCCGCCAGCGCCGAACCGATGCCGAAGACGGCGAGGCCGGCGAGCAGCACCTTCTTGCGGCCGAGCCGGTCGCCGAGGAGACCCGCGGTGAAGAGCAGCCCGGCGAAGACGAGCGTGTAGGCGTTGATGGCCCACTCCAGCTCGCTCTGGGTGGCGCCGAGCCCGGCGGGAGCGGGAGTCGAGATCGTCTTGATCGCGACGTTGAGGATCGAATTGTCGAGCACCACGATCAACAGGCTGAGCATGAGCACGCCGAGAATGACCCAGCGGCGCCTGTGCACCGTTTCAGGCACCCGCCGTTCGGCGGCGGCAGCGGAAGTCGTCATGGGGCAGACCCTAACGAGATTCGATACGGAACCGTATCGTATCGTAAATCCTTTACAGAGACCCTACGACTTCTGCGGAGACCTTGCCCGGCGACACCGAGACCTTGTGCGGCGAGTGGAGGCGCAGACGCATGTCCGCGCCCCGGTCTGGCACGCGGTGGCACGAGGTGCCACCATGGAGGCGATCCGGGGACGCCGTCAGGGCGCCTCGAGATGACGTAAGGAGCCGTTGCAATGACGCAGCTTTCGGCTGCCCCGACCAAGCCCTCCGACGGCAGCAAGGCGCTGTACGGGGGGAAGGGCACGCGCCGTATCACTGTTCGCGACATCGCCGCCGCCAAGGAGCGCGGCGAGAAGTGGCCCATGCTCACCGCGTACGACGCGATGACCGCGTCCGTCTTCGACGAGGCCGGCATCCCGGTCATGCTCGTCGGCGACTCTGCGGGCAACTGCCACCTCGGGTACGAGACGACCGTGCCCGTCACCCTCGACGAGATGACGATGCTGTCGGCCGCGGTGGTACGGGGCACCAGTCGCGCCCTGATCGTCGCCGACCTGCCCTTCGGGTCGTACCAGGAAGGCCCGGTCCAGGCCCTGCGTTCGGCCACCCGCCTGGTCAAGGAGGCCGGGGTCGGCGCGGTGAAGCTGGAGGGCGGCGAGCGCTCGCACCGCCAGATCGAGCTGCTGGTCGAGTCCGGTATCCCCGTCATGGCCCACATCGGGCTCACGCCCCAGTCCGTGAACGCCATGGGCTACCGCGTCCAGGGCCGCGGCGAGGAGGCCGCCCAGCAGCTGCTGCGCGACGCCAAGGCGGTCCAGGACGCGGGCGCCTTCGCCGTCGTCCTGGAGCTGGTCCCGGCGGAGCTCGCCGCCGAGGTCACGCGGACCCTGCACATCCCGACGGTCGGCATCGGCGCGGGTCCGCAGACCGACGCGCAGGTCCTCGTCTGGACCGACATGCTCGGCCTGACCGGCGGCAAGGTGCCGAAGTTCGTCAAGCAGTACGCCGATCTGCGCCAGGTCATGGGCAACGCGGCGAAGGCGTTCGCCGATGACGTCGTCGGCGGAACGTTCCCGCTGGAAGAGCACTCCGTCCACTAGGACCCAGCAGCCCCTGAGCCACTGTGGCACGAAGGCAGCCCGCCGAAATCCCCCGTCGGCGGGCTGTCGCCGTTTCCGATGAGGCCGCTGCCGACGATATATCGGCGACCGTACGCCCCTGTAGGCGGTCTGTCGGCGGCTTGTCGGTGGGTTGTCGGTGGCGGCTGGCATCTTTGTCGGCATGACGCGAATCGACAAGAACCCCGGCATCGGCACCAGGGGTGCCGTCACCGTGCGGGGGCTGGTCAAGCACTACGGCGAGACCAAGGCACTGGACGGCGTGGACCTGGACGTCCACGAGGGCACCGTCCTCGGCGTGCTGGGTCCCAACGGCGCCGGCAAGACCACCCTCGTGCGCATCCTGTCCACCCTCATCACCCCCGACTCCGGCCAGGCGACGGTGGCCGGCTACGACGTGCTGCGCCAGCCCCGCCAGCTGCGCCGCGTGATAGGCCTCACCGGCCAGTACGCCTCCGTGGACGAGAAGCTCCCCGGCTGGGAGAACCTGTACATGATCGGGCGGCTGCTCGACCTGTCCCGCAAGGACGCCCGTCGCCGCGCCGACGAGCTGCTGGAGCGCTTCTCGCTCACCGAGGCCGCCAAGCGCCCGGCGTCGACGTACTCCGGGGGTATGCGCCGCCGGCTCGATCTGGCCGCCTCCATGATCGGCAACCCGGCCGTCCTGTTCCTGGACGAACCGACGACCGGACTCGACCCGCGTACGCGTAACGAGGTCTGGCAGGAGGTCAAGCGCATGGTCGCCGACGGCGCCACCGTGCTGCTCACCACCCAGTACATGGAGGAGGCCGAGCAGCTGGCCTCCGAGCTGACGGTCGTCGACCGCGGCAAGGTCATCGCGAGCGGCCGCATCGACGAGCTGAAGGCGCGGGTCGGCGGCCGTACGCTGCGCATCCGCCCGGCCGACCCGCTGGAGCTGCGCCCGACGGCGCTGGCGCTCGACGAGTTCGGCCTCACCGGCCCGGGCAGCGCGACCGTGGACGTCGAGACCGGCACCGTGCTCGTCCCGATCCTCAGCGACGAGCAGCTGACCGCGGTGGTCGGCGCGCTCGCCGCCCGCGGCATCACGCTCGGCGGGATCGCCACCGAACTGCCCAGCCTGGACGAGGTGTTCCTGTCCCTCACCGGCCACAAGGCCAGTGCCCCACAGGACGCCGCCGCCAAGTCCCCCGATTCCCCCGAGTTCGCGGAGGTCGCCGTATGAGCGCCGCCACCCTGACCCCGCCCGCCACCGCCGAGCTCGCGGACGGCCGGATCGGTCTGCGCGCCAACCTGCGCCACATCGGCGCCCTGGTCCGCCGCAACCTGCTGTGGATCCGCCAGGACCCCGAGTCGATGTTCGACGCGATCCTGATGCCCATCGTCTTCTGTCTGCTGTTCGTGTTCGTCTTCGGCGGCTCGATCGCGGGCAAGGGCAACCAGGACGAGTACGTCAACTACGTGGTCCCCGGCCTGATGGCGATGATGGGCATGAACATCGCCATGGGGGTCGGCACCGGCTTCAGCCAGGACTTCCAGACGGGCGTGATGGACCGCTTCCGGTCCCTGCCGATCGCCCGCTCCTCGGTCCTGATCGCCAAGATCGTGGTCGAGATCGGCCGCATGCTGGTCGCCACGACCGTGCTGCTCACGGTGGGCTTCATCCTCGGCCTGTCCGTGTCGAACGTCGCCGGGCTGCTCGCCGCCATCGGTCTCGCGGCGGTCTTCGGCTTCGGCATCATGTGGATCTTCCTGACCATGGGCGTGGTGATGAAGAACGCCCAGTCGATTCAGGCAATGGGGTTTCTCGTGCTGTTCCCTCTGCAGTTCGGTTCGTCCATCTTCGCCCCGACCGACACCATGCCCGGCTGGCTCCAGGCCTTCACCGACTACAACCCGCTCTCGTCGCTGGCGGACGCGGCCCGCGGCCTGATGAACGGCGGCCAGCCGATCGCCCACGACGTGCTGGTGACGCTGATCTGGGCGGTCGGCCTCACCGCGGTCATGATGCCGATAGCCGTCCACAAGTTCCGTACCAAGAGCTGAAGTCGGGCAACCCCGGTCCGCGTCAGATGAGGGCGGCGGCCTCCTCCACGGAGAGCCCGCCGCCCTCGGCGTACGCGGCCTCGAACGTCGCGGGGTCGAGCACGGCCCGCACGTCGGCCTCGGCCCGGGCGCGCACCTCGTCCTCCGTCGGGCCCACGAAGTGGTCGGCCGGCAGCAGATGGTCGGCGGCACCGAGGAGCCGGGCCGCGTCGGGGGCGCGGCGCCCGCCGTCCTCGCCCATGATGGCGATGGCGGCGGTGGTCAGATGCGCGGAGGGCAGGTGCGGCGCGATCATCTGCGACAGCGTGTCACCCGCCCGTGCCATCGCCGTCCGCACCTTCTCCAAGGCTGCCGCGTACTGCCCTTCGCGCGCGTCCAGCAAGGCCTCGACGCCCAGCACGAAACCGTCGAAGACCACGAAGTTGACGCCTTCGAAGTTCGCGCGCAGCAGGCGCATCTGCTCGCGCGCCTCGGCGATCCGGCCGGTGCGGCCGAGCCACATCGCCAGGAACAGCCGGGAGGCGGGCATGGCCTCGCTGAGGATTCCCTCGACCTTCGCCAGGACGTCCCACAGCATGCGCTCACCGCGCTCGGCGTCGCCGCCCTCGATGAGCACGCCGCCGAGGCGGGCGCTGAGCACGGCCGTCTGGGCGTGCGCGCCGAGCCGTTCGGCGTGTGTGATCGCCTCCGCGTAGTCCGCGGCGGCGAGCTCGTACTCGCCCCGGCGCTCATTCGATTCGCCGCGGGCGGACAGCGCCTCGGCGGCGCCCCAGGAGTCTCCCAT
Source organism: Streptomyces sp. SD15 (assembly GCF_054462255.1). Lineage (NCBI taxonomy): Bacteria > Bacillati > Actinomycetota > Actinomycetes > Kitasatosporales > Streptomycetaceae > Streptomyces > Streptomyces sp. SD15. The sequence continues at coordinate 104,180 of NZ_JBTLMO010000025.1, read as the reverse complement.
CCCGGTGAACAGGTCCAGTGCCTCATTGGCGTCGCGGGTCGCGTCGCCCGCCCAACTGGCACGGTTGGCGAGGATGTTGGCGCGCAGCTGGAGGGCGGAGGCGAGTTCCCAGTCGTAGCCGAGTTCGCGGCAGGTGCGGACGGTCTCGTCGATGACGGAGCGCATCCGGTCCATGTCGCCGGTCAGGAGCACGGCGTAGAACCAGAGAGTGCCGGGAGTGCGGCAGGTCTGCGGGAGGCCCGGCCGGTAGGTCTGGCTGATGACGCGCAGTTTCTGCTTGGCCTGCGGGGTCTCCCAGGCCGCCAGGTCCATGTCCATGCAGGCGAGATGGACGAGGTGCACGCCGCGGCGGGCCTCTTCCAGGACTTCGGGGCGCATCGGCGGCGGGGCGTCCGTGCAACTCTCGCGCAGTGGGGCGGCCGGTCGGACGGGCTCCGTGAAGGGGTCGGGGCCCAGCGCCATGACCTCGCGGGACCAGTGGCGGGCCATCAGGCGCAGGTCGCGCATCTGCCAGTACCAGGTCAGCGAGAGCACCAGGCAGAGTGCCTCCTGCTCGTCCTGTGTGGCGACCGCGTGCTGGAGGGCGGCGCGGACGTTCTCCGACTCCCGTTCCAGCCGCTCGATCGCGGCGCGCTGGCCGGAGCCACGCAGTTGAGGGTCGGTGGTGCGGGCGAGTTCGCGGTAGTAGGTGAGATGGGCGCGCTCGGCGGCGGCACGCTGCCCGGCCTCGTCGAGCCGCTCGCCCGCGTACTCGCCGACGGTCTCCAGGAGCCGGTAGCGCATCCCCGCGTCGTTCGAAGGCGCGGCCACGACCAGGGACTTGTCGACGAGCGAACCGAGCGCCTCCAGCACGGCGGGCCCGCAGACCGCCTCGGCGGCGGCGAGGTCGCAGCCGCCCGCGAAGACGGACAGCCTCCGCAGGACGTCTCGTTCGTCCTCGTCGAGAAGGTCCCAGGACCAGTCGACGACGGCCCGCAGGGTCTGCTGGCGCGGCAGCACGGTACGGCTGCCGGAGGTCAGCAGCCGGAACCGGTCGTCGAGCCGGTCGGCGATCTGCCGCGGGGTGAGCATCCGCAGCCGGGCCGCGGCGAGTTCGATGGCGAGCGGCAGCCCGTCGAGGCGGCGACAGATCTCGGCGACCGCGTCCGGGTCGTCCTCGATCCGGAAACCGGGCCGCGCGGAGGCCCCCCGGTCGGCGAACAGCCGCAACGCGAACGGCTGCGGCAGCGGCTCCACCGGCCGCAGCAACTCCCCCGGTACGCCGAGGGGTTCACGGCTGGTGGCGAGCACCGTCAGCTCCGGACACCTCTCCAGCAGCTCCTCGACCAGATGCGCGGCGGCGTCCACGACGTGCTCGCAGTTGTCGAGGATCAGCAGCATGCGGCGCCTGGCGCAGTGCTCGGCGAGTCGGCTGAGGGGGTCGTCGTGCCGGTCGACGGCCCGCATCTCCTCGGCGCCGGCGCCGCGCAGCACGGTCTCGCGCGCTCCTACGGCGGTGAGTACGGCCTCGGGTACGGCCTCCGGGTCGTCGACCGGGGCGAGTTCGGCCAGCCACACCCCGTCCCGCGCCGCGTACGCCACGGCCTCCGCCGCCTCCTGCGACAGCCGCGTCTTCCCGGCCCCGCCCGGCCCGAGCAACGTCACGAGCCGGGCGGACGCGAGGTCACTCCGGATGGTGTCGATGTCGGCCGCCCGCCCGACGAAGGAGGTGAGACGGGCGCGGAGGTTTCCGGGGGGCGGGGGTGTGGGGGTGGGACGGGTACGGGAGAGGTCGGCGGACCCCAGGGCGGGGGCGGCGCTGCCTTCGGCGGGGGAAGCGTCGGTTTCCGCGGGGGTGGTGCCTTCCGCGGGGGCGGGGGCGGGGGCGCCGTCGCGGCGCGGGGAGGCGCCCGGGGCCGGAGTTCGGGCGCCGGCCGCCGCCGAGCCGCTCACGCGCGCGCCGGACGGGGTGGCGGCCCGACCGGTGGCTCCGTCCCGCCCCACCGCTTGCGCCGCGCCTCCTCCGTCGGGGGCCGGGGTGCCGGCTCCCGCGGTCCGGACGCCAGAACCGTCTTGACCGGCGCGGTGCGCGGCGGTGTTCCAGGTGCCCCCGCCGTGCACACCCTGGCCATGCCCCGCCGCGGCGTCCCCATCGGCCGGCGCCAGCAACTCCCTGTGCAGGGAGCGCAGTTCGGGCCCCGGGTCCGAGCCCAGACGGTCGGCCAGCAGCCCGCGCACCGACTCGTACGCGGCGAGGGCCTCGGCGGGACGGCCGGCGTCGCGCAGGGCGCGCAGGCGCAGGGCGTGGAGGGGCTCGTCCAGGGGGTGGAGGTCGCACAGGGCGATGAGTTCGGGCAGGGACTGCTCGGCGCGGCCGAGGGCGAGGGCCGCGGTGAGCTGGGCGCGGCGCACATCGAGGTGGCGGGTCTCCCAGCGGGCCGCCTCGGCGGTGCGGTCCGGGAGGTCGGCGAGGGCGGGGCCGCGCCACAGGCCGAGGGCGTCGTCGAGGACCGCGGCCGCCTTCGCGGGGTCGCCGTCGGCGAGCGCACGGATACCCTCGCCCGCCAGCCGCTCGAAACGGTGCAGGTCGATGTCGTCGGCCGCCGCGGCGAGCCGGTAGCCGCCGTCCGCCGAGTCCACCGCGTCCGGCCCGAGCGCCCTGCGCAACCGCCCGACCAGCGCCTGCAGCGCACCGGGCGCGTCGGCGGGCGGGTCGCCGTCCCACACCTCGTCGACCAGGACGGCCGCGGGCACGGTCCTGCCTGGCCGCAGCGCGAGCACGGTCAGCAGGGCACGCAGCCGCGCCCCGCCGACCGGGACGGCCGTGCCGTCGGGGCGAAGTGCCTGGGTGGTGCCGAGAATGCGGTAATGCACGGGGTCCATTGTCTCTGGTGCCGTCAGGTGGTCGCCGTCACGTGACTGCCCTCACATGACGGCCGTCGGTCGCGGGCGCCCCCGCGCCCCTCACGCCCCCACCTTCTCCGGAACCAATGGCCGATCGCGAGACGTTTTCGGCATGAGCCCGGTACGGTCGGGCAGGCCCAGCACACGCGCACCAGTCCAGGGAGCCCCATGACCACCGCCGCGACCCGCCGTAGCGACCGGAGGATCAGCCCCGTCTTCGTCGGGATCGTGGCCGTCACGGCGGTGACCGGCTGGGCGACATGGACCGGTTTCGCCGAGCAGCCCGGCGTGGCCGTGTTCCTGTTCGTGACGGCCGCCTGGATCGTCTCGCTCTGTCTGCACGAGTACGCGCACGCGCGCACCGCGCTGCACAGCGGCGACATCTCGATCGGCGCCAAGGGCTATCTGACGCTGAATCCGCTGAAGTACACGCACGCCCTGCTGAGCATCGTGCTGCCCGTGCTCTTCGTGATCATGGGCGGGATCGGTCTGCCGGGCGGCGCGGTGTTCATCGAGCGCAGCCGGATCCGGGGCCGCTGGAAGCACAGCCTGATCTCGGCGGCGGGCCCGCTGACGAACGTCCTGTTCGCGATCGTCTGCACGGCGCCGTTCTGGCTGGACGCCCTGGACGGCGTGCCGCGCGACTTCCAGTACGCCCTCGCCTTCCTGGCGCTGCTCCAGGTCTCGGCCGCGATCCTGAACTTCCTGCCGGTGCCGGGCCTGGACGGCTACGGCGTCATCGAGCCCTGGCTGTCGTACAACATCAAGCGCCAGGTGGAGCCGTTCGCGCCGTTCGGCCTGCTGTTCGTGTTCGCGCTGCTGTGGGTCCCGTCGGTCAACAGCGCGTTCTTCGACCTGGTCGACTCGGTCCTGGGCAGCCTGGGGATCAGCGACCTGGAGACGTACTGCGGTCAGGAGCTCTTCCGCTTCTGGCAGGGCAGCAACGAGTTCTGCTCGGTCAACTGACGGACCTGCCGCGCCGCGCGTAGTACCAGCACATGTTGGACGACAGCCCGGCCAGCAGCACCCACACGATCCCCAGCCAGCTGCCCTGGACGAAGGAGACGACGGCCGCGGCGACGGCGAGGACACAGACAGCGAGCGCGTAGAGGGCGAGGCGGGGCATGGGGGTCGACTCCTGACGGACGGACGAGGACGTTTTACGGCGTCCAGTGTCCCCCATGCCCGTACACCCTCTATACGTCACACCTCTATACGTCGGTGACCCGCAGGCCCGCGTGCGCCTTGTAGCGCCGATTCACGGAGATCAGGTTCGCGACCAACGACTCGACCTGGTGGGCGTTGCGCAGCCGGCCCGAGAAGACTCCGCGCATGCCGGGGATGCGTCCGGCCAGCGCCTGCACGATCTCCACATCGGCGCGCTCCTCACCGAGGACCATCACATCGGTGTCGATCTCCTCGATCTCCGGGTCCTGGAGCAGGACGGCGGAGAGGTGGTGGAAGGCGGCCGTGACGCGCGAGTCCGGGAGCAGGACGGCGGCCTGCTCGGCGGCGCTGCCCTCCTCGGGCTTCAGGGCGTACGCGCCCTTCTTGTCGAAGCCGAGCGGGTTGACGCAGTCGACGACGAGCTTGCCGGCCAGCTCCTCGCGCAGGGACTCCAGGGTCTTGCCGTGCCCGTCCCACGGTACGGCGACGATCACGATGTCGCTGCGGCGCGCGCACTCGGCGTTGTCGGCGCCCTCGACGCCGTGCCCGAGCTCCTCGGCGGCGCTCTGCGCGCGCTCCGCGGCGCGGGAGCCGATGATCACCTTCTGGCCGGCCCTGGCGAGCCGGTAGGCGAGGCCCTTGCCCTGCGGGCCGGTGCCGCCGAGCACGCCGACGACGAGCCCGGACACGTCGGGAAGGTCCCAGGGGTCCTTGGCGGGGGCCTTCTGTGCACTGTCGGTAGAGGTCATGGGCCGACTTTACGTCCGCCCCGGCTCTCCCACCGGCTCAGGTGAGCTCCGTCACGGGCACCCCGCGGAAGGTGATGGTCTCGTACGCGCCGAAGTCGCCCGTCTCGTAGAGAAGTCCGACCGTGGACGCGTCGACACGGACGAGGTCGGAGTACGCGGCGGGCAGGCCGTCGACCGTGAACGCCGACCGCCAGGTCCTGCCGTTGTCAACGGAGGCGCGGAGGGTCATCAGGGCGCGGGCGGCGGGGGCGGCGGGGCCGGAGAAGAGGAGCAGGTCGGGGTCGCGGAGCTGGAGGACGCCGGCCTGACAGACGGGGCCGGCCAGGCCGGCCTGCGGGCGGAAGGGCTTGACGAGGGTCCTGCCGCCGTCCTCGGAGTGGGCGTCGGCGCGGTTGCCGGGTGGCGGGGAGGGCGGGCGGGGGTTGGAGTGTTGGGTGCGGGTGTTGAAGTAGACGCGGCCGTCGGGGAGTTCGGCGGCGGTGGTCTCGTTGGCGTTGACGTAGCCGGTGGCGCTGTCGTCGACGTAGCCGATGGACCAGGTCTCGCCGCGGTCGTCGCTGAGCAGGCAGTGGCCGCCGTAGTACTGGGGCTCGTCACCGACGTCGGTGCCGGTGGGCGGGACGCTGTGGTTGGCGGGGACGACGACCCGGCCGGTGCTGAGCTGGAGGGCGTGGCCGGGCGTGGTGGCGTACCAACGCCAGCCCGCCTTCTTCACCGACTTGGTGATCTCCTGCAGGCCCGTCCAGGTGACTCCGTCGTCGTCGCTGTGCTGCACCCACACCCGGCGCCCGTCGACGTCGTTCACCTTGCCGCGCCGGATCTCGTCCTCGGTGACGGAGGCGGCCGCGCGGACGTGCACGAGCAGGACGCGGCCGGTGTCGAGGACGACGGGGGCGGGGTTGCCGGCGAGGTCGGTGCCGTTGTTCGCGACGGCCTGGAGCGGCCCCCAGGTGCGGCCGCCGTCCGTCGACCGCTTCAGCACGATGTCGATGTGGCCGTGGTCGCGGGCGGAGTCGACCCGGCCCTCGCAGAAGGCGAGGAGGGTGCCGGAGGCGGTGCGGACCACCGCGGGGATCCGGTAACTCGCGTATCCCTCACGGCCCGCGCGGAAGGGGACGGTGACCAGTGCCATGGGCGGACTCCTCGTGCGACGTCGTTATCGGTGATCTCTCCGGTGACTGGGCCCCTTGCCCACGTCGGGCGAATTCGTGGTGAACTCCTCATCACGAGTGGCCGGTTGCGGCAGGATGCGGTCGTATGGATGCCGTACGGGTGGCGTTGTTGCGCGAAGTTCTCGCCGGGACCGAGTGGTTGGGTGCCACGCGGCGGTTCGCGGGAGCCCTGCGGGGGTCCGTGGTGACGTACGGGGGCGGGCTGCTGCTCGTGGGCACGGCGGAGTACGAGCCATGGCATCTGGCCGCGCATCTGGTGGACGAGGCGGCGTGGTCGGGCACGCCGGAGCTGTCGCCGACGCTGGTGCGGCACGGGGCGCGGGACTCGGACCCGGCCCACCTCGCGGTGGGACTCGGCCGCGTCGAGGCCGCACGCCGCGGGGAGAGCCTGCTCGTGGTGTCCCCGTCCGCGCCCGGGGCGCCGCTGCTGGAGCGGATCCACGACGCCCGGCGGGCCGGGGCGACGGTGTTCGCGCTCGACGCCGGGGACCGCGAGCTGGGGGCGATGGCGCACGAGTCCCTGACCGTGCCGCCGGGTCAGGAGCTCGACCTCGACACCGTTCAGCACCTCGTCAGCGCGGCGGCCGGGGAGAACTCGCTGCCCTCGCCCCGGGGCCGCCGCCGTTTCCGCGACCGGCTCTCCCGGCTCGCGGACCAGCTGACGGCGCCGCCGACGGCTCGGTGGTAGGACGCCGGACGGGGCCTCGGGTTCGCCGCCCTTGGGTCCGGAATCCGGCGCCGAACCAGGTTCCCGCCCGAGGGCCGAGTCGGCCCCGGCTGTCGCACCCGTCTCGCTGGTCTCAGCCGTCTCGTCGGTCCCGGTCGCCTCGTTCAGTCCCGCTCGCCTCGCCGGTCCCGGTGGCCTCGCCAGGTCCCGGTGGCCTCGTCGGTCCCGCTTGCCTCGCCAGTCCCGGCTGTCTCAGCGGTCCCGACTGTCTCAGCGATCCCGGCTTGTGTCAGCGATCCCGGCCGTCTCAGCGATCCCGACTGCCTCAGTCCCGGTCCCCGTCCGGGTCCGGTGCCGTCGCGTCGTGCCACTTGGGGTCCGTCTCCCACTCCAGGTTGCGTTCCTGGGCGGTCTGCATCGCCTGTTCGGCCTCCTGACGGGTGGTGTACGGGCCGAAGCGGTCCTTGGCGGGGCACTCGGGGCCCTCCTCGACCTTCTGGTGAACCAGGCAGTAGTACCACTCGCCGGGCTTGCCGACGGTCCGCTTCTTGAAGAGGGCCATGACCGGCTCCTTTCGCCACGGACAATGGTCCCCCATGCCCGCTGGTTAGACTCGCTGGCATGTCTGGCCAGTCGCTGCTTGCACCAGGAGAGCTCTCTCCCACCCGTCCCGTCCCGGGAAACATCAGGCGCCCCGAATACGTGGGCAAGCCCGCCCCCACGCCGTACACCGGTCCGGAGGTGCAGACCCCCGAGACGATCGAGGCGATGCGGGTCGCCGGGCGGATCGCCGCGCGGGCGATGGCCGAGGCCGCCAAGCTGATCGCGCCCGGCGTCACCACGGACGAGCTGGACCGGGTCGCACACGAGTACATGTGCGACTACGGCGCCTACCCCTCCACCCTCGGCTACCGCGGTTTCCCCAAGTCGCTGTGCTCCTCCGTCAACGAGGTCATCTGCCACGGCATCCCCGACTCCACGGTGCTGCGGGACGGCGACATCGTCAACCTCGACGTGACGGCGTACATCGGCGGCGTCCACGGCGACAACAACGCGACGTACCTCGTCGGCGACGTCGACGACGAGTCGAAGCTCCTCGTCGAGCGGACCCGCGAGTCCCTCAACCGCGCGATCAAGGCGGTCAAGCCCGGCCGCCAGATCAACATCATCGGCCGTGTCATCGAGTCGTACGCCAAGCGCTTCGGCTACGGCGTGGTCCGGGACTTCACCGGACACGGGATCAACTCGTCCTTCCACTCCGGGCTGATCGTTCCGCACTACGACAGCCCGCACGCGACGACGGTCATCCAGCCCGGAATGACCTTCACCATCGAGCCGATGCTCACGCTCGGTACGCATGAGTACGACATGTGGGACGACGGCTGGACCGTCGTGACGAAGGACCGTAAGCGGACGGCGCAGTTCGAGCACACGCTGGTGGTGACGGACAGCGGCGCGGAGATCCTGACCCTGCCGTAGCGGACGTCGTTCCACCGCTTCAGCCCGCCCTGTCCACAGGGCGGGCTTTCTCATGTGGTCCGACTTCTTCAGGCAGGGTCTGCCTTCTTATGTGGGTCTGATCGGGAATCCGGGTACGTTTTTACCGACAGGATGTCGGGAACAAGGTTGACTTAGGTAAGCCTAACCATAGAAAATGTCAGTGACTCTCGCCCCTCCCCCTTCGGCACCGGAGGCCCCATGAACGCGACGGACACGTCGAGCACCCCCTTCTCGACTCTCCTCCGCACCGCTTCGCACGAGCTGCACATGGAGGCGAACACCTCGACGTTCATGAGCGACCTGCTCGGCGGCAGGCTCGGCGTCGAGGCGTACGCGCGCTACACCGAGCAACTGTGGTTCGTGTACGAGGCACTGGAGGCGGAGACCGAGCGGCTGGCGTCCGATCCGGTGGCCGGGCCGTTCATCCAGCCCGAGCTGCTGCGTCGCACCGCGCTGGAGCGCGACCTGGCCCATCTCCGGGGCCCCGACTGGCGCGCGACGCTCACCGCCCTGCCCGCGACCCAGGCCTACGCCGCCCGCGTCACGGAGTGTGCCCGTACCTGGCCCGGCGGCTACGTCGCCCACCACTACACCCGCTACCTCGGCGACCTCTCCGGCGGCCAGATCGTCCGCGACAAGGCCGAGCGGACCTGGGGCTTCGTCAGGAAGGGCGACGGGGTCCGCTTCTACGTCTTCGAGGACATCACCAACCCGGCGGCGTTCAAGCGGAGTTACCGCGAGCTGCTGGACGGAGTCCTCGCCGACGATCTGGAGCAGCAGCGGATCATCACTGAGTGCAAGCGGGCATTCGCCCTCAACACGGCGGTCTTCCACGCGCTGGGCTCCGAGTTCCCCTTGACCGCGTAGCCCCAAAGCCGTTCCCTCGCCCCGGCCGCCCTACCCGACCCATCCCTTTCCTGGGGGCTCCGTCCCCAGACCCCTGCTCTCCTAAAGCGGTGATCTACACCGGGCGAGTGAGATCATCCATAGATGACCGACGCGCGACTGCCATCCCAAGTTGCTTCGGGACGAAGAGGTCGTGGGTTCAAATCCCGCCACCCCGACAGCTAGGTAGCAGGTCAGAGGGTCCTTACCGGGTAGGTAAGGACCCTCTGGCGTTGCTGCGATGAGGCTCGAACCTGTCCCAGGCGGGGCGCCGCCCTCAACCGATGGGCGACGCCCCGCCCGTTTGACTCGCCCATTGAGACTCCACCGACCTCACTATCCGCTGCTGTGTCATGACCGATGCAAGGTCCGGTCACTGCGCAGCGGTATGAAGTCCCAGTACAGCCTTTGTTCCTCGTCCACTACCGGTGTGTAGTCGTTGAGGGGCTGGGAGGTCTCGAGAGACGTGGCGATCGCCTCCATGAGCACCGGCAGGGACGTCCACATCTCGTGTGATACGCGCATAATGCCTTCCACGGCCTCGGCTTCGTGGACGCGCCCCCGGTCGATCTCGGGACGGTGGTCCAAGACGAGGTGACCCCCGCCGAGGTCCCGCGCGATGGGGATCAACTGCGGATGTCCGTACAGCACGCTGCTGGCCCCAATCTTCATGAAGTCGTAGTCCGCCTCCTCTCCTTTCTCATCCGCAGTGCCTTTGTCGTAGAAGCCGGTGAGAAGTTGCCACGCAGCCGCTATCTCGCGTGCACTCATCGGTCTGTAGAACCCTGGCAGCAGCGAGAATCGCTGGTTGAGGAGACCGTCGTGCCGCAGCAGCGACATCACCAAGGGCTTCAGCAGTGGCCGGCCGATGACGCGTTCGACTGCGGCGATGTCCGCCGGATCCGCGGGCGGCGCCAGCGCGGCGTAGGTCGCCGGCGCGTGCTCGGCCAGCCAGTTCTCGATTCGCGTCCACGACTCACTGATCGGTGCGGTCATGGCACGGCATCCTGCCACCCGGTGCTGACACCCCCTGAGAACAGCCAGACGGTGGCCGTGACCCCGATACATCCAACTGGGGCCGTCCCTGGGCCGTGCGAGGGTACTCAACGATGACAGGCGACGACAGCCGCCGACCGCTGACCCGCAGGCCAGAAGGGCGGCGGCTGGAGTGCGTGCAGGTCAGGAAGGTGCCGCGTCACTTCTTCGGCTACTGAGCCCCGCGGAGGGGGTTGTGGCGGGCGTGCCCGTTCCATGCCCGGTCCGGCGGGATCTTCCGGGGACCGACGGGGAACAGCGGCGACAGTCGCGCTCCGGACCAGGTCAGGAACTTGGCAGGTCAGCCGCGGTCTGCACACGGCGTCTTCCGAACTGGTGCTCCAGGGCCCCTGCGCCAGCACTTGACTGGGCCAAAGACTCCACCGACCTATGCGGCCTTGGGGAGTGAGGTGCGTTCCCGCCCCGAGACCGCTTAGCCTCTGCTGGTCCGCCCGGCCTCGGGCGGTTCAAGGGAGGGGTTTTCATGCAGCAGCGGCGAGTGGGCAGCGGGCTGGGAGTCGCGGCCTGGGTGCTGGTGCCACTCGGGCTGGTCCTGGCGCTGGGGGGCATCGGGTACTTCCTCACGAATTACCAGGGGGTCACCGTCATGAGCGAGGCGATGGAGCCCACGTACCGTTCGGGCGAGCGGCTGGTCATCGAGCGGATCGACGCGGGCGAGATACGCAGGGGTGATGTCGTACTGGTCCAAGTGCCCGATCGCTATCAGGGCGGACCGGTCCTGCAGCGGGTCATCGGATTGGGCGGCGATCACGTGGTGTGCGACGGGAATCGGATCACGGTGAACGGGAAGCCGGTCGACGAACCGTATGTGATGCGCGGCGAAGTGAACCCGGGGACCGGACCGTACGACGTGCAGGTGCCGGACGGGCGGTTGTTCCTGCTGGGCGACCACCGGGGGAACTCGAACGACTCGCGGTTCTTCCTCGACGAGCAGTCGGGCAGCGTCGCGGCCTCCGGGGTGCTCGGGCGCGTGCAGAAGGGTTTCACTGTGCCAGCGGTGTTGGTGGCGCTCGGGGTCCTCGGGATCGTGCAGACCCTGGTCGGGATCGGCCTGGGGATCGGGGGGTACGCGGCCGGGCGGCGTGTCCGGCGGCCGCTCGCGGCTGTGCCGCCGTGGCCCGTGGCCTAAGTGATCTTGAGTATTTGTGTGGTGGCCGGCGCGAGCGCGGCGGCTCGGCGTGTCAGGGCGCGGTCGGCGGCAGCGTCCACTACCGGGATTACCGGGCCATCCCGGACTCGCTGACTCTTGGTGCGACCGAGGTGGCAAATCGGTCCACCAGCGCAACCTGACCGCCGGACTGGCCGCGCAGGGTGCGGCCCTGCGCTGACATCCACCGCTGACATCAACGGGCATGGACAGCCGCAGTGTTCAGTGGCCGCCGACGGCCTGAATGCCCACAGTTGGAGTCCGCCAGACGCGACGGAGATCGAACTCCTAAAGCGGGTGTCGCAGGTTCGAATCCTGCCGGGGGCACAACGTGTTACGCCGCACCTGGGGGTTCTCCCACAGGGAGGCGCTCTAATCGGCCTCGGACTCCTCGTCCGGGGCCGTTTTACGTGAGCGACCGGATGCTGCTCAGCCTGGAGGCGGGGCTGCGCCCAGGTCTGGACGTCGGGACCCTTTCCGGTTCAGGCCAGACCGAACTCTTCGACGTGCACCTGTCGTGCGGAGGCCCGCAGGTCTCATAGGCCGGCGAGCACAGCCCGGCCGCAGACGTCGCGTTCGGTGATGTCGGGGACCAGCGTCTGCAGGCTGCCGGGGCTGAACGGGCGGGGTGCCGCCCTCGCCGGTTCGCCGGTGAGCGGGTGTCCGTTCCGTAGGGCAACCAGGTGGGGCGCACCTCGTTCAGTAGCCCGGCGCAGCGTCGTGAACGCTCCGTACAGTCCTTCGACGACGGCGCGGCTGCCGACCCGGGACGTTCCGCGGGCCAGCACTGGTTCCTCGCCTGTCGTGGGCTCGCTGGTCGGATGCCGACCGACGGAGGGGACGTGAGCGAGATCAGCGTGCCGGGCGGACGGCAGACAGTACGCTCGATCCAGCGGGATCGGGCCCGCGGCACAGTGTCCGGGAGGTGCTTCATGACGGCCGAGATGATGGCCCCGGCGTGGATGCATGAGCAGATCACGGCGGAGGAGTACGAGTCGTGGTCCGAGGAGCAGTGCGCCGGTATCGAGATCGTGGACGGGATGGTCGTCGTGAGTCCGAGTGCGTCCAAGCGGCACAACCGTCTGGCCCGGATTCTGGCGAACGCCCTGGATGCCGCCGCGGGCCCGGAATGGAACGCCGACACCGACTTCGACGTCCGGCTTCAGGACGTCCCGCTCACCAATCGCCGCCCCGACGTCGTCGTGTACCAGGCAGACACCATCGACATCACCCCAACCCGCCCCGAGCACGTGCTGCTGGTCGCGGAGGTGGTGTCGCCAGGTTCGGAGACCACCGACCGGATCGTGAAGGTTGACCAGTACGCCAAGGCAGGCATCGGCTTCTACTGGCGGATCGAGCAGGCCGCGACAGGCGTTCCTCTCGTGTACACCTACGTTCTCGACCCCGCGACGAAGACCTACCGGGACGGAGACGTGTTCACCGGCGTCCTCAAGGTAGTGGCCCCGTTCCCGGTGGAGATCGACCTCGGGCAGGTCTGACCAGGCGCTGCTCGGCAGCCAACAGCGCGTGAGCGATGCGTGAGCGGACGGTCCGACACAGGGCGGCATGAGCCGGATCAAGTGGCTCGCCGTGCCGTTCCGACCAGGGGAAACAGCACCGCGCGGCAGCGCCGGGCACCACCCGGCAAGGACGCGATCCCACTCCTAAGGTGGTCGGCGGCAACCCCTTCGGTGGCAGGCGGTGCGCCTACTCGAAGGGTGGAGCGGCTGCCACCAACATGCTGCTGATTGAGCCCGTATCGGCGGTGGCTGTGGTGGGGTTGATGCTGGATTCCTCTGCGACCGTCGTCGCCCAGCAATCCCCCCAGGTCGCCGCCCAGTCGCCGGCCAGGTCGCTGCTGGGGTCGAGATCCTCGGGCTTGCCCGCGATGCCGTAGGCGTCGAGGAGTTGTCGCTCGACGCCGAACGGTTCGCCCAGGGCGAGCGCCGGGTACTCGCTGATCCAACGCCTGAGGATCCGTCCGCGTTCGGCGATCAGCCAGGCCTCCCCGTCGTTCTGCTCACTGTGGAAGAAGAGTTGGGCTTTGCCGAAGTACGCACTCAACTCTCGGCACAGGTCAGTGACATGCGCTGTCTGCTGCAGATAGGGCAGGCCGAAGTACGGTCCGACGACCAGGGTCCACCCCTGCATGGGTGGAGTAACGACGACTGTGGAGAACGGCTCCTCCTCGTCGTGTGCCACCTCGTCGATGAGTTCCACGCCATCGGCCCAGGTGGTCTCCCGTATATCCGTCAAGCCGAGGGCCTTCACCAACTCCGCCTGATCCACAGTCTCGACCGCGAGCCATGAGAGCCAACAGGCGCGTATGAGTGGTGCGGAATCGGATGTCCCCATGGCCTGCATCGTAGGCGCGTAGACGCTCGGTGGCCTGGGCTACCTCTCCGGCCCAGTTGGACGTGACCGAGTAGGGTGCCGCGCATGACCGCGTCTCCTGACCACGTCAGCAGTAGAGAAGACCTTGCGTCCTTCGTCCGTGCCCTGCACCGCAGCCAAGCCGAGGAGGGCGAGCGGTGGGAGAACCAGGACATCGCTGGGTTCCTGGAGGCCCTGGCTGCATGGATCGACGACGCGGACGGCTGGTACAGCAATGCCGGCCGCGAGTTGCCAACCAACGGTGACTGGAGTTTTTTTGCGCGGGCCCTGCGGGCGGCGACCGTGTACGAGTAGAACGCGCACGCCTGGGCAGCGTCGGCGAGGCACCGGATGAATGTGCCAGATGCGTGCCAGATCTCGCAGAGAACCACGGGGAACAGCGGGGAACAGCGGGGAACAAGTCGGCAGCCACCCGGACTCCGTTCCAGGCCCACCCCAGGTCAGAACAGTTACCGCCTCCAGAAGACCCAAGCTTCCCAAGCTGAGAGCGCTATGCGGTGACCATCTGGGCCGCTCGGCTCTGTGGTGGTGTCAGTTTCCGTCTCATTCAGCCCCGTTCACGGCCGTTCATGAAGGACCGCACGCCGGGCTGGTCTCGCGGTCCAACCGCCCATGAACGCAGGTGAACGCCCCCTCACACTGCCCGAGGCCCCACCAACACAGTTGGAAAGCGTGCACGCCAACGCTCAAAAAGCCATCGCTCCCGCGGTACCTGCCGACCAGGATGCAGAAGTGACCTTCATGATTGTTCGTGGGAGCGCCGAGGACGGGCCGTACCGCTGCCCATGCTGCGGCTTCATCACCCTGACCGAGCGTGCAGCATTCGAGATCTGCGACGTTTGCTACTGGGAGGACGACGGCCAGGACGAGCGTGACGCCGACGAGGTGCGCGGCGGTCCCCACCACGATCTCAGCTTGCGCCAGGCACGCCGGAACTTCGAAGTGTTGGGCGCCTGCAACGAGTACTGCGCCCAGTTCGTACGCGACGCCAGGCCGAGCGGAGGGGCGGCCGGTCCGGGCGGTCGGGCCAGGCACGCGTACGCCTGGCCCGAAACGCGCGCTACTTCCAGCCGTGCTCAACGAGGGGACTGGCCTCGCTCAGATAGCCGAGCAAGCCGGCTTCTGGGTACTCGATGATGTCGTCGGGCAAGTCGTGGATGGTGAACCATTCGAGTGCGAGGCACTTCTCCGGCTCCTTGTTGACGGGCCGGCCCTCCCACTTCGTGGCCTCGAAGAAGAAGCCGATCCGCTCGACGTCCTCGCCCTGCCGGTGGTGCACCACCTGGACCATGCGAAGGTGAGCGGGGTCGACGATGATGCCCGTTTCTTCGCGTAGTTCGCGGGCCGCGCCAACGGTCAAAGGCTCGCCCTCGTCGAGCTTGCCGGACGGCATGTGCCATCGGCCGCGACCATAGGGTCCGCCCCTCTGCGAGAAGAGGATCTTGTCTCCGTCGCGAACGATGACGTGTGTGTCGATGACGGGCTGTGCCTGTTGTCCGCTCATGTTTCCTGGGGGGTCGGGCTGGTGGCTGAGACCACCGACGGTAGTGGCTCCACGACCAGGTCGTCACCCTCGCGCGGAGCTATCACTGCCTCGCGCCGGTGAGGGCTTTCGAGAAGGCCGACGCTCTGCGCCAGGAGGTTGAGCGGCGGAGGGACCGCACGCAGGCGCCTGCGCAGCTCCAAGCCCTGATGATCCTCAACGGCCAGGTGGCAGCCCTGCACTCGTCGGCGTCCGCGGGGCACTCGAGCAGCGGCGAGGCATCCGTCAACGGCTGGTGCGGCCACCCTTCGTAGACGGACACGGTGGAGATATGGACCCAGCGCTGGGCCTTGCCGCGGAGCGCGGTGGTGGCCAACAGGACGTCATGCGGCGCGAGGTCAGAGCTGGACGTGTCGATCACGGCGTCCCACGGACCGTGCCCGACGAGCCGAGGGCTGACGAGCGAGACCCTCGCGGCACTGGGAGACGGGCCGGACGAGGCAGGGTGAATGACGACGTGAAAATACCTCGCATGCCCCGACACAAAATGGGCACGGCTTCCTGGCATGAGCATCACGAATATGCCGACCTTCATCCCCGGCCTGGAACTTTCCCGCCGCTTCTACACCGAAGCGGTACGCCCCCTGCTGGAGGAAGCCGCCCCCGGAATCCCTCACTCCGCAGCACGCCTGGGCAGCGGCTCCGAGGTGCTCGGCTTCGACACCCCACGCTCCGCCGACCACGAATGGGGCCCCCGCCTGCAGCTCTTCCTCCGCCGCCGGGACGTCTCCCGGCACGCGGGACGCATCAGACACGTACTTGCCGAGCACCTCCCGAAGACCTTCCACGGCTACCCCACCAACTTCGCCCCCACCGGTGACCACGACATCCGCGTCATGCAGGCCACCGACCGCCCCGTTCACCACCGCGTCGAAGTCACCCACCCCTCGGCCTGGTTCACCGACGTACTCGGCTTCGTCCCCTCGTCCGGCATCACCCCGGCGGACTGGCTCGCCACCCCCACCCAACTCCTCGCCGAAGCCACCGGCGGCGCCGTCTTCCACGACGGCCTCGGCGAGCTCATCCCCTTACGGACGGCCCTCCGCTGGTACCCGCACGACGTCTGGCTCCATGTCATGGCCTGCCAGTGGCAGCGCATATCCCAGGAGGAAGCCTTCGTCGGCCGCTGCGGCGAGGTCGGCGACGAGCTCGGATCCGCCGTGGTCGCCGCCCGCCTCGTGCGCGACCTCATGCGCCTGTGCCTCCTGATGGACCGCCGCTATCCGCCCTACAGCAAGTGGCTCGGCAGCGCATTCGCTCGCACCCCCTGGGGCCCCCGCCTCACCCCCGACCTCACCGCCACCCTCGCCGCCACGGACTGGCGCACCCGCGAGCAGCGTCTTGCGCACGCGTACGAGACGGTCGCGGGCCTGCACAACCAGCTGAACCTGACGGACCGGGTCGACCCCGCCACCCGCCCCTACCACTCCAGGCCCTTCCAGGTCCTGCGCGCCGACCGCTTCACCAAGGCCCTCACGGCCCGTATCACGGACCCGGCCCTGCGCAATCTGCCGCCCGTCGGCTCTGTGGACCAGTTCCTCGACAGCACGGACGTCCTGGGCCGCCCGGAACTGGCCCGCGCGGTGAGTCACGCCGTGCGGAGGCCCACGTCAGAGTGGACCTGACCGCGGCTTCCGCGCCGGCGGCGTGCCGCCACAGCCGGCCAAGGGAGTCGGCGAGGAAGTTCGTACGTCCTCCCCGCCGGCGTCGGCCAGCCGCCTCCGTACCGCCGCCCAGCGCCTGCCGCCTGGCGTAAAGGTCGTGAACAACCCCGCGCGCCGCGCCCGAGGCCGCCCGGCTCGCCGCGCTCGACGAACCTGGCCAAGCGAGTGCGCGACGACTGGATCGCCTCGATGGCACGTGATGGTGGACACGGGTTCGTGTGTCATGCAGCGAGCGTGAACTCGGCGGCGTGGTGTGGGTGTTCGTAGTCGTTGGGGCCGAGGTGGCCGCGCGGACCACGATCTGGAGGAACGGCTCGTCGGGCTGATCACTCACGCGGATCGCTGATCTAGAGTACGCGCATGGCTTTCGCGGTTGACGGCGGCCACCAGAAATTCCGCAAGTCCCGGCCAGTGGCTGCGCCGCCCGCCAGTCGGTTCCGGTCAGGTCAGCGTCTTCCGGCACGGTCGAGTGCTTCTTCAGCCTGCGCGGCCAGGGTGGTCACAAGGTCGGCTGCGGAGGGCAGGTCGGTGATCAGGTCGACGGCC
Organism: Streptomyces sp. SD15; assembly: GCF_054462255.1. Taxonomy (NCBI): domain Bacteria; kingdom Bacillati; phylum Actinomycetota; class Actinomycetes; order Kitasatosporales; family Streptomycetaceae; genus Streptomyces; species Streptomyces sp. SD15. The sequence continues at coordinate 86,807 of NZ_JBTLMO010000025.1, read as the reverse complement.
TCGCCGGCCCACATCGGCAGCGAGGGGATGTTTCCCTGCGCCACGTCGTGCTGGTAGTCCTGCCTGGCCCTGGGGTCTGCGGCGAGTTCGGCTTCCCTGCCCCGCCACTGGTCGAGGTAGCGGTGGCCAAGGGTGCGAGCGCTGTACTTCGACGGCCACTGCGAGCCTCGGGCGATGTCGAGCACCCTGTTGCGCTCGGTGTCCTCGCCACGCCCCTCGACGATCGCCTTGGCGGTCGAGGGATCCACCAGGGCCTCGGTCGTGGCTTGGAAACGGGTGCCGACGAGCGCCCCCGCGGCGCCCAGCGCCAGGGCCGCCGCGACACCGCGGCCGTCGGCGATCCCGCCGGCCGCCAGTACCGGCACGGGTGCCGCCAGATCCACCACGACCGGCACGAACGGCAAGGTAGAACGCCCTTGTCGGGCCCCATGCCCACCGCTTTCGGTGCCCTGCGCCACGATGACATCGGCGCCCAGGTCGACCGCCCGTTCGGCCTCCTCCAGATCGGTCACCTGAAGGATCAGCACCGTGCCCGCCGCGCGGACGCGCTCAGCGAACGGGCTCGGGTCCCCGAAGGACAACATCACCGCACTGGGCTGGTGCTCCAGCGCCCGCTCGATCGCGCCGACGTCGATCTGCCAGGTCAGGAAACCGATGCCCCACGGCGTCCCGGCGGCTTCCGCAACAAGCGGAAGCTCGCGGGCCAGCCACTCCGGGTCCCCGTTCGCGGCGCCCAGCATCCCAAGCCCGCCGCCGCGAGAGACGGCCGCCGCCAGTGAACCGCCGGCCGATCCGCCCATGGGCGCCAGCGCGATCGGGTGCTGCACACCGAACAACTCCGTGAACCGCGTCGTCAGCGCCATGGCCGCCATCATCCCCCTCAGCGCGCCCCCGCGAGGCGCGTAGAGCAGCCGTCAATTGCCCTTGCAGCTCAGCGGGGACGGCCCCCCGAGAGCGCAGGCACGCACCAGAGCACGGCAGTCCGACAATCTGTCAGGCCGGCTGCCCTCCACCCACCTCAGGCGCACGGAAGCGATCCGAGCGCTTGAAGCATGAACAGAGTGCCAGGCGTACGGACATGCAGTCGCGTCACGCTCGAGAACTTGTTCTACTGAAGAAATGGGACAAAAGAGGTGATTCAAGAGAGGTGACCGAATGAGAGCCATGAGGTCCACGGCAGCTTCCGCGACGACGTCCATACGAGCGGGCACGCTTGCCTCCTCCGTCCTCCTGGTCGCCGGTACCGTCATCGCAGGCACTGGGCACGGCGAGGAGACAACGCCCGGGGCCGAGTCCCCCACCGCCTCCGCATCCGCGAGCCCAGGCGGACCCTTGCCCGACTCGCTCACCGGGCAGAAGCTGAGCTGGAAGGCCTGCCCGGCCCCCACGGCCCTGCAGGGCGCGGATGCCGGAGCGCCGGGAAAGCTGCCGGACGGCACGCCCTGGGAGTGCGCCGCCCTCAAGGTCCCGCTCGACTACGCCGATCCGGACGGCGCCACCATCAAGCTGGCGCTGATCCGCGCGAAGGCGCGCCCGCAAGACGGACAGGAGCGCATCGGCTCACTCGTCTTCAACTTCGGCGCCGGTGCGTCCGGCGTGTCCACGTTCCCCTGGGCCGTGAAGGAGTACCGCGATCTGCACGCCCGCTACGACCTGGTGAGCTTCGACCCGCGCGGCGTCGGTGCCAGCGCGCCCGTGCGCTGCCTGAACGACAAGGACACCGACGCCTATTACCAGCTCGACAGCACCCCCGGCAACGACAAGGACGCGAAGGCCGCCCAGGCGCTTGGGGACAAGTTCATGGCGGCTTGCAAAAAGAACTCGGGCAAGGTGCTTCCGCACGTCGCCACCACCAACGGGGCCCGCGACATGGACCTGCTGCGCCACGTCCTCGGCGACGACAAGCTCAACTACTACGGCGTCTCATACGGCACCGAACTCGGCGGAGTCTACGCCCACTTGTTCCCCCAGAACGTGGGCCGGGCCGCTTTCGACGCCGTCCTCGACCCCACCCAGGACTCGCTGCAGTTTTTGCTCGCCCAGACCAAGGGCTTCCAGCTCGCCCTGGACAACTACTTGGAGGACTGTGCGTGGCAGCCCGGCTGTCCGACCGGCAAGAGCGTCGAGGAGGGCCGCAAGAAAATCACCGATCTGCTGAAACGGCTCGATGCACGGCCGCTGCCCACCGCCGACGGCCGCAAGCTGACCCACGACCTGGCGGTGACAGGCATCTCTGCGGCGCTCTACTCTCAGGACGTCTGGCCGGACCTGACGCTGGCCCTCCAGGAAGCCGAGCAGGAGAAGACCGGGAACACGCTGCTCGCGCTCGCCGACAGCTATAACGGTCGCGACTCGAACGGCCACTACAACAATGGGTCGCTCGCCTGGACGGCGATCAACTGCGCGGACTACGAGCAGCGCTATACGGCCGACGACGTCGAGGCGAAGCTGCCCGAGTTCCGCAAGGCCTCCCCCGTCTTCGGTGAGTACATGGCTTGGGCCCTGATGGGTTGCACCGACTGGCCGGTCAAGGGCGAGGACAGGGACCCCCAGGTCGCCGCCGAGGGGTCCGCACCGATCCTGCTCGTCGGAACCACCGGCGACCCGGCCACCCCGTACGAGGGAACCCGGCATATGGCCGACGAGCTCGGCGAGGACGTGGGCGTCGAGCTCACCTACAAGGGGCAGGGGCACGGGGCCTACGGCACCAGCACCTGTGTGACGAACGCGGTGAACGCCTATCTGCTCGACGGCAAGATGCCGGAGGACGGCACAGTCTGCGAGTAGCGGCGGGGCCGCGACGCAGGGGGAGACCAACCGCGACACCTCGCCGACAAATCGCCCTGCTGGGACCACCTCAGCGGGGCGATCTTGTTCTCTGCCGAGTCCGGAGGCGGCGGCTCAGCCAGACATACGCAGCCATGGCCAACGAGCCGCGCGCCATGAAGTCGGCCCACAGGGGAAGGATGTGGGCGACACTGCCGGCCCCCAGGACTCCCCACAGCAGAACGATCGTGAGCACACCCGCCACCGCCAGGACGAGCACGTAACTGACGCCGGCCGCACGGTTGCGACCAAGCCAAGTACCCAGCAGCCCCGAGGGGATCTGCACCGCCACGTGGAAGCTCACACAGCCGAACACGGCTGCCAGGAGGATCATGAACGGCGGCACGTCCGCCGAAGGATCATGGGCCGGGGCTACCCCGTAAGCGTCCAGAACCCAGACCGGTGGCACAAGGAAGGTGAGCAGCAGCAGCGCTCCGCTCAGATGCATCGCGGCGAGGTGTACCGCCGCTCGGCGGAGCACCATCCTCGTACGACCCGTTGGAGACGTCGTCTCGTGAACTCCTGCCCTCACGGTCCCCCCTCGACATCTCGCGCACCACGCCTCATCGCGACACCAGCAGCACAGTACGCCGTACCACTCCTGCCACACCCGCCCGTCTCAGCCCTCCCGTCAGCCCCGCATCAACCGCACCCGGCCCCCCACCTCGACCCACCCCCCGGGCTGCGGCGCCGTAAGGATCTGCGACCCCGCCCCCTGGACGATGTTCAGCGCCCGCCCGAGGCGGTCCGTCAGCAGCAGTGCCGCCGCCCCCGTGGCCTCGTCCTCCGGGATCCCGTCGTCCCGGCCGGGGAAGCCACGAGCGCGCACCCGACCGGCCGACTCGTCCTCCCAGGCCCAGGCGTAGACCCACTCCCCCGGCGCCGGGACGGCGAGTGCGTCGACCTCGTCGGCGGACGCGTACTGCCGCAACGTACGCCCCGGCGCCCACTCCGCCCGTGCCTCGATCCAGCTGAACTCCCCGTCCAGCCGCACCCCCACCACCCCGGCGGGGGTGACCAGTTCGGGAATGTCGAGCAGCCAGCCCACCCCGACGCACGGATGCCCGGCGAACGGCAGCCGCAGCGTCGGTGTGTAGATGTCGACGACCCCGCGCTCGGGGTCGTCGACGAACACGGTCTCGCTGAACCCGAGTTTCGCCGCGAACGCCTGTCGTTCGTCGCGATCCGGCATCACCGAGCCCTCGCGCACCACACCGAGCTCGTTGCCATGTCCACCGCCGGGCCCGCAGAAGACGCGCAGTACGTCGAAATCAGTCACCCCGGCATTCAAACATCACCGGCGCCGAGACGTCTTCCCAGGCCACAGAGGTGCCCCTCGGCTAGGTCCTGTCGTCAAATTCCCGTCGTCCGCCCGGAGGGCGGGCCTCGCGGCGTCAGGTGCGTGCTCTCGGCGCGCCGGGCGCAGGCCCTCGTACTGGTTGTACGTGGGTCTGTGCCCGGTGCGGCGAGAGCACGTGCATGGCGTCGCGAGGCAGGCGGGAATTTGACGACAGGGCCTAGGCCGTACGTCGCCTGCGCACGGCGACGACCACACCCGCACCCGCCGCGACGGTCACCGCGGCCGCCGCCCCGAGCGCGCCGACCGGCACTTCCGACCCGGTGGAGGCGAGCGAACCGCTCACGCCGCCCGTCGTGGACCCGGTCGTCCCCGTGCCACCGGTGGTGCCGCCCGTGGTGCCCGACGTACCGGAGGACCCGCCCGCGCCGCCGGTCCCCGACTCGCCGTCCCCTTCGGGAAGTTCGGCGTCCTCGCTCACCGCCACCGCCAGGTCCACCGGGTCCAGTTCGGTGCCGGTCGGGTAGAAGCCGCCGAACGCCTCCGCGCCCGCCTCGGTCAGCGTGGCCGTGACGTCGTCGAGGGTGATGACGTCGTCCGTCACGGTCAACTCGGTGGACTTGGCGTCGAGGTCGGCGAGGACCACGTCCTCGGACTTCTCGCCGAGGCTGTCGACGTCGGCGGTCAGTTCGCCGGAGCCGCCGTTCAGCTCCGCCTTGACGTCGCTGAGGGTGAGGTCGAGGCCGTAAGTGCCGTTGTCCTCATGGCCCTTGAAGTTCACCTCGCCCTCGAAGGAGGCGGCGAGGGTGCCGGCGTCGGTGTCGTAGCTGCCGGAGGCGTCCGGGAAGGTGAACACGCCGTTGTCGGCGGCCTGGGTCGCGCCGCCGGACGCGGTGATCTTCCCCTGCGCGACGCCGTCCACGACGTACGTACGGAAGGACTGCTTCACACCCCAGCCGAGCGTGCCGTCGACGATCTCGCCCTCGGTCGCGGCCTCCGAGCCGGAGGGCGACGGGCTCGCGCTGGTGGACGCAGAGGACGAGGACGAGGCGGACGCCGTCGGGGACGCGCTCTGGGAAGGCGACGCGGAGGTCGACGTGGACGGGGACGGCGACGGGGAGGTCGACGTGGACGCCGACGGGCTCGGCGACGGGGATGCCGTCTTCTGTACGACCGTCAGCGGGTCCCCGGCCGCGCCCTCGTAGCTGTCGCTTCCGAGGACGTCCGCCGCCTCCGCCGTCAGCGTGGTCGCCATGTCCGTCATCTCGCGGGTGACGGTGACCGTGGCGAGCGGCACGTCGTCCGCCCTCGTCGTGACCGGCGTCGCACCCGCCGGCGCGCTCGTCTTCGTCACGTCGGCGGTGATCTCCGTGGTGGCGCTGTCGAACTTCACGTCGGACAGGGAGATGTCGAAACCGTGCGCCTTGGAGACGATGCTCAGGCTGCCCTTGAAACCGAGGTCGAGCGTGTGCGCCGTGGAGTCGTAGGTGCCGGTGCCGTCCACGAAGGTGAAGGCACCGTTGTCCGCGGCCTGCGTGGCGCCGCCCGTCGTCGTGAAGGTGCCCTGCGCGTAGGCGCCCGTCACGTACGAGCGGAACGACTGCTTGATGCCCCAGGTCAACTCGTAGCCAATGAGGGGCACGTCGGCCGCCGCAGCGGTGGACGCGCCGACGGTGGCGAGCGCGGTGGCGCCCAGCGCGGCGGCCGTGGCGACGGCTGCGGCGAGGGCGAGGGGGCGGCGTGCTCTGGCGGACATGACGGTGGTTCTCCTTGGTGGGTGGTCCGTCAAGTGACGGACTGTGCAGGGGGGTCAGTCCTCATCGGGGACTGCGGCGGCCGGTCGGGTACGGCGCCTGCGGACGGCGATCGCGGAGGCCGCGCCCAGCACCAGCAGGAAACCGACCCCGAGGCCGAGGGGAAGGAGCGGAGTGCCGTCGGACGTACTCGCGGCGTTCTCGGTCCTGTCGGTCTTGGCTTCGGTCGCCGTCTCGGGCGCCGAAGGGGTTGCGCTCTCGGTGGCCGAGCTGCCCAGGTCGGGCAGGGCGGGCAGCGCCGCGTCGTCGGTGAGGGCGACGGCGAGCGAGAGGGGGTCCATCTCCGTACCCGCCTGGTACATCCCGCCGAAGGCCTTCGCGCCCTTGGCGGTGAGCTTCGTGGGCGCCTCGGTCAGCTCGACGAGGTCGTCCCGCGGGGTGAAGTTCTTCGCGGTGAAGGTGGCGAGCGCGACCTTCTTGCCGGTGAAGTCCGCACTGATCACGTCGGCGTACAGCGTGCCCTTGGTGTCCTCGACGGTGACCCGGACGCCGCTCAGCTTCAGATCGAGGCCCTGTTCGCCGGTGAAGCGCACCGCGCCCTCGAACTCCGCCTCCAGTGAGCGGTCTTCCTTCTCGTAAGTCCCCTCGCCGCCGGGGAAGCGGAAGAGCGCGCCGCCGTCCTGAGCCCCGGAGGACAGCGTCCACTTGCCCTGGGCGATGTCCCCGGTGACGTACTCGCGGAAGGTGCGGCGTACGCCCCAGTCGACGGCGCCGTTCGCGATCGCGCCCGAAGTCTCCTTCTTCTCGGCGGACTTCGTGGGAGTGGGCGTGGCCGTGGGCGTGGTCGACGCCTTCGGCGTGGCCGCCGCCCGGACGTCGGCGGACAGACTCACCGGGTCCAGCGCGGTCCCCGCCGTGTAGTACCCGGCGAAGGACTCGGCACCCTGCGAAGTCAGCGTGGCGGGCAGGTTGTTGAGCTGTACGGCGTTGCCGCCGCCCTTCATGTCGATGCCGCCGACGGAGAGGGAGGCGAAAGGCACCTGCGAGGACGTCGTGACCGTCCCGGTGCCCTTCGCCTTGCTGATGATGTCGACGTAGAGCGTGCCGCTGCCGCCGGATATGCGGACGGTGGGGCGGCTGATCGTGAGGTCGAGCTGGTACGTGCCGTCGTCCTCCTGGTGCCCGACGAAGTGGACCCCGCCGGAGAAGGAGGAGGTGAAGGCGCCGGTGTCGCCGTCGTACGTGCCCGTCGCCGAGTGGAAGCGGAACTGGCTGCCGCCGACCGTGGCCGCACCGCCGGTGAGGGAGAAACTCCCCTTGGCTATGGGCCCGGTGACATAGCTCTGGAAGGAGGACTTGAGGCCCCAGTCGAGCCGGCCGCCCTGCACGGTGCGTCCGGCGGCGTGCGCGGCGGTGGCGGGGAGCAGCACCCCCAGCAGGGCTCCGAGCACGGCCACACTCACCGCGGTGATGAGGGCCCTCAGACGCACGGGCATGGATTGTCCTCCGGATCCAGGGGTCAGCAACCGGCCACTCATGACAGGAAAGGCGAGCGGGGAAGGTAAGGCTAACCTAAGCTATCCGGGCAGGTGTCGGAAGAGGACCGAGAGGATGGATGGACGAGGATGAGGGACGGGACAGCGCATCGGCGGGGCACACGAATGGCGGGCGTCCTGCTGTCCGCGCTCGCTCTCTTGTCGGCCGCGACGGGATGCGGAGGTTCCGCAGAGAGCGCGGAGTCCGCGAAGAAGACCTCCGCCGCCACCGCCTCCACCGCCGATCGAGTGGAACCCCTCACGGACCCGGCGAAGCCCCGACTCCCCGTCACTGTCGGCTCGTCCGACGGGAAGCAGGTGACGATCAAGGCCGCCGACCGGATCGTCCCCCTCTCCGGCAGCCTCAGCGAGATCGTCTTCACGCTCGGGCTCGGCGACCGGGTCGTCGCCCGTGACATCACCGCCACCTTCACCCAGGCCAAGAAGCTCCCGATCGTCACCCGCAACCATGACGTCTCCGCGGAGAGCGTGCTCTCCCTCGAGCCGGACCTCGTCCTCGCCGAGACGACGACCGGGCCCGAGGAGGCCATGGAGCAGATCCGCGACGCGGGCGTCCCGGTCCTCGTCGTCGATCCGGCCCAGGGCCTCGACGACGTGGGCCCGCGCATCGAAGCGGTGGCCGACGCCCTCGGCGTACCGGCCTCGGGGAAGCGGCTGACCCAGCGTTCGGAGCAGCGGATCGCCGCCGTACGCAAGGAGATTCCCGCACAGGAGGACCACCCGCGCGTCGCCTTCCTCTATCTGCGCGGCACCGCCTCCGTCTATCTCATCGGCGGCAAGGGCTCCGGAGCCACCTCGCTGCTCGAAGCGGCCGGCGCGGTCGACGCCGGAGCGGAGTCGGGGCTGAAGAAGGACTTCACCGCCATCACCACCGAGGCGCTGGCGCAGGCCGCACCGGACGCGATCCTCGTGATGACCAAGGGACTCGAGTCGGTCGGCGGGATCGACGGGCTCGTCAAGATCCCCGGCGTCGCGCAGACCCCGGCCGGAATGGAGCGCCGGGTCGTGTCGATCGAGGACGGAGTCCTCCTCAACTACGGGCCTCGCACGGACCAGGTGCTCAAGTCGATCGTGGAGCAGTTGTACGGGGACGCCAAGTGACCCTGGTCAAGGAGGGGGTCGCGGAGGCGGCCGAGACTCCCGTACGCGGCAAGAAGGCCCGCAGTACCGCCTGGCTCCTCACCGCCGGGCTCGTCCTCACCCTGCTCGTGCTGGTCCCCGTCGCCGCCGGGCTCGGCGCCTATCCGATCCCCACCGGTGACGTCCTCGGCTCCGTGATGCACCGCGTCGGCCTGGGCGGCTCCGAACTCGAGCGGGTCCCCGAGTCGGTCCTGTGGAACGTCCGCTTCCCGCGGATCGTGCTCGCGCTGCTCGTCGGCGCCTCGCTGGGCTGCGCGGGCGCGCTGATGCAGGGAGTGTTCGGCAACCCGTTGGCCGAACCCGGGGTCATCGGCGTCTCGTCGGGAGCGGCGGTCGGCGCGGTCGCCGCGATCGCGCTCGGTCTGAACTTCCTCGGCACGTGGACCGTCCCGGCCTTCGCCTTCGTCTCGGGGCTCGGCACGGTTCTGCTGGTGTACGCGATGTCGCGTTCCGGAGGCCGTACGGAGGTGGTGACGCTGATCCTCACCGGGATCGCGGTGAACGCCTTCGCCGGCGCGCTGATCGGGCTGTTCCTCTTCTTCGCGGACACCGCGGAGGTCAACCAGATCACCTTCTGGCAGCTCGGCTCGCTCTCCCAGGCCACCTGGCCCAAGGTGCTCGCGGTGCTGCCCTGCGCGGTCGCCGGACTGGCCCTCGCGCCGCTGTTCGCCCGCCGGCTCGACCTGCTCGCGCTCGGCGAACGGCCCGCCCGGCACCTGGGCGTGGACGTGGAGCGGCTGCGGATCGTGCTCGTGCTCGTCATCGCACTGCTGACCGCGGCGGCCGTGAGCGTCTCCGGGATCATCAGTTTCCTCGGGCTGGTCGTCCCGCATCTGCTGCGGATGGCGGCGGGGCCCGGGCACCGCTTCCTCGTCCCGGGCAGCGCGCTCGGCGGTGCGGTCGTTCTGCTCGCCGCCGACCTCGCGGCCCGCACGATCGCCGCACCCGCCGAACTCCCTCTCGGCGTTCTCACCGCTCTGGTGGGCAGCCCGTTCTTCTTCTGGCTGCTGCGCAGGACCCGCCGCAAGCAAGGAGGTTGGGCATGAGGTTCCTCGTTCGGGAAGGGAGTTCCCTCGTTCGGGAAGGGAGTTTCCTCATCCGGGAAAGGCCGAAGCCCCCGCCCCCGGTCTCCCCCGGCGACGTACTCGCCGAGGCCGAAGGACTCCATGTCCGCCTCGGCGTCCGCGAGGTGCTGCACGGCGTCGACGTCACCGCCCGCGCCGGTGAGGTCCTCGCGCTGGTCGGCCCCAACGGCGCGGGGAAGTCGACCCTGTTGGGCGCCCTGGCCGCCGATCTGCGGCCCTCCGCAGGAGTCGTACGCGTCCACGGCCGCCCGGCCACCCAGTGGTCGGCGCCCGAACTCGCGCTGCGCCGGGCCGTCCTCCCCCAGTCCGCGGCCCTCTCCTTCCCCTTCGCGGTCGAAGAGGTCGTACGCATGGGCCGCGCCCCGTGGGCGAGTGCGCCGGAGGACGACGACGCGGCCGTCGCCCAGGCCATGGCGGCCACGGAAGTGACCGAGTTCGCGACGCGCCCCTTCTCCGCCCTCAGCGGTGGTGAGCGGGCCCGGGTCGCGCTGGCCCGGGTGCTCGCCCAGCGCGCCCCCCTGCTGCTGCTCGACGAACCGACCGCCGCTCTCGACCTCAGACACCAGGAGTTGGTGCTGCGGGTGTGCCGGGAAAGGGCGCACGCCGGGGACGCGGTGGTCGTGGTGCTGCACGATCTGGGGCTCGCGGCCGCGTATGCGCACCGGGTCGCGATTCTGTGCGCCGGTCGCGTCGCGGCTGACGGTCCACCATCCGCGGTTTTCACCGGCGACTTGCTGAGCGACGTCTACCGCCAGCCCGTCGAGGTGTTCCCGCATCCCCGGACCGGCGCCGCTCTGGTGACCCCCGAACGGGACACTTGACCCGTTCTTGACCCTCCCATGGGGTCCACTTTGAGCCACCGTGATCAAGCCGTTTCTGTGCGACTCCTGTGAGAGATGAATCACCGGACGGACGGGTATGAGTGAGGTAAGGCTCAGATAAGTTAGGTCGACCTCACCGTGCCGTGCGGGCCCTTCCGTGCGGTCTGCCCGTCGTTCCCTGGGAGCCTGAATGCGCGCCGTCCGACTCTCCGTTGTCACCGCCGCCGCCACCGCGGCCGCTCTGACCGCCATCACGGGCTGCACCGAGAAGAGCGACGCCACGAGCGGTGACCGCGTCATCGAGGTGACCGCCACCGACTCCAAGTGCGAGGTGTCCAAGAAGGAGTTCCCCGCCGGGCATGTCGAGATAGCCGTGGAGAACAAGGGCTCCAAGGTGACCGAGATCTATCTCCTCTTCCCGGACGACCGCATCGTCACCGAGCGCGAGAACATCGGCCCGGGCACCAAGCAGACGGTCACCGCCGAGGTGAAGGCCGGCGACTATCGGATCGCCTGCAAGCCCGGCATGACGGGCGACGGCATCCGCCAGGACGTCAAGGCCACCGGCGGCGGCACGGTCGCCAAGCGCGACCCGCGCCTCGACAAGGCCGTCGCCGCCTATCGCTCGTACGCACAGGCACAGGCCGACGAGACTCTGCCCAAGGTCAAGGTCTTCACCGACGCCGTCAAGGCCGGAGACCTCGAGGCCGCGAAGAAGGCGTACGCGCCCTCGCGCATCGGCTGGGAGCGCACCGAGCCGGTCGCCGAGTCCTTCGGCGACATCGACCCGAAGGTCGACCTCCGCGAGGACGGCCTGGAGGAGGGCCAGGACCTGGAGAAGGACTGGACGGGCTGGCACCGCCTGGAGCGCTCGCTCTGGAAGGACAAGAAGCTCACCGACCGGGACTCCGAGCTGGCCGACCAGTTGGTCAGCGATCTGGAGGTCTGGCAGGACAAGGTCGGCACCGCCGAGATCACCCCGACCTCGATGGCCAACGGCGCCAAGGAACTCCTCGACGAGGTCGCCACCGGCAAGGTCACCGGCGAGGAGGAGCGCTACTCGCACACCGACCTGGTCGACTTCAAGGCCAACGTCGAGGGCGCGGAGAAGTCGTACGAGTTGCTGAAGGAGGTCGCCGCCGAGAACGACGCGGCGCTGACGAAGGAGCTCGACCAGCAGTTCGCGGCGCTGAACACGCTGCTCGACCAGTACCGCGAGGACACGACCTCCTACGAGTTCACCTCGTACGACAAGGTCGGCGCCGCCGACCGCAAGGAACTCTCCGACGCGGTCAACGCGCTCGCCGAGCCCCTGTCCAAGCTCGCCGCCGCCGTCGTGAAGTAAGCGAGGGGCCACCATGACGGAAACCACAGAGACCACCAGCGGCTCTTCTTCCCCCTCCCGGCGTTCGCTGATCGGCTGGGGTGGTGCCGGGCTCGCGCTCGGTGCCGCCGCGGCCGGTGGCACGGTCGCGATGACCCGTACGGGCAGCGACGTGGACCCGGCCGCCGCCGAGTCCGGTGCCGCGATCGCCTTCCACGGCGCGCACCAGGCAGGCATCGCGACGCCGGTGCAGGACCGGCTGCACTTCGCCGCGTTCGACGTGAAGACGGACGACCGCGCCGAGTTCGTCCAGCTGCTGAAGGACTGGACCGAGGCCGCGCGGCGGGTCACCGCCGGGCGCGCGGTCGGCGAGGGCGCGTACGGCGGTCTGGCCGAGGCGCCGCCGGACGACACCGGCGAGGCGCTCGGCCTCAAGCCGTCGCGGCTGACGCTGACGATCGGCTTCGGGCCTTCCCTGTTCGAGAAGTTCGGGCTCGCGGACCGGCGGCCGGAGGCGCTCGTCGACCTGCCGAAGTTCGCCGGCGACAACCTCGACAAGAACCGTAGCGGTGGCGATCTGTGCATCCAGGCGTGCGCGGACGACCCGCAGGTCGCGGTGCACGCGATCCGCAACCTCGCCCGGATCGGCTTCGGCAAGGTCGTCATGCGCTGGTCCCAGCTGGGCTTCGGCAAGACCTCGTCGACGACGCCGGACGCACAGACCCCTCGTAACCTCATGGGCTTCAAGGACGGCACCCGCAATATCGCGGGGACGGAGACGGACCGGCTGAAGAAGCACGTGTGGGTGAGCGCTTCCGCCGGGCCCGACTGGATGACCGGGGGCTCGTACCTCGTGGCGCGCCGGATCCGGATGAACATCGAGACCTGGGACCGGACTCCACTCCAGGAGCAGGAGGACATCTTCGGCCGCGACAAGGGCGAGGGCGCCCCGGTCGGCAAGGCGAAGGAGCGCGACGAGCCGTTCCTGAAGGCGATGAAGCCCGACGCGCACGTACGGCTCGCGCACCCCGACTCCAACGACGGGGCGACGCTCCTGCGCCGCGGCTACTCCTTCACGGACGGCACGGACGGCCTGGGCCGCCTGGACGCGGGCCTGTTCTTCCTGGCGTACCAGCGCGATGTGCGCACGGGCTTCATCCCGGTGCAGCGCAGCCTGGCCATCGATCCGCTCAACGAGTACATCCAGCACGTGGGTTCGGCGATCTTCGCGATCCCTCCGGGCGTCCGGGACAAGGACGACTGGTGGGGCCGGGCGCTGTTCTCCGAGGAGGCGTAGCCGTGTTCGCGAACTATCTGATCGGTCTGCGCGAGGGTCTTGAAGCCAGCCTGGTCGTCTGCATCCTCGTCGCCTATCTGGTGAAGACCGAGCACCGCGAAGCCCTGCGGCCGATCTGGATCGGCATCGCCGTGGCGGTGCTGCTCTCGCTCGGATTCGGCTTCGCCCTCGAGTACGGCTCGCAGGAGATGACGTTCAAGGCGCAGGAGGCGCTCGGCGGTTCACTGTCGATCGTGGCCGTGGTCCTGGTGACGTGGATGGTCTTCTGGATGCGGCGCACCGCTCGGCATCTGAAGGCGGAGCTGCACGGCAAGCTGGACTCGGCGCTGCTGATGGGCACGGGCGCGCTGGTGGCCACCGCGTTCCTGGCAGTCGGCCGGGAGGGTCTGGAGACCTCGCTGTTCGTGTGGACGTCGGTGCACGCGGCCGGCTCCGAGGACGGCACGTTCAGGCCACTGCTCGGCGCGCTGCTCGGCCTGGCCACAGCAGTGGTGCTCGGCTGGCTGTTCTACCGCGGCGCGCTGCGCATCAACCTGGCGAAGTTCTTCACCTGGACCGGCGGCATGCTGGTCGTCGTGGCCGCGGGCGTGCTCGCGTACGGCTTCCACGACCTTCAGGAGGCCGACTTCCTGCCGGGCCTGACGAACAAGGCGTTCGACATCAGCGGCACGGTTCCGCCGGACAGTTGGTACGGCACTCTCCTCAAGGGCGTGTTCAACTTCCAGCCCGATCCGACGGTCCTTCAGGTCACGGTGTGGGCGCTGTACCTGATCCCGACGCTCGCGATCTTCCTCGCCCCGGTAGGGTTCGCCTCCGGGAAGGGGAAGGTGAAGGTACCTGATGAGCAGGGATCGCACGGCTCGCAGCCCTCAAAGGCTTCGTAGCCTCAACCAATTCGCCCTGGCAACGGGCGCGGTGACCGTTCTGTCCTTGACGGCGAGCGGCTGCGTGGTGGTGCACGGCGAGCGGGAGGTCGTGCCGGCGGCGACGCGCGCCGAGGCCGCCCGCGCGCTCAAGGACTTCACCACCGCGTACAACAAGGCCGACAAGGCGAACGACGCCTCGCTGGACGCGGACCGGGTCACTGGCGCCCTCGGTGCCATCGACGGCGGGAAGCTGAAGGCCGGGCAGGTAAACAATCCGGGCGGCAACCCGTCGTACGCGCCCTTGGAGTTGACCGACGCGAAGTTCGCGATACCCGAGAAGGCGGGCTGGCCGCGCTGGTTCGTGGCCGACACCGCGGCCAACAAGGGTGTGGCGAGCAGTCGTTGGATGCTGGTTTTCACCCGCGGCAGCGCGAACGACGTGTGGCAGGTCTCGTATCTGACCATTCTGGCCGCCGCCGACGTACCGAAGTTCCAGCAGAACGAGGACGGTTGGGCGCAGCCGGTCACGGCGGACGACGCGGCCCTCGCGATCGAGCCGGAGAAGCTGAGCCAGTCGTACGCGACGTATCTGAAGAGCGGCGGCGACGGCTTCGCGCCCGGCACCCACACCTCGCTGTACCGGGAGCAGCGCGAGAAGAACGCCAGCAGGCCCGGCCTCGCCCGGCAGTACATCGACGAGCCGCTGACCTCGGGCGACTACGCCCCGGTGGGTCTGCGTACGACGGACGGCGGGGCGCTGGTGTTCTTCACCACGCAGCGCTACGAGAAGCAGACCGCCGCGCCGGGCACGGAGATCCCCACCCTCAGCGCGGACGTCGACGCCTTGACCACCGGCGAGATCAAGCAGGCCCTCACCTTGGAGTTCGTCTCCAACCAGGCGGTCCTGGACCCGGGGAAGACGGCGAAGGACCAGCGGGTATCGGTGCTGGGGCGGGTCGAGGGGCTGACGGGGGCGAAGGGCGAGTAGGCCCTCGGCTCCCCGCCGGTCAGGCCTTCGGCTCCCCGTCGGCGCCTCAGTGGCGGTGGGGCCAGGCCGCGAGCTGGTCCGACTCGTCCTCCCCGGCGTGGCGGGCGCAGGCGTCCGTCAGGGCTTCGAGGAGGCTCAGGGGGTCGGGGAGCGGGTGTTCCGGGCCCCGCACCCAGTCGACCGTCAGGTCACCGGGGAGCTGGGCCGGCGGCACGAGGACGTACGAGCCGCGGCAGTGCCAGCGCAGGCCCGGGTGCTCGTCCGTCGTCTCGGGGTGGGAGTCCAGCTCGCAGGGCCACCACTCGTCCTCGTCCTCGGGCGTGCCGCGGGTGAGGGTGAAGAAGAACATGCGCCCGTCGCCGCTCTCGGCGACGGGTCCGACCTCGACGCCGGTGGCGAGCAGCCGCTCCAGCGCCTCGCGGCCCGCGTCGACCGGCACGTCGAGAACGTCGTGCACCATGCCGGTCGCGGTGATGAAGTTGGCCTGCGGCTGGTGCCGGGCCCACCGCTCGATCTGGGCGCGGTCGGTCGTGGACTGGGTCTGCCAGGCGAAGGAAACGGGGTGGCGCCCAGGAGTGGGACAGCCGACGCGGTCACACGAGCAGCGGTAGGCGGTGGGGTACGCGGCCTGCGCGAGCGGCAGCCCCGCGGCGGCAGCGGCGAGCAGCAGAGCCTCACGCCCGCCGTCACCGACGGTCTCCTTGGGGCGGCGACGCAGCCACTGGGAGATCCTGCCCTGCGCACCGGAGCGGCGGCCGAACTCTGCGCTCATCAATCTCCTCGCCTAGCAGTCGTGCCGACAGACGCCTTCAAAGCCAAAGCCTTCAAGAGCAACGCCTTCAGGAGCAACGCCCTCAAGAGCGGAGTCTTCAAGACGAACGCCTTCAATACGCCCTCAAAACGCCTTCACCAAACACCTTCGACAAGCACTATGGTCCCACCATCCTGCGCCTCGGGTGGACAGAGCCCGCATCCGGGGTGGGTGGGGCGATGCGTCCCCCTGGCTCGTATCAGGCGCGATGGGACGCTTTGACTGGATTTATCATCGCGGGGCGAGACCGTGGAGGGCGTAGTCCACGAGGGTGTCCGTGTACGCGTACGAGATCGGACCGGTGCGCTGGAGCCAGCGCTGGGCGAGCGGGGAGACGAAGAGCTCCAGGGCGACGCGGGGGTCGAGGTCGGGCCGCAGATCGCCCTTGCCCTGGGCGGACCGCAGCCGCTTCACGTACAGCTGGAGCTGCGGCTCGAGGAGCTTGGCCACGAATTCGACGCCGAGCGATTCGTTGACGACGCCTTCCGCGGCCAGGGCGCGCGAGGGGATCTCGAACCTGGGGTTCAGCAGCTCGTCGACGGTGGCGCGCAGGACCAGTTTGAGGTCGGTCGCCAGGTCGCCGGTGTCCGGAATCTCGTACACCTTCTGGCCGGCCTCCTGGGCGGACTGCACGCCGAGGTCCAGAAAGGCGTCCAGGAGCACCGCGGCCTTCGACGGCCACCACCGGTAGATCGTCTGCTTGCCGACTCCGGCACGGGCGGCGATGCCCTCGATCGTGGTCTTGGGGTAGCCGACCTCGCCGACGAGCGCGAGGGCGGCGTCGAAGATCGCCCGTCGGGACTTCTCGCTGCGGCGGGTGGAGTCGGGGGCGGGCTTACGGGCGGACTGGTCGGACGTGGATTTCAGGGCCATGGTTCGAATTTATCAGGTTGACAAGACGGACCGTCTCGCCGCAGGGTGGTAGCAACGCGGCGAGACGATGCGTGCCGTCTCGTCGAGTGTTCCGGAGGAACCGGCCGGAGAACTGGCCGGAAGAGCGGGAAGGAGACATGCCATGGCCCGAGGCGGAGCCGGAAACATGCTGGGAGTGGGCGGTACGCGCAGCAACCTCGGCCGGAATGCCCTGCGGGGCGGTGGCCGAGGCAAGCGGATCGGCGGCGCGAGCGACCCGCAGACCCAGAAGCGGGAGCTGCTGCGCAAGCTCCAGGAACAACGTACGAACGACGCGAACGACAAGACCGGCACGACCGGCACGACCGGCACGACCGACACGACGCCGTGAGGGGTCGGACGGGGTGCACGCCTAGAGGTCTTGGCTGTCCTCAGCCGGGGGCGGCCAGGCGTCACCCCAGTCCGCGTCACGGGCCGCCCTGTACAGCGGCCCGTGGCGCTTCGTGACCGTTTCCCTGCGCAGGGACGGCTCGGTCTCGCACAGGTCCAGCAGTACCTGACCCTTGCGGATCTGCGGTCGGCGTACGACGCGGGAGGGGGCCGGGGCGGGCGGGAAGCGGGTGGCGGCCACGTAGCTGAACTTCTCGTCCTCGTACGCCAGGGAGCCGCCCTTGACCTGACGGTGCAGGGAGGAGCGGCTGACCCGGGCGGAGAAGTGGCACCAGTCCTCGCCGGGGACGATGGGGCAGGCCGCGCTGTGCGGGCAGGGGGCGGCGATGTGGAATCCGGCGCGGATCAGGCGGTCGCGGGCCTCGATGACACGCGCGTAGCCGTCGGGCGTGCCGGGCTCGATGATCACCACGGCCTGGGCGGCGGCCGCAGCGGCGTCCACGACCGAGGCGCGGTCGGCGTCGGTGAGCTCGCCCAGGACGTAGGAGACGGTTACGAGATCAGTGCTCTCGATGGTGAGCGCCGCTCCGATACGAGAGCGGTGCCACTCGGCGGACTTCAGCTCCGGGTTGGCGGCGGCGATCTCACGGCCCAGCGCGAGTGCCGGCTCGGCCCAGTCGAGCACGGTCACCGGGCGGGCTTCCTCCCAGGTCGCCTGCACCGCCCAGGTCGCCGCGCCCGTGCCGCCGCCGACGTCCACATGGCTCGCCGGTGTCCACCCGGGCGCCGCGTCCGCGAACGCCGCCAGCGCCGACCGGACCGCCTCGAACGTCGCCGGCATCCGGTACGCGGCGTACGCGACCACGTCCGAGCGGTCGCGGAGGATGGGGGTGTGCGTCGGGGTGGTGCCCCGGTAGTTCGCGATCAGCCGGTCGACTGCCTGAGCGGCGGCCTTCGGCGGCAGTCCGTCGAGCAGCCCGGCGAGGGCGGCGCGCAGGGTCTCGGCGGGGGAAACGGGGGCGTTCACCCCGCGATTCTACGGTCGGCGAACTGAGGGTTTTCGCCCCCGCCGCCCCTACCCGTCCCTCCCTGGGGGCTCCGCCCCCAGACCCCCGTTCGGCCTGAACGGCCTCGTCCTCAAACGCCGGACGGGCTGAGAGTGCCCAGGGCGCCGCCGCGTCGACGTCAATCGCCATGCTCCGCAACGGTGCCGCCCCTCACCCTCCCGCGGTGTCAGGGACCCGGCCGCCCGGGCGCGCCAGCCCCCGGATCGACAGTCCGCTGTCGGCAGTGACCATGGTCCCGGTCATCGCGGCCGACTGCGACGGGGATGCCAGCAGGGTGAAGATCCCGCTGTACGCGTCGACGTCCGGCACCTCCTGCAGCGGCAGCACCTCCCGGGTGCCGTCAAGCACCGAGTCGGCGGCCGTCTGGCCTAGGGAGGTCGTGCCGCGCAGCCGGGTCGGCGCCACACCCGGTGCCACGCCGTTGACCCGGACGTCCGGTGCGAGTTCGTACGCGAGCTGCCTGACGAGCCCCTGCACCGCGTGCTTGGACGCCGTGTAGAGCACGCCGCCACCCGCGGCGTTCGAGCTGGCGAACGAGCCGGTCAGGATGATGCTTCCGCGGGACTTCACGAGATCGTCGATCACGGCCCGTGCGCCGAGCATCGGTGCGAGGACGTTCACGCCGAACAGTTCGGAGAAGGCGTCGGTGAGCCGCTCTCCGGGGATCTCCTCCAGAGGCTGGGCCCCGTCCGTGATACCGGCGTTCCCGACGAACACGTCGATGCGTCCCCACGTCTCCCTGGCGGCAGCGGCCGCCCGGACGTTGCCTTCCCAGGACCGTACGTCCGTGACCACCGGGACGACGGCGTCGCCGAGTTCCTTGGCCAGTTGCTCGACGGTGTCGGAGACGTCCACGGCCACCACGCGGGCGCCTTCCGCGACATAGCGGGTGACGACCGCCCGTCCGATGCCCGATCCGGCGCCGGTGAACACCACGACCTGCCCGTCCAGTGCACCCATGAGAGACCTCCTTGTTCTGCGTTTGCTTATGGAACCCCGTCCCGTGCGCCGCCCCTCTCCGGGGGCGGCACACGGGGACCAGATCACGCGCGACGGGCCTCGAAGAACGCCCCGTGGAGGGCGTCGAAGACGCGTCCGTTGCGCGCGGCGCTGCCGAGCGTGACGACCTCCAGGTCCGGGGCGGCCTCGCGCAGCGCGGTCGCGAGCCCGGAGCCGCTGTCGTTGCCGATGGCGGCCAGGACCGTGGCGGCGGGTATCAGCCGTCCGTCCGCGGTGCGGACTCCGTCCTCGCCGCACTCCGTCACCTCGGCGCCGGTGAGGATCGTCACGCCCATGTCGGCGAGGATCTGCGGCAGCACCATCGCGTCGGTGAAGACCTCACGATTGCCGAGGATCCCCGGTCCGGCCTCCGCCAGGGTGACCTCGTGTCCGGCGCCGGCCAGCCACAGCGCCGTGTCGGCTCCGGTCATCCCGCCGCCGACGACCACGACGGGCGATACGACGTCCGTCGGATCCGTGACATCCCGGGCCAGGCGCACGCCCGGCAGCTCCCGCGGGACCGCGCCCGTGGCCACGTGGACCAGGTCGAAGCCCCCGTCCGCAAGCGTCTTGGCGTCGGCGTGCTCGGCGACGATCTCGACGGGGCGGGAACGCACCTGGTGAACGAGGTGGTCGCGGAGTCCCGCGAGATCCTGCTTGGACGACGAGCGCGTCGCGGGCACCAGAGCGCCGCCGAGCTCCCCGGGCTCGTAGAGCGTCACGTCGTGGCCCCGGTCGGCGAGCACAGCGGCGGCGCGCAGCCCGGCGGGGCCTGCGCCGACCACCGCGACGCGGCGGCGGACGGCCGCCGGTTCGACGGGGTAGCGGTACTCCTCCCCCATCGACGGGTTGACCGTGCAGCCCGTGCTGCGGCCCGCGTTGAGCCCTCGGTCGAGGCAGCCGTCGTTGCACCGGATGCACGGGACGATGTCCAGCAGCCGTCCCTCCTGGGCCTTGCGGGTCCAGTCCGGGTCGGCCAGCATCGCCCGGCCGAGGGAGACGAAGTCGGCGCCGCCCTCCAGTGCCTCGGCCGCGACCTGAGGGGTGACCAGCGAACCGGAGCCGATGACCGGGATCGTCACCTCGGGCTTGATCTTCTCCCAGCCCCAGCGGTGCAGGGCGCGCGGCATGTACCAGGGGCTGACCTCGTACTCCATCAGTGCGTGATGGCCCCCGGAGGCGTGGATGACGTCGACCCCCGCGGCCTGCAGCAGCTGCGCCAGCTGGACGGTCTCCTCGATCGGGATGCCGTCGTCCTCGTAGTCGGTGACCGAGAGGCGGACGCTGAGCGGGAAGTCGCGCGGCACGCGTTCCCGGATGGCGGTGGCGATCTCCAGGGTCAGCCGGGCGCGGTTCTCGAAGGAGCCGCCGTAGCGGTCGGTGCGCTTGTTGGTGTGCGGGGACAGGAAGTTGGTCAGCAGGTAGCCGTGGCCGGCGTGCACCTCGACCAGGTCGAACCGGGCCAGCCAGGCGCGCTCGGCGGCGTCCGCGAAGGACGCGACGACTCCCTGGATCTCCTCCTCGGTCAGGACCTGGGGCCGCTCGCCGTACTGGGACTCGACGTAGTCCCAGGAGACCTCGGACGCGGTCTTGATCGGCTGGGTGCCGAGGAACTTCTGCCGGCCGCAGTGTTCGAGCTGGATACCGATCTTCGCCCCGGCCGCGTGGACCTCGTCGACGAGCCAGCCGAGGCCGGGGATGTGCTCACGGCGGGAGATCCCCAGCTGTGCATGGATGGACTTGCTGGCGTCGTCGTCGACGTAGCTGTACTCGACGATGATCAGGCCGGGACCGCCCTCGGCCAGCCTCTTGTAGTGGTTGACCAGCCGCTGGGTGACCGTGCCGTCCTGGTTGGCCAGGGCGGTGGTCTGGGGCGACTTGATGACGCGGTTCTTCAGTTCGAGCGAGCCGATGCGGCCGGGGCGGAACAGGGTGTGCAGTGCCATGGCATCCATCTCCTGGTTCGGTTCCTCAGCGGTTCCGGACGGCTCCGACCGGGTCGGGGCGGGAGGAGTCCGGGCTCGTGCGTGTGGTGCGAAGGCGGCGCCTGCCCGCGCCGGATCCCCCTGACTGCTTGTGCATGCACAAGTGCATGCACAAGCAGCGCCAAAGAAGGTCAGCCGCGATCAGCCAGCAGCCACCCCGCGCGCGGCACGACCGGGTCCAGTCCGAGCTCCCGCAGCGTCTTCCAGACCGTGGCCACGGCGGCGGTCACCACCGGGATGTCGAAGGCGTTCTGGATCTGCTCGACCACCGGCAGCGAGGGCATCTGCACGCACGCGCTGAGCACCAGGGCGTCCACGCCCGAGGTGTCGACCTTGGCGGCGATGTCGACGAGCTGCGCCGGGTCGAGCCGTCCGACCTCCAGGTTGTCCGGGACCTCCAGGCTGATCGAGTCGTGGACCTCCACGCCCTCGGCCTCGATGTAGTCGCAGACGGTCTGGGTGAGCGGCTTCATGTACGGCGCGATCACCGAGATCTTCTTCGCGCCGAGGTGCTCAAGGCCCTCCACCAGCGCGCCCGCGGACGAGACGACGGGGGTGCCCTCCGCGATCTCGGCCAGGCGCCGCTGGCTCTCGCGGTGGTAGCCGGTGGCCCGCGCCATGATCGCGACGAGGCAGGCGTAGGCCATGACGTCGACCTCGGCGTCCGCAAGTTCGCGGGCGCAGCGCAGCGACTGGTCGTCCATGTCCCGCAACTGCTCCGGGGTCACCTGCTGCATCCGCATCCGGGACGAGTGGAAGGTGAACCGCTCGGGGCGCATCTCCTCGCGGGCCCGGAGCATCGCGGGGATCTCCGTCTCCATCGTGGTGTTCGAGCTCGGCACGATGAGGCCGACCCGGGTCGCGGTCATGAGCTGTCTCCTTCGGTGCGCGGCAGGCGCAGGTTGGACGTGTGCAGTTCGAGGTCGGCGCGTGCACCGAGACGGCGCCAGCGCAGCGATGCGGGGCGGTCCACCCGGTTGTCGGGTGTGGTGCCCAGCTCGATGCCGAGGCCTCTGGTCGCGACGAGCAGCGCGTCGAACCGGTGGTCCGGGTCGCTGTCCAGCACCAGGCCGAGTGCGGCGTCGATGAGGTGGAACTCCAGGATCTGGCGGGCGAGTTCGGTGTCGCGGTCGCGGACGGCCTCCAGGAACCGGCGGTCGACGCTGGTGAAGTGCTCGGGGGCGTGCGGATGCGACAGATAGAGGCGCTGGTGGCGGTAGATCTTCAGGGTCAGCGACTCGGTGAGCTCGGCCAGCGCCTTCGGGTAGCGGCGCAGCGCGTTCCGGTGGAAGCTGTGGTGCGCCTCCTGGAAGTCGCGGATGCGGTGGCGGGCCGCCTCCATCGCCTCCAGGTCCCGCGTCATCCGTTCGAGGTCGTCCTCGGTGAGCTGGTCGATGATGCCGGAGATCGTCGGCGGCTCCACCAGCAGCCGCAGCACGTAGTGCTGTTCCACGTCGGCCGGGCTGGTCGGCGCGACCTCCATGCCGCGGTTGGCCTCGGCGACCACCAGGCCGTCGGCCTCCAGGCGGTGCAGTGCTTCACGCAGCGGGGTGCGGGAGGTCTCCAGCTCGGCGGCGAGCGCGCCCTGCGACATGCGGAAGCCGGGCATGTACTGCCCTTCTATGATCCGCTCCCGCAGGGTCCGGTAGATCTCCTCGACCGTCGTCCCCGGTCTGGTTCCCGTTGCCATCAGACGTCGTCCTCCCCCGGCGCCGGCTCCTCGGCTCCGAACGAGATGGCGAACAGCTCGCTGAAGCGGCCCGGTTCCTGGGCGGCGATGATTTCCAGCTGCATGGCGTCGAGCAGGATGCGGTAGCCCCGCTTGGGCACGAAGAGCTCCAGCCGCTCGCCCTGTCGCGTCCACACTTTGCGTACCTGCACTCCGGTGAACTCGTTGCCGATGCCGAAGCTCTCGCCGGCCCGGACGACGCCCTCACCCAGCGGCGGTTCGGTGGTCATGTTCCCTCCCTCGCATCTGCATCAATGATCTCAGGAGGGACCCCATAAGCGCTGGTCTTCACACCGTTCAGCACCGGCAGGGCCTGGCGGCGCGCTGCCACCTGGGTCAGGTCCAGGTCGACGACCTGCCAGGCCGCCGCCTGCTCACCGAGGTCGGCGAGCACCTCACCCCAGGGGCCCACCGCGAGGGCGTGCCCGTACGTGGGGAAGGCGTCGTCGGCGTCGTCGCCCTGCCCCCGGATCGTCGCCGAGGCCACCACGTAGGCGGCGTTCTCGATGGCGCGTGCGCGCAGCAGCACCTCCCAGTGGGCCTCGCCGGTCCGCTGCGTGAACGCCGCCGGCACCAGCAGGACTTCCGCGCCGGCCAGGGCGAGCGCCCGGTAGAGCTCCGGGAAGCGCACGTCGTAGCAGATCGTCAGGCCCACGGTGGTGCCGCCGACGCGTAGCAGCGCCGGGCGGTCGCCCGCGGTCTCGACGCCGGAGGCCTCGAAGGACCGGCCGTCGACGCGGGCGTCGAACAGGTGGATCTTGTCGTAGCCGCCGACGATCTCACCGTCGGCGTCGATCACCAGGGCCGTGTTGCGGATGCCGTCCGGGCCGCGCCGCTTGAAGCCGCCCAGCACGACCACCGTTCCCGACTCCTTGGCGGCCTGCCGCAGGCTGGTGATCTCCAGTGAGTCCACCGCGAGGGCTGCCTCACGCATCTCGGTGTTGGTACCGAGCATCAGCCCGTTCTCGGGCAGCAGCACCAGATCGGCCCCTGCGGCGGCGCACTCGCACACCATTCGTACGGCGGTGGCCGTGTTGGTGGCCAGGTCCCGGGTGGCGTGCCACTGGGTGAGGCCGACGCGCAGTGTCCGCTCAGTCACCGCTGCCCGCCTTCACGGGCTCCCGATCCGGCAGGAGCATGTCGACGACCGTCCAGCCGCCGCCGGACACCTCCATGGGCTCGTACGCGAGCACCTCGCCGCGTACGCCGGGGCCGGTGAGACCCAGCATGATCAGCCAGTTGGGGAATTCGTACTGCCCGTGGTCGAGCAGGGCGTACGGCTCGAGGTTCGCCAGGTCGGTGCCTCGTCCGGCCTGCAGCATCTCCAGGATGTAGGTGTCGAACTCGACGTCCACACCGCCGAACTTGCCCGGGTCGAGCCAGTGCGACAGACCGCCGGTGGCCAGCATCGCCACCTTCAGGTCGCGCCCGTCGACCACGCAGCGCAGCACCTCGCCGAAGGCGCGGGCGCCGAACGGGGAGAAGGAGCGCGCGGGCTGCGTGATGATCGGGATCACCGGCAGGTCCGGGCGGGGCAGCAGCTGCCGCAGCGGGACGATCAGGCCGTGGTCGAGGTCGATCTGCTCGGACTCCTCGACCTCCATGCCCTCGGCGCGGATCGCGTTGGCCATGGCGCGGGCGTAATGGGGCGCGCCGGTCAGGGTGAGGTCGAGGTCGGGGCGCTTGAAGAACTCCATCGACCCGGTGTGCTCCTTGCCGGTGCCGATGACGAAGGCGCCGGTCTTGAAGCTCTGGAAGTGACAGTCCGCCGTCACGATGAGCACGTCGGGCTCGGCGGCGGCGATCCGCTCGGCCAGCTGCCGGTAGCCCTCGGTCAGCCGGGCCACCGCGTCGGCGGGGTCCACCTCGGGCCGGGCCAGCAGGTCCGGTACGTGCGAGCAGCCCCCGGCGAACACCAGGTTCTCCGGCACGTCCGGGTCGGGCAGCGGCGTCGACGTCTCGACGTGGAAGCGGCCGGAGCTCGTCGAGTCGCCCAGGTCGTCGGCGAACCAACGGCTGACCAGGATGGTGATGCCGTCCACGACCCCGGCCGAGCGCAGCCGGTCGCGGTCGCCTCCGGCGATCACGGCGGCCCATTCGGCGTCCAGACCGAGCTCGGCGGCGCCCACGCCGGCCGGGTCGGCACGGAACCGGCCCAGCAGCCCCGTGTCCTTGCCGAGCGCGAGGATCGCGCGCTCGAGTGTGCGGGTGTCCATCTACGCTCCCTCGCCGGTCAGCTTGCCGTCCCGGACGACCGCCGTGCCGTCGATCTCGACGGTGCAGCCGCGCATCGGGATGTCGAGGTGTGCGGGGGTCTCGCGGTTCGCGAAGCGGTTGGGTCCGGTGGACCACATGAAGTTGCCCGCCGTGGAGCGCAGTTCCTGCCCGTACAGGGAGCGCGGCTCGTACACCTCGAAGGCCGACCAGCGGGCGATCGGGTGCACGCCCCAGCCCATGTGGGAGACCGCGAAGACCTCCGGGTCCTCCCAGGCGTCGAAGTAGTCCTGCAGGACGAACGCGTCGTTGCCCTTGCCCTCGACGCCGGTGATGAAGCCCTTCTCGACGGTGAGGGTGACGGTGTCGCGCACGGCGCGCTGCCACGGGATCAGCACGTCGCCCGGCTGGAGCACGATGGTGCCCTCGGCGGTGCGGTCGCGCGGGAAGCAGGCGACGAAACCGCTCGGCCAGTGGTCCCAGCGGCCGGGCTCGTCGACGTAGCCCCACTGGTGGGTGATCGGAAGGTCCTCGCCGGAGATGTCGGCGGTCAGGTCGGTGCCCGCGGCGCTGGTGACGCGCAGCGTGCTGCCCGCCTTCAGCAGCCGGCCGCCGGCCTCGACCGTCTTGCGGAGGTCGTCGTCGCCCATCAGACGCTCCAGCACGTCGGCGGGCTCGGCGACGAACAGCATCCGCTTGCCGTTGCCGGTGATCCGGGTGCGCACGTCGGAGTGGATGAGCCCGCCGACGGTCACGTCGATCACCAGGTCGCACTCCGCGGCGGCGGCCAGCAGCGCGGCGACCTCGCGGCCGTCGGCCTCGTACGGCGGCAGCATCGGGTTGGACAGGCTGGAGGCGGTCAGCACCAGGGCGCCGGCGCCGATGTCCCGGGCGGCGGCCACGGCGGCCTCGGAGTACTCGGTCTTCTGGCCGAGCTCGGAGATGATGGCGACCGTCTCGTTCGGGGCGAGCTTGCACAGCCGGTACTGGTCGACGAACAGTTCACGCAGGGTCTTCGGCATGTCTAACTACCAATCCTTAGGTCGGTCAGAGGGTGGAGCGGATGGCGCCGCCGTCGACGGCGAGCGTCTCGCCCGTGACGAACGCGGCGGCCGGGGAGACGAGGTAGGCGGCGGCCCGGGCGATCTCCTCCGGCTCGGCCCAGCGGCCCAGCGGAATGGCGGAGACGACCTTCGCGATCTCCTCTTCACGGGTCGTGCCGTTGGCCGCCGACTTGGCCGCCACGATGTTCTCCATCCGGTCGGTGCCGGTGGCCCCGGGCATCAGCTGGTTGACGCGCACGCCCCGCGCCGCGAGTTCCAGCGACATCTGCTTGGCCAGGGCCGAAAGCAGCGAGCGCATGGACGCCGAAAGGCCGCCACCGACAGCGGGCTGCTTGACCCAGGTCGAGGTGATGAAGAGGATCGAGCCGCCGCCGTTTGCCGCCATCGCCCGGGCCGCGCCGGTGGCCAGCTGCACCGCGGGTCGTACGAGCTGGTTGTAGGCGGTGTCCCAGTCGGCGGGCTCGGTCTCGAGCACCGGCATGATCTTGGGTCCTGGTGTGTTGACGACCAGGATGTCCAGCGCGCCGTGCGCGGCGATCACCTCGGGGATCAGCCTTTCGACGGCCCCGGGGTCCATCAGGTCCGTGGGATACGAGGTCTGGCCCTGCGCTTCGACCGGCGTACGGGCGCTGACGGCGACGACTGCGTCCTCGGCGACGAGCTGACGTGCGATCGCCTGCCCGATGCCCTTGCTTGCGGCGGTGACCAGGGCCACCTTGCCCTTGAGTCCGAGATCCATGACTCTTCCGTTCAGTTGTGCAGGGTGATGGCGCGCTCGGGGCAGCCCTCGGCGGCCTTGCAGGCGGCATCCTTGTCGGTGTCGGTCACCGTCCCCTCGCCGATGACACCGGCGTAGCCCCACTCGTCGAGCTGGAAGACGGTGGGCGCCTCGTCCGCACAGGTGCCGTATCCGTTGCATTTGGTGGAGTCAACGGTTGCCTTCATGGGGCTCTCCTTCGGTGTCGCTGGTGCGGGTGTTGCTTGCTGTTGCGGGTGGTGCTGTTCCTGTGCTGGTGGTCCGGTGCTGCTGCTGGTGCTGCTACTGCGGGTCTGTGTCGCCGGCGCCGATGTGCTCGGGGAACTCCGCCAGCACCGTGCGTGCCCAGGTCGCGGAGCCGTCGAGGAAGGCGCAGGCGCCCCGGCCGGGCAGGGTCTGTCCCCAGCGGGCGAGGTTGTCCCGGTCCCGGGCCGTGGCGGTGCCCGCGCCGAGCGAGGCGAAGGCGTCCCGGATGGACGCGGTGCCCTTGACGCACACCCCGCACTGCTGCGCGGACTCGGCGGCGTACCAGGCCGAGACCTCGGCCGCGACGGCGAGCGGGTCCCGGTCGGAGTCCAGCGCGGTGATCGCCGCGCAGCCCAGTCCCGAGCCGGCCACGCCGACGTCCTCGTACGTGCAGACGGTCTCCGCGTGCGCCGGTCCGAGCAGGCCACCGAACCAGCCGCCCATCAGGAACCCGGCCGGAGGCGAGGTGAACCCGCCCGCCAGCTCGAAGAGTTCGGCGATGGCCAGCCCGTAGGGGACCTCGTAGACACCGGGCCGCGCGCAGGCGCCGCTGAGCGTCACCAAGGTGGTGCCGGGCGACTTTGCGGTGCCGTGGGCGCGGTAGGCCGCCGCACCGTTCCGGGCGATCCAGGCGGCGTGGGCCAGCGTCTCGACGTTCGACACGAGCGTCGGCAGGCCGTCCACTCCCTTCTCGCCGACCCGGGGCGGGCGGGCCGTCGGCAGCGCCGGGCCTCCGCTGATGGACCGGCAGACCGCCGTCTCGTCGCCCGCCACATAGGTCGGCGCCACGACGTGCACCTCCAGGCGCACCCCGGTCGCCGGGTCGAGGTTCGCCGCGTCGAACTCGGCGATCGCGGCGCGGACGGCGGTCTCGGTCTCGGGGTGGGAGAGGTAGACGACGGCCCGGTCGGCTCCGAAGGTGCGGGCGGCGAGCAGCAGCCCGTCCAGCACGAGGTGTGGCCGGTGTGTCAGCAGCCAGCGGTCCTTGTACGAACTCGGCTCGCCCTCCTCGCCGTTGGCCACGACCACTCGGGGCCCGTCGGCTTCCGCGACCCCGCGCCACTTGATGTGCGCGGGGAACCCGGCGCCGCCGCGGCCGCGCAGTCCGGCGGCCTCCAGTTCGGCGATCACGTCGGGGCACGTCGGCGGTCCGTACGTACCGCGTTCCTGCTCGGCGGCGAGGTCGAGCGGGCGGTCGGCGGCCAGGCGGGGCTCGATGCCGGGCGCGTGCGCCGCGGTCAGACGGTCCACGGCCAGACCGGATACCGCACCGAGCACATGCCCGGCGGCCTCTGCGAGGCTCGCGGTCGGCGGCGTCATCCGGCCATCACCTCGCCGAGCACCTCATTCAGCACGTCGTCCAGGCCCACCACATCGGCGTACTTGGCGTCGATGTCGAAGAGGTTGGCCTCATGCGGCCCTTCGGCCCGGTCGCCCACGCACTCGCGCGGAACGCGCACCGAGAAGTTCTCCGCACACGCGTCGATCACGGTGGCCCGGATGCAGCCGGAGGTGGTGGCGCCGCAGACGATCAGGCTGTCCACCCCCGCGGCTGCCAGCCTCTGGGCGAGATCGGTGCCGTGGAAAGCCGAGGCCGCCTTCTTGGCGATCACGGGCTCGGTGTCCCGGGGCACCAGCCGCTCGTCCACCTCCACCCACGGCGAGCCCGCCGTAAGCGCCCGCAGCGCGGGCATCTTGCGCAACCAGACGAGTTCGTCCAGGTCACGGGGCTCGTACGAGATCGTGGTGAAGAAGACGGGCAGCCCGGCCGCGCGGGCCCGCTCCAGCAGCTCAGCCGTGCGTTCGACCACCGCGTCCAGGTCGGAGCCAGGGGGGCAAGCGGGGTCGGTGAAGCCATGGATGAGGTCCACGACCACCACACCGGGCTTCCGGCCCGCTGCCAGCCGCTCCCCCACTCCCCGCCCGCGGTACTGCTCCCGCACCGCCTCCATCCAGTCACTCATCGAAACTCGACTTCGGCCAGGTGCCGGGCTCGGCACGCATCATGTCCGCGTAGTGGCGGTACAGGTTGCGCTGCACGCCCTCCTCGTAGCGGGTCCAGTAGGCGATGCCCGGGCCGGCCCAGTCCTCCACCGGCTTGGCGATGCCGATGCCCGGCATCCCCATCTGGTAGTTGAGCTTGAAGTCCAGAAGGTCGGCGGCGACGGAGCGGCCGGTGCGGCTGACGGTGATCCACGGCTCGGTGTCATCCATCTCGAACGCGCCGCCCATGGAGAACGTGCCGAGCCCGGCCCGGTAGGCCCGGTCCTTCTGCTCGGGCGTCATGTTCTTGTAGACGCAGAACCAGTTCCAGATCTCGACCTGGCCGACTCCGTGCGGCTGCCACATGCGGATGGTCACGACGCCGGTCGGCTCGTGGTTCGCACCGTCCTCGGTCATCGGCAGAGCCAGCATCGAGAAGTTCGGGAAGACGTTGGCGACCATCACACGGGAACGCCGCGCGATGTCGAGCTGGTGGTCGCTGATGCGGCTGGTGTCGAAGGTCTCGGCGAGCTCCTCGGGGAACCCGAAGAACTTCGGGCCCGGCTCGTCCTCGGTCGGCGCCATCGAGAACGACAGCGAATGCCCGGGGGCCGCTTGGATGTGATAGCCCATCATGTTCTCGCGGAAGGGCACCGGGAAGGCGCCGATCTCCCACACCGACCGGTGCAGTGTGCCCAGGTGGTAGTCGTCCCCGGCGAAGTTCTCGCTGCCCGACTTCCAGTTGGCGTCGATGACGAAGCGCTGCGGCGGCCCGACGACCTCCATACCGTGCTCGTTGAGACCGAACAGCAGGTCCAAGTACCAGGCCATGCCGCCCAGATACTCCTCCAGCGGAGGAGCCGAAGGATCCAGCGTCGCGAAGATCAGGCCGTGGTACGACTGCACCCGCGCGGCCTTCGACAGCCCGTTGCCCTCCTTCGGCATCCCGCCGAACGCGTTGCGCCACAGCGGCGCACCCACGAGGTCGCCCTTCGCGTTGTACGTCCAGCCGTGGTACGGACACCGGAAGTGCGAGGTGTTGCCCGAGTCCGCCCGGCACACCTGCACCCCGCGGTGTCGGCACGCGTCGAACAGGACGTTGATTCCGCCCTCTTCATCGCGGATCACGATGAAGTTGTCCTCGCCGATCTTGCGCAGGACGTAGTCGCCGTTGGCCTCGATCTCCGACTCGTGGGCGAGGAAAACCCAGCACCGGCCGAAGACCGCGCGCAACTCACGGTCGTAGATCTCCTGGTTCCCGAACAGCCCTGCGGGGACCTCGCCCTCAGCCAGACCGGTGTCGAGTTCGTCGAGAAGCGCGTCGGCTCTCGTGCTTTTCGCCTGCGTCATCGCCGCGTTCCTCTCGGAGTCAGAAGAAGATGGAAAGGTTGTGGGTCCCGATCACCGTGAGATCCAGCAGGACCTCGCGGCGGAGGAGGCGTAGCACACCGTCCTCCCTGCGCAGTTGGTCCTGCCGCTCACCGGAAAGCAGCTGCGGCTGGGTCTGCTCCTGCCGCGTGCGGTAGATCAGCAGATTGCTGCGTACGATCACCCGGTCTGCGTCCTCGGCGACCCTGATCCCGGTCACGAAGTGGCGGATACGGGACGGCGGATCCTCCGCCCAGGCGTACGGGGTCTCGTTCCGCGCCACCCGGCTCTCCAGCGATCCGTACGTCTCATCCAGGTGGAACGCCCCCTCGATGAAGCCGTTCCCGCGCGCCCGCTCCACGGTCTGCCGGATCGGCACCTGGTACACCACGTCACGGCTGACCATCGCCTCCAGCCACTCGCGTTCCCGGTAGGCGTCCAGCAGCTCAGCCTCGGTGTCCATCCACTCGACGACCTCGTTGTAAAGAGCGCTGCCCACTCTCGCCCTGACACTCGTCCCGGCCATGGAGACCCTCCCTTCCAAGATGAACACACTTTTGCATGCACTTTTGTCGACGGCAATACCCCGCAGTGAACTGCTTGTAACCGCCACGCAGGAGACGAGGGTTGACGAGAGACATAGGGGCACC
The DNA here is from genome assembly GCF_054462255.1 of Streptomyces sp. SD15. Classification (NCBI taxonomy): domain Bacteria; kingdom Bacillati; phylum Actinomycetota; class Actinomycetes; order Kitasatosporales; family Streptomycetaceae; genus Streptomyces; species Streptomyces sp. SD15. The sequence goes on along the minus strand of NZ_JBTLMO010000025.1, from coordinate 55,738 downwards.
CCCTCAAGCCCCCCGCACCGCCCGCGCCAGCCGCGTCCCCGCCGCCGCCCGTGGGGCGCTGTTCGCCGGGCGGCGCCTCGGGTGGACGGTGTTCGCCAGCAGCACCAGGAACGTGTCCGTCGCCGGGTCCAGCACCAGGGACGTACCCGTGAAGCCCGTATGACCGGCGGCGCCACGACAGGCGAGGTCGCCCATGAACCAGGGCTGGTCGAGGGCGAAGCCGAAGCCGGGCGGGGTGAGCATCAGTTCGACGAAATCGGGGCCGAGGATACGGGCGGGGCCGTAGGAGCCGCCCGCGAGCAGCGTCCGGCAGAAGATCGCGAGGTCGTGGGCGGTGGAGAAGAGGCCCGCGTGCCCGGCCACCCCGCCGAGCGCCCACGCGTTCTCGTCGTGCACGACCCCCCGCAGCATCCCCCGGTCCACCTTGGCCCACGGCCGCCGCTGGTCCTCCGTCGCCGCCGCGCCGGGGCAGGGGCCGAAGCCGGTCGCGGTCATACCGAGCGGCCGGGTGATCCCGTCGTGGATGAGGACGTCGAGCGTGCGGCCGGTGACGCGTTCCAGGACGCACTGGAGGAGGAGCGGGTTCAGGTCCGAGTACAGGTATGCGCCCGGTTCGGACGTGGGTGCCTCGGCACGCAGCATCGCGAGCCGTGCCCCGTCGTCCGGGCAGTCGTGCAGCGGGAGTTCGGGCCGCAGCCCGGAGGTGTGTGTGAGCAGCTGCCGTACGGTGATGTCGTGCGCGGAGGCCGCGCGGAACTCCGGCAGATACGCCCCCACCCGCGCCTCGATGCCGAGCGTGCCCCGCTCCAGCTGCTGCACCGCGGCGACCGCCGTGAACAGTTTGGTGAGGGAGGCCAGGTCGAAGGGGGTGTGCACGTTCATGGGCACGCGCGCCCCGGGCGGCAGTTCGACCCCGGTGTCGGTCTCCTCGTCGTACGACGCGTAGCGCACCGCCCAGCCCGCCGCCTCCTCGACGGCGATGACCGGGCCGCGCCCGGCGACCAGCACGACGCCCGCCGTCCAGGGGCGCGGCCCCTGCGTGAGGGCTTGGACGTCGCGTACGAGTCGGCGCAGTTCCGTGGGGTCGAGCCCGGCCCGTTCCGGTGTGCCGACGCGCAGTCTCGGTGCGCTCAGCTGTCCGCCGCCTTTCCTTCCGATGTGCTGCGTCCCGTCTGCCAGGGACGGCACAGTCCCACGAAGCAGGCGGCGGCCACCAGTACCGCGGCCAGTTGCACGACGGCCATCGGAACGGCGGTGTCCTCCCCGGCGATGCCGACGACGGGCGAGGCGATCGCGCCGATGAGGAAGGAGGAGGTGCCGAGCAGCGCCGACGCGGAGCCGGCGGCGTGCCGCACCCGCATCAGGGCCAGCGTCTGCGTGTTGGGCAGGCCGATGCCCATCGCGGACATCAGCACGAACAGGGCGGCGGCGACCGGCACGAGTCCTACGTCGCCGAAGACACCGGTGGACATCAGGAGCAGGGCGGTCGCGGCGAGGGTGACGACCGCGAGGCCGACGTCGAGGACCTTGTCGAGGCTGACCCGGCCGACCAGGAACTTGCCGTTGACCTGACCGACGATCATCAGGCCGACGGAGTTGAGTCCGAAGAGCAGGCTGAAGGTCTGCGGGGACGCGCCGTAGATCTCCTGGATCACGAACGGCGAGGCGGAGATGTAGGCGAACAGCGCGGCGAACACGAAGCCGCCCGTCAGCATGTAGCCGGTGAAGACCCGGTCGGCGAGCAGTCCTCGGATCGAGCGCAGGGCCTCGCCGACCCCGCCGCTGTGCCTCCCCCGAGCTCTCGGCTCCGCTCGACCAGGGGGCGCCCCCATGCCGGGTTCGAGGGTCTCGGGGAGCCTCGTCCAGACGACCACGGTGAGCGCGATGCCGACCACGGCGAGGACGACGAACACGCCCCGCCAGTCGGTGGCACGCAGGATCTGGCCGCCGATGAGCGGTGCGACGATCGGGGCGACGCCGGAGATCAGCATGAGGGTGGAGAAGAAGCGGGCCATCTCCACACCGTCGTAGAGGTCGCGTACGACGGCCCGCGCGATCACGATGCCGGCCGCGCCCGCGAGGCCCTGTGCGAGCCGGAAGGCGACGAGGAACTCGACGTTCGGGGCGACGGCGCACAGCGCGGTGGCCACGATGTAGACGACGAGGCCGATGAGGAGCGGGGGCCGACGGCCCCACTTGTCGCTCATCGGTCCGATGACGAGTTGGCCGAGCGCCATCCCCGCGAGGCACGCGGTCAGCGTGAGTTGGACGGTCGCGGCGGGGGCGTGCAGCGAGCGGGTGACCTCCGGCAGGGACGGGAGGTACATGTCCATGGCCAGCGGGGGCGTGGCCGTGAGCCCACCGAGGATCAGGGTGACGAGGAGACCGGTGCGGCGGAGGGTTCCGGGGTCGGGGGCTGCCGCATCGGTGCCGGTGGCGATGGCGGTGCCGGTACCGGTGGCGATTCCGGTGTCCGTAGCGATGCCGGTGTCCGTAGCGATGCCGGTGTCCGTAGCGATGCCGGTGTCGGTGTCGGCGACCGCCGTGTTCGATATGTGCCCCTCCGGGTCTTCCTGGTCCCGCGCGGTACGGCCACGCTCGGGCATGAGCCCCTCCCTCTCCGAGTAATCCGCCGCCTATGCTCTCAGTTCGAACGGGGTGTTCGGGGTTACAGAACTGAGCGAGGGGCCGGGATGACGGGCGAGCGCGAGCTGGTCGAGCGGGTGCGGTGGGGGATTCTGGCGACCGGCGGGATCGCCGCTGCGTTCACGGCGGATCTGGTGGACATGCCGGATGCCGAGGTGGTGGCCGTGGCTTCGCGAACGGACGCGTCGGCGAAGGCGTTCGCGGAGCGGTTCGGGATACCGAAGGCGTACGGGGACTGGGCGTCGCTCGCCGAGGACGCGGACGTCGATGTCGTGTACGTCGCCACTCCGCACTCGGCGCACCGGGCCGCCACCGGGATGTGTCTGGAGGCCGGGCGCCATGTGCTGTGCGAGAAGGCGTTCACGCTGAACGTGCGCGAGGCCGAGGAACTGGTCGCGCTCGCGAAGGAGCACGACCGCTTCCTGATGGAGGCCATGTGGATGTACTGCAATCCGCTGATCCGGCGGCTCAAGGGGCTTGTCGACGACGGCGTGATCGGTGAAGTCCGCACGATTCAAGCGGACTTCGGGATTTCCGGACCCTTTCCTCCGTCGCACCGGTTGCGCGACCCCGCGCAGGCCGGCGGCGCGCTCCTCGATCTCGGCGTCTATCCGGTGTCGTTCGCGCAGTTGTTGCTCGGGGAGCCCTCGGACATCACCGCGAGAGCAGTGCTCTCCGACGAGGGCGTCGATCTCCAGACGGGAGCGGTGCTCGCCTGGGAGAGCGGCGCTCTCGCTTCGGTGCACTGCTCCATCAACGGCGGCACCCCCGTCTCCGCCTCCATCACCGGCTCCGAGGGCCGCATCGACCTCCCCGACGGCTTCTTCTTCCCCGACCGCCTCGTCCTGCACCGCGACGGCCGCGACCCCGAGGAGTTCAAGGCCGAACCGGCCGACGGCCCCCGCACCAGCCTCAAGCACGAGGCCGCCGAAGTGATGCGCGCCCTGCGCGCCGGCGAGACCGAGTCCACCCTCGTCCCCCTCGACGGCAGCCTCGCCGTGATGCGGACGCTCGACGCGATACGGGACCGCATCGGCGTCCGCTACCCCGGCGAGATCAACTGAGGCCCCGTCCCAGCAAGGTCAACGACTGAGGCCGATCAATCGCTGAGCCGCTGCGGGCCCATGAATGCCGTGACTCCTCCACCCCGTAAACGGGGTGGCTTCTCGCTATGCCTGGTTGGGCGAATGTGCAGTTCGCGACGGTACCGGCGACGGCGATGCCGTACGTGGGGCGCGGCTGAGGCTGCCGCGCGCACCTCGTCAACGGCTCAACTTGCACAAACGGAAGCTGAACATCCGTACCGTTGGGGCCGATAGCTGGCTTATGCTCATTTCTCCTCCACAAGAGCTTCACACTTGGAGTGGAGGGCTTCGGTACGACCACGGTCCACACCGAGGGGGGAGGTGGCAGCCGTTCCGCGACCCGGCTGGGGGCGGACCTCGCGCGGGACCGCGAGGAAAGCACCGGATCGCGGGGCGGCTGCCCCAATATCAGCCAGTAACACCCGGCACGGCACCACGTCAGCGCCGGTGGCGGCCCTCCGAGGACTCGTCGTCCGCCACGACCACCCGCCGCCGCCTACGCATCGCCAACGCCCCGCCCGCGAACAGCGCGACCGCTCCCGCGGCCCCGCCGACCAGTCCCCACGACGAGCGGCCCCCCGCGGCGGAGGCGGGCGCACCGGCCGCGACCTTCGCCGCCTTCCGCGTGGGCGCCGGCGTCGCACTGGCGCCGCCCTCGCTCAGCGGATCGACGAGCGTGCCCACCGCCTCGGCCTTCGCCCCCGCCCCGAATCCCCAGTCGAGCAGCGCGGCCGTCTCCTCGTAGACGCCGCTGCCGCCGCTCTTCGGGTGCAGCACCGTGACAAGGAGGGTCCGCCCGCCGCGGGTCGCCGCGCCGGTGAAGGTGTTGCCCGCGTTGCTGGTGTAGCCGTTCTTCACGCCGATGAGACCGTCGTACGTCTCCACCCCCCACGCGCCCGTGAGCAGCCGGTCGGTGTTCTGGATCTGGAAGGTCTTCTTGCCGCCGGCCGGGAAGTCGGCGGTCTTCGTCGAGCAGTAGGAGCGGAAGTCGGCGTCGGCGAGGCCGTGCCGGGCGAAGAGCGTCAGGTCGTACGCGGACGACACCTGACCCTTGTGGTCGAAGCCGTCGGGGCTGACCACCTTCGTGTCCAGGGCCTGCAGATCCTCGGCCTTGGTCTGCATCTGCGCGACCGTCTCGGCGACGCCGCCGTTCATGCGGCTGAGCACGTGCACCGCGTCGTTTCCGGAGCGCAGGAAGACGCCGAGCCACAACTGCGCGACGGTGTACGTGATGCCGGCCTTGACGCCGACGAGGCTGGAGCCCGCGGGGATCCCGACGAGGTCGGCGTCGGTCACCGTGTACCGCTCGGTCCGCTCGAACTTCTCCAGCACCGTGTCCGCGAACAGCATCTTCAGCGTGGAGGCGGGCGGCAGCCGCCGGTGCGCGTGGTACGAGGCGAGCACCTGGCCGCTCTCGTGGTCGGCGACGAGCCAGGCACGGGCGGTGAGCCCCTTGGGCAGCCCCGAAGCCCCGCGCACCTGGACGCCGGCGCGGCCGAGCCGCTCACCACCGATCGTGGTGGCGGCGGACGCCGGTGCCGCCACGCTCAACGGAACGGTCGCGGCGGCGAGGCCGAGCGCGGCACGACGGGACAGCGCAGCGGCACACGGAAGGACATGCGGCGGGAGCGGGGAGGAGTCGCGCATTCCGGGACCGTACAAAGCCGGTCCGCGGAGCCGCGCGGCGGGGTCATAAAGAAAAGGCACGGCGCTCCCAAAGGAACGGCAAAGCCCGGCAGGGCACGGCCGGGCGCGGCTTTTGGGGTGGGAGAAAGGTGCGGGCCCGCACGGTACGCCCGACCGCCGTCCCACCGGAAGCTACGCACCGGGCGGGCCCGCTGTTCTTCACCAAGAGCCCACCCAACAGGCGTTTCCTGGCAGTAGCCCCTCCGGACCTTAGGAATCAGCTGTCTTATGGAATATTGATTCCGGACCCCGATTTCTCAGGCCTCACACATCTCTTACTCAGGCCGACTCAAAGGTTTCTCCATAGCTTGTGGCCGCGCCCACAGCGGGCGCCAAGAACCTTTGAGGAACGGGATGTTTGGCATCTATCTCAAGCGTGAACTGAGCCGGCGCAAGAAGGCGGCCCTGGTCATCGCCATGGGTCTGGCGCTCGGTATCGCGCTGGTCATCACCGTCAACTCGGTGTCGGCCGGCATGCAGCAGGCGCAGGACAAGGTCCTGAAGTCGCTGTACGGGCTCGGCACCGACATGACGGTGACGAAGGCCCAGACGGCGCCCACGAGCAACTCCTCGGGCAGACCTCAGTTCGACTTCGACGCCCAGTCCTCGGACGACAGCGAGACGCAGAGCTCGGACCGGGTGATGACGCAGGGCGGGCAGTCGCTGGCCTCCTCGCTCGTCGCCAAGGTCGCCTCGCAGAAGGGCGTTTCCAGCGCGGTGGGCGCGCTGAACCTGAACGTCACCAAGGTCGACGGCTCCTTCACCCAGGGCGAGGCGCAGTCCTCGACCACCCAGCAGGAGGGCGGCCAGGGCGGTCCCGGCGGCGGCACCAGCACCGGCCAGCCGCAGGTGCGGGGCGGCGGCGCTTCCTTCGACGTGAACTCGTACTCGGTCGCGGGCGTCGACATCACCGACCTGGACCTCGGTCCGCTCGCCACCTCGAAGATCACCACAGGCAAGGCGTTCACGACCTCGCAGACCGACGCGAAGGTCGCGGTGCTCAGCAAGTCGTACGCCAAGGAGAACAAGTACACGGTCGGCAAGACCGTCACGATCTCCGGCACCAAGTACAAGATCATCGGCATCGCGACGCCCGACAGCAGCGAGTCGACCACCGACGTCTATCTGCCGCTGAAGCAGGCGCAGACGCTCGGCGACTCGAAGAACAAGGTCACCACGATCTACGTCAAGGCGACCGACTCGAAGCAGATCGACACGGTCAAGGCGACCATCCAGAAGAACATCTCGGGTACGACGGTCACCACCTCCGCCGACCTCGCGGACACCGTCTCCGGCTCGCTGTCGACCGCCTCCAACCTGGCGACCAGCGTCGGCAAGTGGCTGTCCATCGCGGTGCTCGTGGCCGCGTTCCTGGTGGCCGCGCTGCTCACCTCCTCCGCCGTGTCCCGCCGGGTGCGTGAGTTCGGCACCCTCAAGGCGCTCGGCTGGCCGTCCCGCAAGGTCACCCGGCAGGTCGTCGGCGAGTCCATCGTGAACGGTCTGCTCGGCGGCGCGCTCGGCATCGCCATCGGCCTCGGCGCGGCGTACGCGGTGACGGCCATCAGCCCGAAGCTGACCGCGGAGCTCGGCTCCACCGGCGGCGGTGGCGGGATGGGCGGCGGCATGGGCGGCGGTCCCGGCGGCGGCGGTCGTGGCCAGCAGGCGGCCTCGAACACCCTGGAGATCGCGCTCTCCGCGCCGGTCTCGGTGACCACCATCGCGCTCGCGGCGGGTCTGGCCATCGCGGGCGGTCTGATCGCCGGCGCGATGGGCGGCTGGCGCGCCTCCCGGATGCGCCCGGCGGACGCGCTGCGCAGCGTCTCGTAACCCTCCCCCGAGCTGGGGCGCCGCGTCCGTTCCCCCCGGGCCGCGGCGCCCCACCCCCTTCTTCATCTGCTGCTTCTTCTTCACTTTCTTCACTTCGGAGAACCTCATGTACAAGCTCACCGGCGTCACCAAGCGCTACACACGGGGCAAGGAGACGGTCGAGGCGCTGCGTGGCATCGACCTCACCATCGAGGACGGCGACCAGCTCGTCATCCAGGGCCCCACGGGCGGCGGCAAGTCCACCCTGCTCCAGATGATCGGCGGTCTCGACCGCCCCTCCTCCGGCAGCGTCGAGCTGGACGGCGTGGACCTCGCGTCCATCAGCGAGGCCAAGCTGACCCGGCTGCGCGCCGAGAAGATCGGCATCATCTTCCAGTCGTTCAACCTCATCCCGACGCTGACCGCGCAGGAGAACGTCGAGACGGCGCTCGTACCGCTCGGTGTGAAGCCCAAGGAGCGGCGTGAGCGGGCCGCCGAGGCGCTGACCTCGGTCGGCCTCGGCGACCGTCTGGGCCACGCGCCGAGCGAGCTGTCCGGCGGCCAGCAGCAGCGCGTCGCGATCGCCCGCGCGCTGGTCAAGAAGCCGAAGGTGCTGCTCGCCGACGAGCCCACCGGCAACCTCGACGAGGGCACCCGCGACGACATCATGGGCCTGCTCGAAGGCCTGTGGCACGAGTACGGGCTGACCTTCATCATGGTCACCCACGACTCGTCCATCGCCCGTCGCGCACCGCGCCTCGCGACCATCAAGGCGGGGCGGATCACGTTGAAGGAGCAGGGGGCTCGGCGCACCGCGCCTCAGCAGTTCGTCCAGCAGTAGGGCGTCGCTGAGGACGTCGAGAGGGTGGCGACGGTCAGGCGTGACCGAGGTGACTGATGGTCAGGCGTGACCGAGGTGACCGAGGTGACTGAGGGTCAAGCCTGACCGGTCTCGAAGCGCGAGATCCTGCCGTCGCCGTCGACGGTGAAGACCCACTTCGTCTTCATCTCGCCCCAGGTGTCGTTGCTGTAGTGGGCGATAAGGGCGAGACCGCCCCGGGACTCGTTGTCGACGTCCATGTGACCGTGGGAGAAAAAGATCTCCCGCTCGGTCCAGTCGGCGAGGTCGCGGTCGGAACCGTCGTCCGACATGGTCGCGCCGGGCGCGAGGACGGCCTGGAAGGCCTCGCGGTCGTGGGCGTTCACGGCGGTGACGAAGGCCCGGACGGCCGGGTCACTGAGTTTCGTTGCCTGAATCGTCATGCCGGTCAGACTCGCACCGCGCCCCGGAGGCCGCCACCCGACCCGCCACCCGGATGGACGCGCGCGCCGGGTGCGAGGCGGCCCGGCCGGTGAGGGTGGAGGAAGCAGTTCGAAGCAATCATCAGCTCTGCCGCCTCTTCCGGGAGTCACCGTGACCTGTTACGACCGACGCGATCTGGGACTGCTGTTGCTCCGTCTGGGCACGGGCGGGGTGTTGGCCGCGCACGGGGCGCAGAAGTTGTTCGGCTGGTTCGGCGGGGCCGGGCTCGAGGGGACCGGGGCGGGCATGGAGGCCATGGGCTACGCCCCCGGGAAGGCGAGCGCGACCGCGGCGGGGCTGTCCGAGGCAGGCGGCGGCGCCCTGCTGGCGCTGGGCCTCGCGACACCCGCGGCCGGTGCGGCGGCGGCCGGTGCGATGGCGGGCGCGGCCGCGGTGCACCTGCCCAACGGGTTCTTCGCGAGCGGCGGCGGCTACGAGTACGCGGCGTCGCTGGGCCTGACGGCTGCGGGCCTCGCGGTGACGGGCCCCGGCCGACTGTCCCTGGACCATCTGCTGGGCCACACGGTGAACCGCGGCTGGATGGTCCCCGTAGCATTCGGCGTGACGGCGGCGGCCACGCTGGCCGTGGTGGGTGCGCGGAACAAGAGGGTACGGCGGGCCGCCGAGGGCGAGCAGGAGACGCTGTTCGACGAGCAGGCGTAGGGTTGCTGACGATCTTCCCTGGTTATGGTTGGTGCCCATCCGTCAGCCACGTGAGGCACGTCGTCACCGGAAGAGTTGGCTGAGGTGAGTCGTGGAGACCTCGGCACTGTGCCGAACGGCCTCAGAGGGCTGACGTGCCCAACAAGTGGGTTGCTCGTTCCGTGCGTAGGTGTAGCGCTGTGCGGCCCTGGCGCTGTGTCGACACCAGGCCCGCCCCGCGCAGCGCTCCCAGGTGTTGCGAGACCGCGCTCGGCGTGATGCCCAGGCGGCCGGCCAGGGCCGTCGTCGTCAGGGGTTCGGCCAGTGCTGTGAGCAGTGCCGTCCTCGTGTGGCCCAGCACCGGGGCGAGCCCCGTCGGTGTGGGCGGGGGTGGCTCCCACAGCAGGCCGACGCCCACGGCTGGATAGCGGATCGACGCTGCTGTGACCGGGGACTTGTCAACGCCCACGTTCGGCCAGTTGAAGACGCTGGGCAGCAGGACCAGGCCGTATCCGCCTGCGTCCACCGTGCGGACCGATTGCGGGGTGCGCCGGCCGTGGACCACCAGCTGGCCGCCGTCCCAGGCGATATCCCGGTGCAGCTCGGCGAACAGCGCCTGTACTCCACCGTCCACCAAGGTGAGCGCACGCCTGCCGACATCGGCCTCCAGCACCGCGCTCATCCGGCCCCAGTGCGGGGCGATCAGCAGCTCGTGACAGCGGTGGAGTGCTCCCGCGAGCCGCGGCAGCACCGTCGCCGGCTCGGGGGCCTCCTCGCGTGGTATGCCCAGGACCGCGCTGTACTCCCGCCGGAAGAAAGACTCTCCTGTGGACCGCAGCAGGTCCAGTTCCGTCGCCATCGACGGAAGCCGCTTCTGCGGCACCGGGAACAGGAATGACGGGAGTGGCCCGGCGATGAGCGTCCGCAGCAGCGGTAGCTCGTGCTCGCCCGCGAGCAGCGGCCGAGCCCTGCGCACCCACGGCTCATGCACCGCGTGCCCGCCCGTGCCGAGCAGGATCCGCAGTGCCAGCACCGTTTCGCCCAGCGGCGAGACGGCGAACCGCACCTTCGCGACCGAGGCCGCGGTGAATCTGATCTCGACCGCCATCCGTGCCGCCTCATCATGTAGCTGTGGCTAAACGATAGGCGGACGCCTGTTGCTACCCCCAGGCTGCCTGCCATGGAATTCTTCACGTCGTACGACGGAACCAAGCTCGCCTACGACCTGGTCGGGGACGGCCCCTCCGTGGTCTGCCTGCCCGGGGGACCGATGCAGGCCTCCGCCTATCTCGGCGACCTCGGTGGACTGTCCGCGCACCATCAGTTGGTCATGCTGGATCTTCGGGGCACAGGGCAGTCTGCACAGCCGAAGGACGCCGACACTTTCCGCTGCGACCAGCTCGTTGATGACGTGGAAGCCCTGCGCGAGCACCTCGGCCTCGACCGGATGGACCTGCTCGGGCATTCAGCCGGCGCGAGTCTGGCGGCGCTGTACGCGAGCCGCCACCCGGAACGCGTCAGTAGGCTCGCGCTGATCACGCCGAGCGTCATGGCTGTCGGCGTGACGATCACCGGCGATGACCGACTCGAGACGGCGAGGCTCCGCCGGGACGAGCCGTGGTTCCGTGCCGCGTTCGCGGCCCTGGAAGCAATCGTCGCAGGGAAGGCGACTCCCGACTCCTGGCAGGCAATCGCACCGTTCTACTACGGCCGCTGGGACGAGACGGCCCGAGCCCATCGAGCCGCCGAGGACGGGCAGAAGAACACGGAAGCCGCGACACTCTTCGTCGCCGACGGCGCCTTTGACCCGGATGCCACCCGGACGGCACTCGCACTGTTCACGTCTCCGGTGCTGCTGCTCGCCGGGGAGGCCGATCTGGCAGCCCCTCCTCGCGCGATGGCTGAGTTCACCGAGTTGTTTCCGAATGCCGAGCTGGTCGTTCAACCCGGAACCGCACACTTCCCGTGGCTCGACGACGCGGATCGGTTCGTGGCGACCACCGTGGCTTTCCTGAGAAAGGCAACCACCCGTCGCCGTACCCTCAGCCGCTAAGGACCCTCAGCGGACCGGGCCCTGCTCATCGTTGAGGAAGTCAGGAGTTCCCAAGAACACGTCGGCGGTCACCGGTCCGTAGGCGATAGTGAAGCCCGACCAGGGCAGCATTCCTGCGCGCGGCGCTCTGCCCACCTCAGGACCGCTTGGTCCACGACGTCCGTACCCACTGCACGGTGGTCTCCAAGCCGACTCACTCCCCGCTCAGCTCCTCGACGATCTCGCTGTAGTAGCGGCGCCGATGGGCCAGCGTTCGGTCGACCTCCTCGTCTGTGACCTGGGAGATCTTCCCCAGGTGACCCAGAAGGTTGTCCCGCTGGGGATGGTGAGAGTCGTTGACGTACTCCGTGGTGACGGCCACCCCCGCGGCGAGCAGCAGGTGGTGGGGAAGGCCGCACCAGGTGTCGAAACTCCGGCAGATGGCTTCCCACAGGAGCCAGACGTCCTCGACACGGCGTTCTTCGGCGACCCGCAGGGCAGCGAGTTCGATGCTGTGGCTGAATCCCCAGGAGTGCCCATGCCGCTGTGTCTCCTGGATCAGCAGGAACCGGGCGAAGTTCCCGTCTTCCTGGCAAGGTTCCCGGACCAGGGCTTCGAGGACCTGCTCCCTGTCCTCCCAGCGGGCGTCGACGGGCAGCCCATCCTCAGCGTGCCGCCCGTCGAACTCCAGAAGTTCCCATCGTTCCGGGTCCCCGCGCCACCAGGCCAGATCAGGTATCGCGGGACGGCTCACTGGCGCGACTTCCGTTCGGGAGAGTTGGCGTCATTGCACGCGTGCGTGGTCGGTGTCGTAAGGAGAGCAACAGCTTCGCATGGATGCTGGAATTCGAGGACGGCCTGGCCGCGCTGCCATTCTGCCTGCTTGAACCCTCCCAGATGGCGGTGCAGGGTGGATCCATGACATGGACAGCACCACAGGTCGAGCGCACCAAGCAGCTAGGTGGCCTGGGTACCGTAACTGAGCGTCAGATGTTGGAGGGTTGGCTGAGCTGGCACCGGGAAACGTTGCTGGCCAAGTGCGCCGGGCTTGAGCCGGCCCAATTGGCGCGGACGGCCGTAGAGCCGTCGAACCTCACCCTTCTTGGCCTGGTCCGGCACATGGCGGAGGTAGAGCGATGGTGGTTCCGGCGAAGCTTCGCAGGTGAGGCTATCGGCGATGTCTTCACCGGCCCGTCAGACGGCAATGAGGGACTCGACGGAGTTCACGCAGCCGATGCGAAAAGGGACTTCGGATTGTTCCAGATCGAGGTCAAAGCGTGCGACGCGGCGGCGGCCGGGCACGACCTCGACGAGACCTTCATGTCCTCTCGCGGAGTTCCCCTCAGCCTGCGCTGGGTCTACGTGTTGATGATCCAGGAGTACGCCCGCCACAACGGCCACGCCGACTTCCTACGGGAGCGGACCGACGGGGCAACGGGTGACTGAGCTTCTTCCTCAGACCGTTCCGTCAGCAGGTGCCCGGGAGAAGGGGCGGGGGCCTCGACAAGGGGCGGTCAGGAGCTGAGGATCCTGCGCTTCTGCTCGTCGAATTCGGCCTCGGTGAGGACGCCTTGGGCTTTGAGTTCCCCGAGTTGCTTCAGCTGATCGATCTTGCTGGTCATGTCGTCGGTCGGCGAAGCGGGAGGGGGAGGTGCTGCCGCGGGCGCCGGCTGCGGCGGGGCCTCCTGGTACTCCTGCTGGGCCCATCGCCCTTGCTGACGGCGTGACACACGGTTCGACACGGCGGTCGCCGTACCCGCCACAGCGGCTGTGCGGGCGACCCCGCGGAGGAGACCTGGCACGGCGGTTTCCCTTCTCGCGGAAGGCATGCGAAACAAACAGCTAAACAGCTCCTGAATCCGATGTGCGATTCGGCGCATCCGACCATTCCATTGGAGCACCGTATGAATGCCGTCGCACATCGGCCTGGGAGCTGCCTCGATCACCCCCCGGCCCGCTGACAGGTCAGGCATTCCGCGGGGTGCCATCCACCCGAGAAAGCCCCGTTCAGTCCGAGGCCCACGAGCACCTGGTCTTCCGTCACCGCGCTGCCTCCCGCACTCCCGGACCGCGGCCGCAGGGGCCAGGACCGTCTGCCTCGCGGCGCGGATGTCGCAGAGCGTCGTGCCGGACCGCCCGGAGTGCCTGTCCACCCGCCGTGCCGGAACTTCTACGGTGGCGGAATTTCTCCGGTGCCGGAGCCTTCTACGGTGCCGTCGGCCGGGCGGCCTCCGTCGCGTCCAGCGCGGCCAGGACGTCAGGCGCCGGAATCCGTCCGGAGGCGACCAGTTGAGCACCGCCGCGTCGCAGGGCGGTGGCGAAGGGCGCGGCCCACAGGTTCTCGTAGACCAGGATTCCGGCGGAGCTGCCGGGCTCCAGGGCGGTGCTCGCCTCCTCGATGTCGTCCTGGCCGAGCAGGCCGGAGGACGCACCCTCGAAGACGGCCAGGTCCAGCGCTCCGTCGCCGGTGAGGTCGGCGATTTCCAGGCCGACCACGGATCCGTCCTCCTCCTTTCTGACGAACATCAGATCGAGGATCCTGATGAGGCCGCGGTCCACCAGATCGACCAGCAAAGGAAATCCCTCGCCGGTCATTCGGTTACCGGGAAACTCGACGACCACATAGTCGATCGGCCCCATCTCGACGAATTCATCGCTCACGGCTTCACCCCTGATCGGTCGCGGAATTCCCACTGTTCCCCGGCTGCCGATGCATCATCAGCTGTGCATCATCACCCCGCGTCATCACCCCGCGTCATCCCCCTCGCCATCACCCTCGCCATCACCCCTCATCATCACCCCGAATTCCATTGCATCATCGGACGGAAGCAGCCGCACTTCGGTGCGGTATTCACGCAGGCCTTCCGACCTCGCGCTCGTGCCGGCGTTTGCTCACCCGCCGCCAGATCGCCCGCTGGCACTTGAGCGTGCCGGTCCCGACCACGATCAGTACGACGATGTTGAGCAGCAGCTGGAACAGGGACCCCCTGGCCTCGGCCCAGCTGGCGAACGCGCACGAGACGCCGATGTCGGCCGCCGCCGGAATGGTGGTCACCGAGATGAAGACGCCGAGCAGCGCGCTCGTCCGGGCCTCGGCCAGCGAGACGATGCCGACGACCCCGGCCAGCACCGCCACCACGGCCGAGAAGAAGTTGGGGGTGTCGATCAGATTCGAGACGGGCCGCAGCCCCAGCTCGAAGGCCGTCGGCTGCAGCCCGAAACCCCGGACGAGCAGGGCGAAGAGGAAGGTCGCGACGACGGCCAGCAGGAAGCCCACGAGCAGGGCCATGAGGCCCTGCCGGATTCTCGGCCGGGAACGGTGGTCGATCCCGAGGGCGACGCTGGTGATGGCGCCGTACTCGGGTCCCACCACCATGGCCGCGACGATGAGGATCTGGGAGTTGGTGATGATGCCCACCGCGCCGATGAGTCCGGCGATGACCAGGAAGAGGTAGAAGCTCGGGGGGTACCTGCCCTCGGCCCGGATCCGGGCCTCCACCTGTTCCCACACCGGCGCGCGCAGCCGGGCCCCGAGTTCCTCGGCCCCGGTCCTGGCCGCGCGCTCCGAGAACACCATGTCCACGGGCTCGAGGACGATGGAGCCGTGGTGTTCCAGTCCCAGGTCCCGCAGCCCGCGCAGCACCTCGTTCGCGGCTCCGGTCAGCACGTCGCACTCGATGGCGGCGCCGTCGGGGTTGCGTACGCGGCCCGGCTGCAGGAGCAGGTTCAGGACGCACGGCTCGGCACTCAGCAGGGCCATGGTGGGCTCCGTGAGGTCCGGCGGGCACACCGCGCGGACATGAATCATGTCCATCCGGACCTCCGCGTACCGTTGCCGTGCACCAGGCCATGGCCTGGGCAGGTCGCTCATCCATTAACGCGGCGGTGCCTGGGCCGGGCAACTCGGCGTGCCGGAATCCGACACCTGCCGGATGGTGGGGACATGTGGACGCCCGACGAGTTGAGCGAGGCCGAATTCCGGTTGAGCGAGGCCGAATTCCGGTCGCTCTACCGGCGCCTGCGCCGCATATCCCCCGGCGGCGCCACGAGCCGGGGCGCCCTGGACACGATCACCGAGGAACAGGTGCTGGCGGCCCTTCTCGAGGTCCGGTCGGGACGCACCGTGTCGCTGGCCGCCCCCGTGAACACCCGTGCCGGACCTGACGACGCCGATCCGGCCGAGCACCGGCTCACCGCTCCGGCCGATGGCCGACCGGGCCCCAGCGGCCTGGAATTCGCGCGGGACCGCTTCGCGATGAACATTCACAGCGATGTGGACAGTCACATCGACGCGCTGTGCCATGTCATCTACGACGGCACGCTGCACGGCGGCATCCCGGCGGCGGACGTGCTGTCGCCGGACGGAGCGAGCGCCCTGTCCGTCGATCTGGCCCGCGACGGCATCGTGGGACGCGGGGTCCTCCTCGACATCCCCCGGCTGCATGGCGTGTCCTGGCTCGAACCCGGGGCGAACGTGATGGCCGAGGACCTCGCCGCCGCCGCGGCACGGCAGGAGATACGGGTCCGCCGGGGCGACATCCTCCTCGTACGGGTCGGACACCGCCGGCGCCGCGAGGAACTGGGCCCCTGGGACACGGCCGCCGCTCGTGCCGGGCTCCATCCGACCGCCATGGAGTACCTCGCCGAGCGCGAGGTGGCCGTCCTGGGCAGTGACGGCAACAACGACACGGCCCCCAGCGCGGTGCGGGGGGTCGCGTTCCCGGTGCATGTACTCGCCATCCACGCGATGGGACTGCATCTGCTCGACTACCTGCGGTTCGAGGATCTCGCGCCGATCTGCGCGCGGGAGGGCCGCTGGTCGTTTCTCTGTGTGATCGCCCCCCTCCGGCTGCCCGCGGCCACCGGCTCCCCCGTCAATCCCCTCGCGATCCTGTGACCCGGCGGCGCCACGCCGCTCCGCCGCCCCGGTTCACCCGACCGGCCCAACTCGCCGGAAACATCGCCCGGAGATACGTTGGTGGTCGGGGCTGATGCCCCCCCATCAATTCCCCTTCGCTTCCCTTCTTTTCCCCTTCGCTTCCCTTCATTTCCCCTTCGCTTCCCTTCATTTCCCCTTCACCCGACAGGACCGGACCGTGTTCCAAGGACGGTGGCCGGCATGACCGACGCGCAGCACTACGACGTCATCATCATTGGCACCGGTGCGGGGGGTGGCACGATCGCCCACCGACTGGCGTCCACGGGAAAACGCATACTCCTTCTCGAACGCGGCGGATATCTCCCCCGCGAACGCGACAACTGGGATTCCACCGCGGTCTTCGTCAAAGGGAAGTACCGCGCTCCTGAGTTCTGGTTCGACAAACACGGAAACCAGTTCCCGCCCGAGGTCAATTACTACGTGGGCGGCAACACCAAGTTCTACGGCGCCGCACTCTTCCGTATGCGCCCCGAGGACTTCGGCGAACTCCGCCACCACGACGGCGTCTCCCCCGCCTGGCCCCTGAGCTATGAGGAACTCGAGCCCTACTACACACAGGCCGAACACCTCTACCTCGTCCACGGCCGGCACGGCGAGGACCCGACCGAGGGACCCACCAGCGCCCAGTACGCCTACCCGCCGGTCCAGCACGAGCCGCGCATCCAGCAGCTCAGCCACGACCTGGAGAAGCAGGGGCTGCACCCCTTCCACCTCCCGATCGGGGTGAACCTCACCCAGGACGACCGGGGCAGGCCCGTACACACCAGCGCCTGCATCCGCTGCGACCGCGTCGACGGCTTCCCCTGCCTGGTCGGCGCGAAGTCCGACGCGCAGGTCATCTGCGTCGACCCGGCTCTCGAACACGCCAACGTCGAGATGGTCACCCATGCGGACGTGCGGCGACTCCGGACGGATGCGACCGGCCGCAGCGTCACCTCGGTCGTCGCGACGGTGGGAGAGGATCCGGACGGTACGACCGTGGAGTTCAGCGCGGACATCGTCATCGTCGCCTGCGGCGCCGTCAACTCCGCCGTACTGCTGCTGCGTTCGGCCGATGACCGGCATCCGCAGGGCCTGGCCAACAGCTCGGACGTGGTGGGCCGGCACTACATGCGGCACAACAACCTGGCGCTGATGGCCGTGTCCAGGGAACCGAACGACACCAGTTTCCAGAAGACCCTGGCGCTGCACGACTGGTATCTGGGATCCGACGACTGGGACTATCCCCTCGGCGGCATCCAGATGCTCGGCAAGTCCGACTCCGCACAGATCCACGGTGAGGCGCCCCGCTGGGCCGGGGCCGTCACTCCCGACATGCCGTTCGAGGTACTCGCCCACCACGCGGTCGACTTCTGGCTGTGCGGAGAGGACCTGCCCGTAGCCGACAACCGGGTCACCCTGGACCAGGACGACGGCATCCACCTGGCCCTCGACGAGAAGAACAACATCGCCGGGCTGAAACGCCTGCGGCACAAACTGCAGGGCATGCTCGGCCACTTGGGCATGCACGAACACCATCTGCTGTCGCACAGCATCTACCTGCACAAGGGCATGCCCATCGGCGCCACCGCCCATCAGGCGGGCACGGTCCGCTTCGGCCATGACCCCGCCGATTCCGCCCTCGACGTCAACTGCAAGGCCCATGACCTCGACAACCTGTACGTGGTCGACACGAGCTTCTTTCCGAGCATCGGAGCAGTCAATCCCTCGCTGACCGCCATCGCCAACGCCCTGCGCGTCGGCGACCACATCGCGGAGCGACTGCAATGACCCCCAGCAACCCGGCCGACGACGACACCCGGCACCGTACGCCGCAGGAGCGCGCCGCACTCGGCAAGGCCGCCCGGTCGGCCGTACCCCGCTCCAGCCACGCCGAGTTCGCTCCCTCGGAGAAACGGCCCGACCCGGTGGACATCGTCGAGGCGCAGTCGGCGACGCGGGTGCCCGAGCTCGTACCGATCCGCTACGGCAGGATGACCGAGTCACCGTTCCGCTTCTATCGGGGGGCCGCCGCCATCATGGCCGGGGATCTCGCCGACACCCCCCGGTCCGGGATCAGAACGCAGCTGTGCGGCGACGCGCACCTGCTGAACTTCCGGCTGCTGGCCTCGCCCGAGCGCCGCATGATGTTCGACATCAACGACTTCGACGAGACGCTGCCCGGCCCGTGGGAGTGGGACGTCAAGCGGCTGTCCGCCAGTTTCGTCATCGCGGGCCGGGCGAACGGCTTCAGCACCAAGGAGCGGGCCGACATCGTGCAGGCGACGGTGCGGTCCTACCGCGAGTGGATACGGAGTTTCGCCGGGATGGGCCATCTTGCCGTGTGGTACTCCCAGTTCGACGAGGAGTGGGTGTGGTCCCACTTCGTCGAGGACGTGAGCGCGCGGGCCCGCCGCCGCTGGACGCAGTCGGTGGCGAAGGCACATACCCGGGACAGTCTCCAGGCCTTCGACAAGCTCACCCACATCGTCGACGGAGCGGTCCGCATCGCACCGGACCCACCGCTGATCACCCCACTCCAGGATCTGCTTCGGGATGTCGAACGCGGCGCCCTGGAGAAGCAGATCCGCCGCATGATCGAACGCTACGGACAGACCCTGCAGTCGGACCGGCGGTTCCTGCTGAAGCAGTACCGGTTCGCCGACGTGGCCCGCAAGGTGGTCGGGGTCGGCAGCGTGGGCACCCGCTGCTGGATCGTGCTCCTGCTCGGCCGGGACGACAGGGATCCGCTGCTCTTGCAGGCCAAGGAGGCCGACCAGTCGGTGCTGGCGCCCCACGCCGGCGCGAGCGGCTACCGGACGCAGGGCGAACGCGTGGTCTCCGGCCAACGGCTCATGCAGGCCACCAGCGACATCTTCCTGGGCTGGGAGCGGATCGACGGTATCGACGGCCGCCGACGGGACTTCTACGTACGGCAGTTGCGGGACTGGAAGGGCATCGCCGAGCCCGAGACGATGGTGCCGACCGGAATGCGGGCCTTCGGTGAGCTGTGCGGCGCCACGCTGGCCCGCGCGCACGCGAGGTCGGGCGACCGGATCGCCATCGCCGCGTACCTGGGCAAGGGTGACGTCTTCGACCGGGCGCTGGTGACGTTCGCCGAGCTCTACGCCGACCAGAACGAGAAGGACCACCGGGCACTCGTCGAGGCCGCCCGTACGGGGCGGGTGACGGCCGAAGCGGCCTGACAGGGAGACCGGTCCGGACGCCTGACAGGAAGACCGGTCCGGACGCCTGACAAGGAGACCGGTCCCGACGCCTCACAAGGAGACCAGCCCCGACAAGAGCAGAACCAGCAGAACGAGCAGCACCAGGAGAACGAGCAGCACCAGGAGAACCAGGAGAACCGGGAGAACCAGCATGGACCGCTATCCGCCCATCGCCGACCACGGTCTCGTCGGAGACCTGCAGACCGCGGCCCTGGTGTCGTCCCACGGCGTGATCGACTGGTTCGCGGCACCGCGCTTCGACTCGCCCAGCATCTTCGCCTCCCTGCTCGACCACGACGGCGGCGGCTACTTCCTCCTAGCGCCCGAACAGCCCGAAGGGACCTGGAAGCAGCTCTACTACCCGGACACCGCCGTCGTGGTGACCCGCTTCATGTCACCTGACGGAGTCGGCGAGATCATCGACCACATGCCGGTCCACCCGGGCCTGACGGCGACCGACCGGCACCGCCTGGTGCGCGTCGTACGCTCGGTGCGCGGCACCGTACGCTTCGACCTCGAATGCCGGCCGCGGTTCGACTACGCGCGGGCCACCCACGAACTCGACCTGACACCCGACACGGCGACGTTCCGGGCCCCGGGGACGACCGCCTACCTGCAGAGCGCCATCCCGCTGGAACGCGACGGGCAGGACGTCCGGGGCGCCATCACCCTCAACGAGGGAGAGTCGGCGGCCGTGGTGTTCACCGTGTGCGCCCCGGACGGGAAGGCGCCACCGCCACCCACCACCGAACGAGTCACCGAAGAGCTCTGGGCGAACATCGACTTCTGGCAGTTGTGGGTGCGCACCTCGCGCTACCGCGGCCGCTGGACGGAGACGGTGCACCGCTCCGCGATCACCCTCAAGCTCCTCACCTACGCCCCCACCGGCGCTCCGGTCGCCGCCGCCACCATGGGACTGCCCGAGCAGGTCGGTGGCGAGCGCAACTGGGACTACCGGTACACCTGGGTGCGGGACGGCTCCCTGTCGGTACGGGCACTGCTCGACCTCGGCTTCGTCGAGGAGGCGACCCGCTTCACCCACTGGCTCAGCGACCGCCTGCACGACTGTGAAGGACCGGACGACGAACCCCTCCAGATCATGTACCGGGTCGACGGCGACCCCCATCTGACCGAGGAGATCCTGGAACACTTCGAGGGCTACCGCGGCTCCTACCCGGTCCGGGCCGGCAACGCCGCCACCGACCAACTGCAGCTCGACATCTACGGCGAGGCCCTCTACGCCCTGGCCGAGAGCCGCGAGGTCGGCGAACAGGCGGGCTACCACGGGTGGAAGGGCCTGGCCCGCACCCTGGACTGGCTCGCCGACTCCTGGGACCGGCCCGACGAGGGCATCTGGGAGACCCGGGGCGGCCGCAAGGACTTCACCTACAGCCGGGTCATGTGCTGGGCCGCGTTCGACCACGGCTTGAAGCTGGCAGCCGAGTTCAGCCGACCGGCCGACACCGCGCGCTGGACCCGGGCCCGGGACACCATCCTCGAACAGGTCATGGAACGCGGCTGGAACGAGAAGGAACAGGCCCTCGTCCAGCACTACGACGGCGACGTCCTGGACGCCTCCCTGCTGCTCGCCCCCCGCGTCGGATTCCTGGCCCCCCGCAGCCCCGCCTGGCTCAGCACCCTGGACGCCATGGACCGCGTCCTCGTCTCCGACAGCCTCGTCTACCGCTACGACCCCAAGGCCTCCCCCGACGGCCTGCGCGGCTCCGAAGGAACCTTCAGCCTCTGCACCTTCCTGTACGTCGACGCCCTCACCCGCGCAGGCCGACTCCCCCAGGCTCGCTACACCTTCGAAAAAATGCAGACCTACGCCAACCACGTCGGCCTCTTCGCCGAGGAAATCGGCCCCAGCGGCGAACAACTCGGCAACTTCCCCCAGGCCTTCACCCACCTGTCCCTCATCATGGCGGCGACGACATTGGACGAGGCGCTGGACGCGCTCCATCGTCGCTGAATGCCGGCTCATGACACGCCGTGGCCCCCGAAGGGCTCAAGGACTGAGGTCGATGACCCGTACGGGCTGCCCCTTCCAGGCTTCGGGCGCGGTGGTGGCGACGACAGCGCCGCTCGGCCGCTCCGCCGTGGGCTCGGCGGCGTATCGCGTATGCGCGGGGGCCCAGGAGGTCTCGCGGGCCACGGCGAGCGCGGCGGGCAGGTCCAGGTCGAGAACCGTGACACCCGGAAGCGCGGCGAGATGCTCCGCCGTACCGGGCCGTATGCGGTCCGTATGCGGTCCGTATGCGGTCCGCCGAGACCAGGGCGCAAGCCGGGGCGTACAGGAACCAGCACCTCGCAGCCACAGGAGCGGATCAGGCGGGTCTGTGCGCTGGCCGCTCCCGTCGGCCTGAGCGAACCTTGATTGTGCAGTAGGCGGCGAGGGACTGAACGACATGGCACCAGACATGCGGCTGGACATGAGGGCCGTGCATAAGGCGTACGGCAGACGAGCGGTGCTGCGCGGCGCGGATTTCACTGTGTCGGTCGGCATGCTCGCGGGGGTGGTGGGCGAGAACGGCTCGGGCAAGAGCACGCTGTTGCGTATCGCGGTGGGACAGCTCATGCCGGACCGCGGCACCGTGCGGCGTTTCAGCGCGCTGGGGTACTGCCCGCAGCAGGCGGTGGTCAATGACACGCTCACGGTCGCCCAGCATTTGCGGCTGTTCCAGGTCGCCTACCGGCTGCCGAGGTTGGACGATGCCTGGGAGCTGGTGGACCTGCTCGGCTTCGGCGCTGAGCGGCGTACCCGGGCGGGAGAGCTCAGTGGCGGTACCCGGCAGAAGCTCAACCTGACCTTGGCACTGATGCATGATCCGCCGCTGCTGGTGCTCGACGAGCCCTACCAGGGATTCGACTGGGACACGCACCAGCGCTTTTGGCAGCTGGCGGACCGGTTGCGCGGCCGCGGGCGTTCGGTGGTGGTGGTTTCGCACCTGCTGCACGAGCTGCAGCACTTCGACACCGTCCACCTTCTGCGCGACGGCCGCCTGTACCAGGCGGGAACGTCACGATGAGACACCAGTGGACGGCGTTCACGGTGGCGCTCGGTTTCACGCTGACCGGTCACCTGCGCAACCGCCTTGCGATGAGCATGATCGCCTTCTTCATCCCGACCTGGATCTACCTGGTCCGTGCAACCGCTCTGGACACGGACATCACGTTCAGCAGCGCACTGGGCATCGAGGTGACCGCGTCGATGAGCCGTACCATCCAGGTCTCCAGCGCCCTGCACGCCGTCACGGTGATCGCCGGTTTCATGATGTTCATGGCCACCTTCAGCGCCCGGGAAATGGACCTGCGCCTGGTACTGGCCGGCTACCCCCGGCTGCAGTTGCTGGCCGCCAGGATCGGTGCCCTCCTCGTCATCACGACCCTGCTCACCTGCTACACCACCGGCCTGCTGTGGCTGTCGTGGCCGCTGACTCAGCCTGCGGCAGTCGCCGCCGCTCTGACGGCAGCGATCCTGGCCTACGGAGGGCTGGGCCTCATGGCCGGCTACCTGCTGCGTGGCCAGCTGGAGGGCTTCTTCGTCGTGGTGATGGCCACGCTGATCGATGTCGGCATGCAAAGCCCGGTCTCGAACCCGGCCGGAGACCAGGCCTGGCGGAGCGCCTTGCCGCTGTACGGCCCCACGCAGGCGGCCCTGGCTGCCTCCCTCACCCACGCGGACTCCTTCACCTGCGCGGCCCTGGCTCTGCCCTGGTTCGTAGCCACCAGCCTCCTGGCCCTGCTCATCTTCTGCGTACGCACCCGGCACTACGGCCGGCCCATCACTGCCTCCTCGCAAGCCGACCCACACCTGCGGACTGCTTCAGATCCCACGCGGCAGGACATGAGCTGACCGGCGGCCACGCCGCCCGCTGCCGCCTGCTCGCGGTGGAAGAAGTCGACCATGTCAGGCTGCACACCGCAGGTCACACCAGGCGCCTGATCTCTCCGCGCACTCGATAGAAGCCACCCGAGGAGGAGTGCAGCGCGTCCACCACATAGCGGGCGCCGGGCTGGCGTATCGCACGCGGGAACTGGACGTTCCAGCTCGGCTCATAGCCGTCGGAGACCACATGCACCCGCACGCGTCCTCCTTCTTGAATGCACTCCACGACCACCCCGTTCCCCGCTGCGGGGACAGCGCTGACCGTGGCGACGGAGGCGGCGGTGGTCAGCGGTGCGTACGTCGGCAGGGCAGCCGCCAGTTTGATGTCCGCGGCCACCGGGACGGTGCCCGACTGGGCGGCGTTGATCGCGGCCTCGGTCGCGTCGATGCAGGCGAGCGAGCCGTCCGTGGAGACGATGTACAGCCGCTCGTCGTGGTACTGCATGGAGAGCGCCGAGCCGCCGCCGGTGCCGAGCTTCCACAGCCGGGTGCCGTCGGCTGTGAAGCAGTAGACGGAGGAAGAGGAGTCGCCCGCGAAGACGTACCGGCCGCCGGGGGATGTGGCGCACGAGTACACGGCGGCGTCGCACTGGTAGGAGGCCTCGATCCGCCCGGTGGACTTGGCGAGCCGCTGGACGACCCGCCGCCCCGTCCCGGCGTAGACCGCGTTCTCCTCCTGCCACCCGAAGAGCACATTGCCGCTGGTCGCGGTGTGCCAGAGCTGGCCGGCGCCGTCCGCCGCGTAGGCCGTCACACCGCGGCTGTGCCCGTGGTACACGGCGTGGTCGTCGGCCCGCACCATCCATGCGTTGTCCCCGGACGAGTTGCGCGACCACTGGAGCTCGTCCTCATGGTCGATGACCGTCAGCCCGCCGTTGCGGTCGGAGACGCTCAGCACGCCCGCGTGGATGTCCAGCCAGAAGATGTCCACCTCGGCCGCTATCTCGTAGGCCGCGAACGGCACCTTCGAGGAGAGGTCGTACACCCGGCCGTCGTCGCATCCCGCGTAGATCCAGAAGTCGTCCGCCACCAGGCACTTCACACCGTCGGGCAGCGAGTAGTGAGCCAGCACCTCGCCGGCATGGCTCAGGTTGTAGACGTCGCCGTGCTGGTTGCCGACCCAGCAGCGGTCCTCGTCCACATGGATGCCGAACGCCGAAGCGCCGGTACGGAACCGCCACAGCACCGGGGCCGTCGCCCGCGCCGTGGACGGGGCGGACGTCACCTGACGGCGCGTCACGGGGCGGGCCGCGCGCTGCCCCTGAACGGCCGGCGCGTACCCCTTCCGTACCTTCTCGGCGATCTTCTTCGCCGCCGCTGCCTTCGCCTTCTCGACGGTCGGAAAGGTGGAGATCTGGCGCTGCCCGTCCACGCCGATCCGCCCGTACCGCACGGCGACGGTCGTCCCCGCGACGGTCACCTCGTAGAACTTGTGGGCACCGCCGTCCTCCTGGGACAGCTCCAGATACGTCGTGTTCCCCGACTGTTGTGCCTGCGCAGCGGACACAGCACACCCCTCCCCAAAGGCCCCGGTCGGCCAGTACGGCCGATCTCCAGTGACTCCAAGCTAGCGGTCACCACTGACATCGACGCCGCCGCCGATTCCGGGGCTGTGGGGATGCGGCTCACCGCGTCGGTGCGCCGGGCGGTTCACCGGTCATGGCTGCTGAACTGGCTTGATGTTCTGGTTGGCATGGAAGAAGTTGTCCGGGTCGTACGTCCACTTGACCTGTGCGAGCCGGTCGTAGTGGTCGCGGTAAGTGGCCCGGACCCGCTCCTGGCCCTCGCCCTGCCCCATGAAGTTCACGTACGAGCCGCCCATGGAGTACGGGTGCATCTCCTCCCAGTAGTCGACACACCACTGCTTGATGGTCTCGGCGTTTGCCGGGTCGGGGTCGACACCGGCGAAGACACCGGACCAGACGGCATCCCGGTAGCTCCACGCGGTGTCGTCCTGGTCCACCCGATGGGCGGCCGCGTCGACCGGGTAGAGGTGCATCAGCGACAGCGGGGTGGGGATGTTCTCGCCGTACTTGAGGTGCACGTCCAGGGCGGCGTCCGGGATACGGTCGAAGAAGTCGCCGCGCCAGTACCACTGGTACCCGGTGGGGATCAAGTCGTCGAGCATGCTCTGCAACGCGGGATAGGGCATCGGTGCCGTGAAGTGGAAGGCCGGCGGTCCGGGCTCCCGCACTGACGTGAATGCCTCTTCGAAGCGGCCCGGATCACCCGTGTAACACCCCACGACGCCGCACACCTTCTGCCCGTGGAGTTCTTCGGGGAACGGCGGGGCGGGCGGGACGGTGAAGAGCGAGAAGAAGCCGTACACGTCCTCGGGCGCCTGCGGGAGGAAGTCGCGGTACCACGCCAGCACCTCGCGGGTGCGATCGACCGGCCACACGGTGATCGCGACCCCGACCGTGCCTACCGGGTGGAGCCGGTAGGTGAAGGAGGTCACGATGCCGAAGTTACCGCCGCCACCGCGCAGGGCCCAGAACAGGTCCGGGTGCTCGATCTTGCTTGCGGTGACGAAGCTGCCGTCGGCCAGCACCACGTCCGCAGCCAGCAGGTTGTCCACCGTCAGGCCGTACTTGCGGGTGAGGTAGCCGTGGCCGCCGCCGAGGGTCAGGCCCCCGACGCCGGTCATCGAAATGATGCCGGTGGGTGTGGCGAGCCCGAAGCCGTGGGTGGCGTGGTCGAGGTCGCCGAGCCGGCTACCACCGCCGACCTGAGCGGTCCTCGCGGCGGCGTCGACACGCACCCAGCGCATCGACGACAGGTCGACGGTGACGCCGTCGTCCACCAGACAGAGGCCGGGACCGCTGTGTCCGCCACCCCGGACGGTGAGTTCCAGGCCGTTGTCGCGGATGAAGGTCACCGCCTCCATGACATCCGCGGCGTCCGCGCACCGCACGATGGCGGCGGGACGCTTGTCGATCATGGCGTTGTAGACCTTGCGGGCCTGGGAGTATTCGGCGTCCTGCGGACCTATGACCGGTCCGCGCAGCGTGGTCTGCATCGCTTCCAGAGTTGCGCTGTCCATGACGATCTCCTGATGGGAGGCGCGGACCTCATCCCACCCGGCCCTCGCCCCGCCCGGCTTGGGCGTTCTCCGGCTGCAACCTCGATCGCGAGTCTCCCATCGGGGTCATCACCAGGTCGTCTCGACCCGATGTTCCCCGGGGGTCCGAATGTGCCGCTCGGCTGCTGAACGGTCGGATGGGGGGCAGGTTCATCTCCCAGGGTCCGGGGTCCGGGGTCCGGGCCGCCGATGGTCGGTTGTGTGCCGGCGCCCAGGCACCGTTCCCGACCCGAAGCGCAAGCGGACGCGGCAGGGCTGACATGACCAGCGTCCCGCGCGCTACGGAGCCATGCAATTCCAACGGCTAGCTGCTCGCCGTGCCCCCGGCGCACTCACAGCGCGGTTCCGTACGCGTGCTCTGCGTGTACAGGGTTCCCGGATACGCCAGAAACCCGCCGGGGCGTGGGCCCCGCTCGGGGACGATGCCTACGGCGTGCCGGGAAGCCGGACCGTGACGACGAGACCGCCGGCGGGGCGGGGGACGAGGTCGAGGGTCCCGTCGTGGGCGCGGACGATGCTGTGCACGATGGCCAGGCCGAGGCCGACGCCGGCGTGCTCGTCGGTGCGTACGCGTTCCGTTCCGCGCCGGAAGGGTTCGGTGAGGGTCGGTACCAGTTCCGGTGGGAGCCGACGGCCCGTGTTCTCGACCCGCAGCACGCTCGTGTCGCCGTGCGCCTCGGTGTGGACCGTCACGGTGCCGTCGGCGGGGAGGTTGTGGACGATGGCGTTCTGGACGAGGTTCGTCACCATCCGCAGCAGGAGCTCCGCGGAGCCGCTGGTCCGGGCCGCCCCGCCGGTGACGTCGAGCGTGATCCGGCGCTGTTCGGCGAGGGGAAGCAGCGTTTCGGCGGCTTCCTCGGCGAGGAGGGAGAGGTCGACGCTCTCGTGGGTGAAATCTCCGCGGTCGCCGCGGCTGAGCAGCAGGAGGGCCTCGGTGAGGTCGATCGCCCGCGTATTGACAGCGTGCAGGCGTTCGATGAGTTCGCCCCGGTCCCGCGTGGGGTCCTTGCGGGCGACGTCGAGGAGCGTCCGCGAGATCGCCAGCGGGGTGCGCAGTTCGTGGGAGGCATTCGCGGCGAACCTCTGCTGCTCGGCGACATGGGACTCGAGTTGTTCGAGCATCGAGTCGAATACGTCGGAGAGTTCACGGAATTCGTCCCGGCGGCCCCTGATGCGGATCCGGTGGGACAGCGACCCGTTCCCGGCCATCCGTGCCGCATCCGTGATCTGTGTGAGGGGTGCGAGCATCCGGCCGGCGAGGATCCATCCCCCGACGAGGCCGAACACGAGCAGGAAGACCATCGCCACGGCCGCGGCGGGGGCGAAGGTGTGCACAAGGAGGTAGCGGTTGGGCGAGACCCCGAGCAGGCCCTGGGAGTTGTCGGGTACGTAGCGCAGCAGGAACACCCACACCACGGCCAGCAGAAGAGCACCGGCGACGGCGAGGAACCCGGCGTAGCTGAGGGTGAGTTTCAGTCGGACGCTGAGCCCTGGGCGTCTATGCATGTGTACTGCCGGGGCCGGTGGTGTCAGGGTTGGTGTCGATGCGGTAGCCGACACCCGGCACCGTGGCGATGATCCATGGTTCGCCGAGCCGTTTGCGCAGTGCGGAGACGGTGATGCGGACGGCGTTGGTGAGGGGGTCGGCGTTCTCGTCCCAGGCCCGTTCCAGGAGCTCTTCGGCGCTGACGACCCCGCCCTCGGCGGCGACGAGGACTTCAAGGACGGCGAACTGCTTACGGGTCAGCGCGACGTAGCGTCCGTCGCGGAAGACCTCCCGGCGGAAGGGGTCGAGCCGCAGGCCCGCGATCTCGCGGACCGGGGGCCGGGCGTACGCGCGTCTGCGGTCGAGCGCCCTCAGCCGCAGGACGAGCTCCCGCAGCTCGAACGGTTTGGTGAGGTAGTCGTCGGCGCCGAGTCCGAACCCGGAAGCCTTGTCGTCGATCCGGTCGGCAGCGGTGAGCATGAGGATCGGGATGCCGCTGCCGGAGGCGACGATGCGCCGGGCGACCTCGTCGCCGGACGGGCCGGGGATGTCGCGGTCGAGGACCGCCAGGTCGTAGGAGTTGACGCTGAGCAGTTCCAGGGCCGAGTCGCCGTCGCCGGCGATGTCGGCGGCGATCGCCTCCAGCCGCAGACCGTCACGGACGGCTTCGGCCAGGTAGGGCTCGTCCTCCACGATCAGTACGCGCATGCCTGCAGCCTAAGCAGCACGGCATATCGCCGACGTATCCGAAGACGTGTGCACACCGGACACGTGACTCAGCCTGCCGGTGCCGGCGCGGGGCGAGGCCGCCCCGACGGCGCTTCCGCCGTAGTGCGCCACCAGCGGCGCGACGCCAGCGCGGCCAGCACGGCGCCGACGGCGTTGACCAGTACGTCGTCCACGGAGGACACCCGGTCAAGTCGCAGGACGTACTGTGCGGTTTCGACCAGGACCGAGCAGCCCGCCCCGAGCGCCAGGATCCGCGGCACGGACGCCAGCGCCGCGAACCGCATCGGGGCGAAGAACCCCAACGCCGCGAAGACCAGCAGGTTGCCGACGATCCCGAGCGGCCCCATGGTGACCAGGTCCCGCAGGGGTACGAGGCTCACCCGGGCGGGGACGACACCGGCCCCGCCGCCCGGCATCATGGTCATCCATACGAACGGCACCGTCCCGTGGACCATGCCCACCTCGGCCAGCGACATCCGCCACGCCGATGTGCCGCCGGCGGCACGCCGACAGCGCGCCAGAACCCACACCACCAGCGCGGCCAACGGCAGCGCGACCAACGTCATGAGCACCACACCGTTGAACGTGTCGAAGCAGCCGTGCCACCGCCCGGCCATGCACATCGGAGCGGACATCATGAGCGGCCCCCGCACGACGAACGCGGCGCTCGACAGGCCGAGGATCGCCAGGCCGAGGAGCACGATCCTGCGCGCGCGGCGGGACGGTGCTGACAGGGATGCGTTGCGGCTCATGCCCCCATTGGAGACGGAGGGCCGTTGCGGTGGCGTATCCGATTTTCGATACGCCCGCGATACACGGAGTCCCCGGCAGCAAGGAACTGGCGCAAACCTAAAGGCTGTCACGTATGGGGTGGCCTGGACCTGTCGACGTCGGCTCAAGCCACCGAGTGGGCAGCGTCGGCACGGCAGTCACGGCAGAGGGCATGCGGATCGTGCGTACGGAAGGCGCGCTCGCACCCCTCACAGGTGGCCAGCGGCGCAGGCCGGAGCGGGGGCGTCACCGTCGCCGTACGCGGTGGCGCTGTCGGCAGTGGGGGCGGCAGGAGTGTGGTCAGACGGTATTCGAGAAGGCGGGCGGGGTGGTGGATGGGTACGGCCAGGGACGGAAGGCTCGCGGTGAGGGTCCGCGTGATCTGTTCCGGCGTGGCGGAGCGGGCGAGCCAGTTCTCGACGGCGGGCACGAGCCGCTGAACGTCCCGCGTGGACAGCAGCAGCCGGGAATCGGCGAGGCGCAGACGGACCAGCAGGTCGGCCGCCGGACCGGTGGGCACCGTAACGGGTTCCGCGTCAGCAGATCGCGTACGTACGGGAGTTGGCGCCGAAGCGGACCGCGGGACCTCCACCGATCCGGACCCGGCCACCGACATGGGCTCGAGCGAAGGAACGGGTACGGGCACAGATGCGGCGTCGGACTCACGCGCCCTCCCGGCCGCGGGGGTCACGGAGATGGAGATAGAGGCGGCGCCCCGCGATCCACTCCCGCGCACGGAGGCCCGTACAGCCCCCGGATGATCGAGAAAGAACGTACGAGTAGCAATACGGCCACCCCCGAGCGGCACCCGGCGACGGACAAGGTATCCGGCCGCTTCCAGCTCCCGCAGCGCTCTGCCGATCGTCACCTCCCCCTCCGAGAAGCGCGCGGTCAACGCCTTGATGGTCACCGGAGCGCCATCGGGGAGGGACTGGATGTAGACGCCGATACCGATCGCCGTGGCGGAGAGGCGGGGGTGCTGGGCGAGATGGTTGCCGACGACGGTGTAGCGCTCGGTGTGGCGGTGGCGCACGTGAAGGACACCGGCGCGGGGCGCGTCCGGAGGGAGCGCCGGGGGCGCGGGCAACGGGTGTGCGGGCAGGGCCGCGTTAGACTGCGGGTCAGCCATCGGGAAGCTCGATTCTTCCTGGTTGGTCAGGCCCTCGTCGGGATTGCAGTCCCGCCGGGGGCCGTTCTCTGTATGCGGTTATGTGCGGCGACCGTACCCCACCCGCCCCACCGTCTGACGCTCCCGTCACCCGAACGAGTGGCACCCCAACTCACGGCTGCCGGGCCGGGTTTGGTGGGGTTGGTTGTTTCCCCAAGGGCTTTGAAGAACGTCGCGCATGACCGGGTCGCGGAATCCCGTGTCCCGGGGACGAGCTGGGCACTTGCCCGGCTACCGCGTGTCCCGAAGCCACCTTCGAGGTCCGGCCGACCGCCACCACT
Organism: Streptomyces sp. SD15; assembly: GCF_054462255.1. Taxonomy (NCBI): domain Bacteria; kingdom Bacillati; phylum Actinomycetota; class Actinomycetes; order Kitasatosporales; family Streptomycetaceae; genus Streptomyces; species Streptomyces sp. SD15. Next base: position 24,987 of record NZ_JBTLMO010000025.1, on the reverse strand, counting down.
GCAACCCTGCGCCTCGAAGTGTCCGACACCCGCACCGAGCGGCTCCCCGAACCCTCCCCGCACGACGCCGAGTCAGGTCGGGGCCTGCTGCTGGTCGCGGACCTCGCCGATGCCTGGGGGGTCACACCGCGCCGCAACGCCCCGGAAGAGACGGTCTGGGCTGAGGTGTACCGGCCTCCCGCAAAGAGCTGATCAACGCCCAATCCCTCGTCCGATTACGCCCTGTTGACGTACCGGCACGCCCGATAGCCTGTGGGGTCCGGCACGGCACCACCGGGGCCATGGGCAAGACGCAAGGGGGATCGTGGAGCAGCGCGACATGCGGGGGCACTACGAGGAGCTGGCAGCCGAGTACGACGAGCACTGGGTCTACGACCCCAACTACGTTCCCTGGATGTCCGGCCGGATCGCCGATGCGCTGCGGCTCGGCCCCACCGACCGGATCGCCGACATCGGCTCGGGCACCGGGCTGTTCGCCCGGGAAGTGGCCAGGCAGCTCCAGCCACGCCGTCCCCTTCTGTGCGTCGACCCGTCCGAGGCGATGCTCCGCCGGCTCGGCACACCGCCTCCGCCCGATCTGACGCCGGTCGTCGCTTCCGCGGAGGACATCGCCGAAGGGCGCGCCCACCTGCCGTACGAGCAACTCGACGCGATGTGGCTGAAGGAGTCGGTGCACCATGTGGCCGACCCCGCGCATACGCTTCGGGGCCTCGCCGACCGGCTGGCGCCCGGAGGCCGGATGCTGGTGGTGATGCTTCCGGCCACCATCCAGTACCCGCTGTTCGAAGCGGCCCTGGCCCGCTTCGAGGAGCTGCAGCCGGACCCGGCCGCCGTCGAGGGGCATCTACGCGCTGCCGGACTGGAAGCTTCGCTCACCCACGTCGAGCACGAGCTGTGCATCGACCGGGACAAGTACCTCGGCATGGTCCGTGCCCGCTACATGTCACTGCTCTCCACGTTCAGCGACAGCGAGATCGAGAAGGGCATCGAGGAGATGCGAGTCGCTCATCCTGAGCCCGTCCTGGTGTTCCCCGACCGGTTCGCGTTCATCATCGGACAGCGACGGGGTGAGGGCGCGTGAACACCGTGGTCGACGAGCGGCTGAGGCGGCTGCGGAGCGAACTCGACGACCACTCGCGGATCGCCGACCGACTGGGGCTCGATCTCGAACGGCCGCTGCGCTCCCTCAACGACGGTTATCCCGAGAACGCGGTCGCCCTGATCGGCAAGCTGACCGAGAAGCTGCTCAAAGAGCTGTGGCGCCACCACGGCATCGAGGGCGACCCGTCGACGAAGGCCCTGAACGACCTCGTCAAGCGCTGCCGTCCGCACATTCGGAGCAGCACGGTCGTGGACGCGCTGGAAGACATCCGCCGGCTCCGCAACCGGTCCACACACGACGGCTACGACATCAGCGACGAGGACGGACTGCTGGCGGTCCGGCGGCTCGTCGACGTACTGGTCTGGTTCACCGACACCGGTAGCGCGGCGCTCCTCGGCGGTGAGCCGGACATGGCGCCCGAGGTGGCACGCAGGTGCGAGTTCCTGGCCGGGCTGTACGTCACTCTCGGCTATCGCCAGGCCAAGCGGTTCGTCCTCAGCCCCGACACCGTGTACCTGCTGTTCTGCCGCGAGTCGGGGATGCGCCTGGAGTACGTGGAGCTGATGCTCTCCAAGGACGCGGACGATCTGGGAACCGTGCTTGCCTCCAGCGGAGGTGAGCTTCTGCGCACCCGGCTGCCCAAGCTCACCCGGTTCGTCATCCTGGACGACATCGGCGGCGGCGCGGCGACGGGGCCGCTTCATCAGATGCTGGGCGTAGATTTCCGCATCGTGCGTTACGACGGCTTCGTCGACACCATCGTCAATCTCGAAGCGCACCTCGCCGGTCTCGCCTCGCCCGCTCCGGCCGAACCACGCACTGCCGTGGCCGCGGCGGTCATGACCACCGACCCGCACACCGGCGAGTCGAAGGTGGTGCAGTCCGAAGACGCGGCCGAGCTGCTGACGCGCCTGGCGTGCGGCAGTGCGAACGTCCTGGTCACCGGTCGTCCGGGGAGCGGGAAGAGCACCCTTCTGCGCTCGCTCGCCCTCAGCCCGGGCCTCCGCCGCTTCCGCTTCTACTTCGACCTCGGTCTCAAACCGAAGGACGAACCGTTCTCCGAGTACGCGGCGCGCCTCCTGGCACCCGCCATGGCATCGGACCGCTCTCGCGCCTACGACCTCTTCCTCTACCTGATCCGTTCCGGGACCGCGCTGTGCGTGCTCGACGCCGTCGACGAGGGGGTCGAGGAACCCAGCCCCGCCGGGTTCCTGCGACTCTTCACCGATCTCGCCGCCGTCCTGTCCGCCGAGTCGGCGGTGGTCATGAGTTCCCGCGTGTCCTTCCTCGCCGACTCGCCCCAGGTTCGTCAGCTGCTCGACAGCGGCGCGGGCCGTTCCGAGCAACTGGTCGAGCAGATGTACGCGAACGGCGTCGACCCGTCGCGCGTTCCGCACTTCCATGTGGTGCGCCTGGCCGAGCCCGGCGCCACACCCCTGGAAAGGCGCCTCACGGCCGAACTCGCGCTGCCGTCGGGGCAGCCACTCGGGGACGTCCTCGGCGCGCACATCACGCGGGCTCTGGCCGAGCGCGGGCGACCCGATCTGGAGCAACGGTTACCCACCGCGTTCGGACAGGCCTTTCTCACCGACCAGACGGTCTTTTCATTCCTCGACCTGTACCGGCTGCTGGGGGCCGACGCCTTCACGGACGGAAGCCTCGGTCTCGACACGTGCGTCCTGGCCCCGCTGCTGCGCCCCGCCGGGCCGGATCACGTCGCCTTCGTACACACGGCGTACCAGGAACTGCTGGCCGCCCGGCACCTCGCCGAGTCCCTCCACCGCGACACGGCAGCGGACATTCCCGGCGACGCCTTCCTCACCGAGCAAGTGCGTGCCTTCCTTGCCGCGATGCCCGGCGCTCCGGAGACGGACGACTGCGTACTGCCCGCCGGGACATACCTGGTCGGCCCGGCCGAACGGCTGCTGATGCGCCGGATCCCGCGCCCCGTACGTTTCGACCGCCATGCCGTGACCGTCGCACGCTACCGCCGCTTCCTCGACGCCCTCGACGCGGACGGCACCTCGCAGTGGGACCACCCCGACCAGCCCGCCCACGTCACACACCGCCCCTGGACCGACCGGCTGCGACGGCCCGACTACTACGAGAACCCGCGCTACGACGCCCACCCGGCGATCTGCGTGAACTGGTGGAGCGCGTACGCCTTCGCCTCGTTCGAAGGCAAACGTCTGCCGACCGCTCTCGAATGGGAGGCTGCCGCGCGCGGCACGGACGGCCGACTGTTCCCCTGGGGGGACACGCCCGCCGAGCGCCACGTCAACTGCGCGGACTCATGGGTCGGCCGGCCTGTCGTGACGTACCAGGCGTGGTACCGAGACTTCGCCGACGACGCACTGCGCCGAGCAGGGGTGACGCCCGACGGCGAACGCACCGGGAACCGCTCGCCGTTCGGCGTACGCGACATGGTGGGCAACTGCTGGGAATGGACCTCCACCAGCCTCACCGACCCCGGCGAGGCCGTCATCTGCGGCGGCAGCTACGACAACCCCATGCGGGCCGTGCAGACCAGCACCAAGGGCATCTACCGCAAGCGGGGCGGAAGCAATGCGGTCGGCTTCCGGTGCGTACAGGACATCATCGACAGCTCCGAAGCAGAGGAGACCACAGCATGACCGGCGGCGGACCACGCCACGGAACCATCGTCGACAGGCGCCCCAACGGAGGAGGACTCGGCGGGTCCGCCGGGTTGTACATCGTCCGGGACGACGAGGACGAGCGGTACTACGGCTTCGACTACCGGCAGATCGTGACGGAGGGATTCCGGACCGTCCGCACCGGCGAACGCGTCCGCTTCCACGTCCACGCCGAGAGCCCCGACCGGGCGGAGTTCGTCATCCGCCTCGACCAGCCCGACCCAGCCGAGTACTACGGGTGACCGGCAGCGTTCCACGGCTGGACGACGTCACCGGGGCGCGCCAGGAACTGACGGTCGTCCTGCCCGTACGGCTGCTGCGCGCCCCCGACTGGTCCGAGGGCCCCTTCCCGTTCGAGCTGGGCAGCCGCCGCACCGACGCCGAGACCCGATCCACCTACTTCGCCCCCGCCTCCGCGCGCGCCCTCTACGGGGCTCCCGGGCGACCCCGCCGCTGGTACCTCCCGCTGGACACCAAGCACGACGGGCTGCACCTGCTCGGCATGGAACTCCTGCGCGCGGCGACCGCCCGCAACCCCGAACACGCGCTCGCCGTCCTGCACTTCACCGTGGAAATCCCCCTACTGCCCGTACTGCGGGCCCTGGCCGGACGGCGGCCGAACTCCGCCGGCGAACCACTCACCGGGCCGTTCGACCCGGCCGGGCTGCTCGCAGGCATCGCCGACGTACGTGACCCCCGCGCACCCTTCGCCATCGCCCGGCCTTACTCCATCGCCTTCATGGCCCCGACGGCACAACACGCTCCCGCCCTCCGCAGCGGCCTCGAAGGAGGACTTCCCGCCACCGCAGACCGATGGCTGTGGCAACTGGCATCACGCTCCACGCCGGAGGATTTCCCCCTCCCGCCGGAGACCGCGGCCGAACAACTCAAAGACACTCTGAGGATCTCAGCGGACTGGAGCGCCCTCGTGCTGCGGCAGGGAGCTGCCTTCCTCGGCCACCGCACCGACACCGGCACGGGCGACTTCTTCGAGTTCGGCGCACTGCACTCCCGCACCGTCTACCTCGACGCCCTACTCCTCGGCGCCCTCCAGCGCGATCACATCGACGAGCTCACCGACGAACTCTCCGAAGTGTTCACCTCCTCACGGCTGGCACGCCGCGTCGCCACCCTGGAGAGGAACATCGCCGTCTTCCGCAGCACCTACTGGCGGCAGCACCTGACCGCCCACGGCGCGGCGAACGATCTGCTGCTCGCCTTCCAGAACCAGCACCGATTGCCTGCCCGCTTCCAGGAGATCCTCGCCGAGGCCGCCGACTACAGCAGGCTCGTACAAACACAGGAAAGCCAGCAAATCAGCGGTGCCCTCGGTGTCCTCACCATTCTCGGCCTGCCACTCGGCACCGCCCTCGGCATCCTTCAGGTCCTCGACGACCACTCCGTGACGCACCTACTCACCGCCGTCGGCCTGTCGGTCGCCGCCACGGCGGCAGTCCTTACTACCCGGTACGGGCGTCTGGTGCTGTCGTCGCTGCGAGGTGGGAACGGAAAGGCGTAGAAAACCTACGGCCGATCGGTTCAGCCGCACGCCGCTCACCTCCTATAGCAGGACCGAATCCATTCGTCACGGCTCCCGCATCCCCGCGGCGCCACCCGATCGGTGGCCGTGCTGAAAGGCCCACTGATACCCAGTCGCTCCGAAAATCGGCAGCGTCACGCCGGCGCGGGCATGACGATCACCACGCGAGTGGTGAAGACTGGAAAGATGCCTCACGACCCCGGCGGACTCCTGTTCGTAGCGCTCGGTCTCGTACTTGTCGCCGCCGGCTTCGTCTGGCGGGGACGTGTCCTGCGCCCCCTCTCGCTGAAACGGGCCCAGGCGGCCGTGATCCGGGACCGTTCCAGAAATCTGCTGCGTTCTGCGGACATGGCGATCGCCGAAGCGCGCCGCCGGGCCGCACGCGGCGAGCCGGCCATCGTCACGGTCGGGGACGTGACCAGGGTGGCGTGCCAGCACTACGGGCACCTCTTCGTGGAGCGCGAAGAGGCAGCAGCCGCCCTCCGCCAGCGCTACGAGGCCGCCGACTGCCGGATGGACTGCATGACCGACGCTTTCAACTGACTGCCTCCTCGACGAATGCTTGATGCCCGGGGAGCCGAAGCCGTCACCGGATCGGTGGCCACGCTGAAAAGGCTCAATGAGAAAGGGCCGGAGTCAGTGAGACTGACTCCCGTCCATCTCTTACTGGCTGCGTGGCGAGTACCCCCGGCAGGATTCGAACCTGCGCACACGGCTCCGAAGGCCGCGTCGAGTAAGAGGAACTTCGCTGGTCATAGCCGAGGCGGCGATCCGCAGAGGTGAACTCGTCCACGCATGGTCCAAGGGAGCTATTCCTCAGGCGGGATGAGCGCGAGCGCTCTCACGACTGCGCTACCGCACTGGGCGTAGCTTGCGTGGGCGGAGTGTGGACAACCGAGGTCCGACTGCGGCGGTTCCGGGTCTTGCCCTCCACAAGGCTTGGTTGCACCTGAGTAGGCGAGAAAGATCCGTCAGCAGCTTGCTGGGGTCCGTGACCTGACGGCTTGCTGCTGGACAGAAGCGATCAACGTCTCAGGCAACCGATGCCATGGACCTGTTGGCGGCTTGGTGGACGCTCATGGCCAATGGGGCGTTAGGTCTCGCGAGTCGACGGCGAGAGTTGATGCCGTCGCGTCCGCTGAGGTGGCGCGGCGACTAGACCCGTACAGCCGGATCAACACCTACCCGGTGTCCTCCGGCGCTGCCGTCGTTGCCGAGTGCCGCCAGGACACCTTGTATCTGACGATCTCGCTAGACCAGTGACTGGTTGAATCTTGATCGCCTACTCTGCTCAACAAGGCGCATGTAGAGCGGTGGTGGGGGACAGCTATGCCCGATGCGGATGGATTAGAAGCTGTAGTGGCACCACGCGCCTCAGCGCTGATGGACTCGCTTCGCGCATTCGGCTACGACATGGCTACTGCGCTCGCCGATCTTGTAGACAACAGTCTTTCAGCCTCGGCTCGCGAAGTACGTGTGGAATTCTGCACCGATGAGGGTGCCGCCTGGGTTGCAGTGGTCGACGACGGCGACGGTATGACCGAGAAGGAGCTTCATGAAGCTGTCCGCTTCGGTGGAAGCGGTCCGACATTGGAGCGCAGGACGGGTGATCTTGGGCGTTTCGGCCTTGGTATGAAGACGGCATCTCTGTCCCAGTGTCGTGTGCTCACCGTCCTATCCCGCACGCACCACGGTCTCGTGTGTCGAACCTGGGACATCGACCTGGTCCGTGCTGCTGACGACTGGCGAGTCCGTGTCGTGGCCGACGAAGAAGCCGTTGGTATCGCGCACAAGATCGGCTTCGAGGGGCCAGGCACGATGGTCCTGTGGAGGCGACTCGATCACGCTGGTGAGGGCGCAACTCTGGCCCGAAAACTGGGGCAAAGCCGTAGCCGGCTGAGGATGTGGTTCCACCGCTATATCGCGCGTGGCAGGCTCCGCCTCACAGTGGGTGGGCACGTGCTGGAGCCGTGGGACCCGTTTTGCCGCCAGCACATGGCGACGCAGGACTTGGGAACCGAGCGGCTGGAGGCCGGAGGACAGATTCAGGTAATTCCATATGTCCTGCCCCACCCATCCCGGCTGAGCGAGGCCGAGATCAAAGACAGTGCGGGGCCGCGTGGCTGGAACGCACAACAGGGCTTCTACGTCTACCGCGGGGACAGGATGGTTTCCGCAGGCGGTTGGCTCGGTCTGCCCGAAATGGTGATAGCGCCGCAGACTCGCCTGGCGAGAATCGAGATCTCCATGGATCCCGCTTCGGACCACCTTTGGCAGGTGGACGTACGCAAGTCCCGGGTACACCCGCCTGCCGGTCTCGAGGAGGATCTCACGAGACTCGCCGCGGCTGCTCGCGAGGCATCGGTCGCTGTGTTTCGCCGGAGGGCCACCAATACGCCTGGACGACAGGGACGTGATCGTGAGCTCACCTTCGGGTGGATCCAGGAACGCAGACACGGCACGTCCCGGTACCTGGTCAACCGTCAGCATCCCATTGTGCAAGCCGCTCTGGCCGTGGGTCCAGGAGCTCATGTCGAAGCCCTCCTCCGCATGGTGGAGCGAACCCTCCCGGTTGGCGTGATCGCTATCGAGGCTGAGAACGACTTGGGACGTATGCCCCACGCGGCGCTAGAAGGCGTGGAGGAGGCCGAAGCAAGGGCAGACCTGGTAGTGATGCTTGCGGCTCTGCCCGAAGATGCTCAGGCTCGGGCAGCTGTCGTTCGCGCCCTGGGGTCTGTAGAGCCGTTTAACCGATTCCCCGACATGGTCACAGAGATCGTCCGTCAGATGAACCCGGGAGTATGACGTTGAGTATCGATCCGCTGACCCTTGCTCTCCGCATGGCTGAGGCGATGCTGCTGGAGACGGAGAAGTCGAACCGTACGCCGGAAACGCTCAGGGGCATCGCGGAGACAGTCCGGACCATGCTGGCCGCGACAGGGAAGGACGTGTCCTCGGAGCGGATCGCCCGGAAGTTGGAGGCTCGATTCGACGTCTGGGTACCCCCTGCGGTGCATATTGAGGATCCGTACGATCATCAGCCCTGGCTGTCGGACCGTCAGGAAAAGATCGAGTGGGCATACTGGGATCGATACAAGACATGGCTCACGCATCGTTCGGGATGGAAGCCACCCACGGTGGAGGCGCTCAGCGATTCCACGAATACGGTGCTCTCTTTGCTTGAGAGTCCTGAGCGTCAGGGTGAGTGGTCGGTGAAGGGCCTTACCTACGGACAGGTACAGTCGGGCAAGACGGCAAACTACACTGGCCTCATCTGCAAGGCCGTCGATGCCGGCTACCAGGTTGTGGTCGTACTCACCGGCGCTCACGAGAGCCTCCGTCACCAGACGCAGGCACGGTTGGACCTGGAGTTCCTCGGCTTCAACAGCCGTTTCACTCGCCAACAGACCGACGACTCGACCTATATCGGGGTCGGGAATCTGAGTATGAAGAATCCGCCGCTGTGTCTGTCGATCACGACGCGGGACAAGGACTTCAGCGCGAGCGTCTTCGAGAGCACGCCTGTGGATCCGCGTAGGGTGCGCCTGCTGGCCGTTGTGAAGAAGAACGCCCGTATCCTGGAAAACCTGAGGGACTGGTTGGGGAACTTCACGGCCACGCAGGACGATGGCCGCCGGATCATCAGGGACCTGCCACTTCTTCTGATCGACGACGAGGCTGACTACGCTTCGGTGGACACCCGCAAGCCGCGGCGTGGAAAGAGCGCCAGCGACTCGGAGCACGATCCGACGCGTATTAACCAGTGCATTCGTGACTTGTTGAACCTCTTCGAGAAGCGCGCGTATGTCGGCTACACGGCAACGCCCTTTGCGAACATCTTCATAGACGACCGGACCGATCATCCTGACTATCGGGATGATCTCTTTCCGCGCAATTTCATGGTGGCTCTACGCCCACCGACCAACTACTGCGGCCCCGAGGTCGTATTCGGGCTGGACGACGCGTCTGCAGACGTCATCCGTGAGCCGCTGCCCGTCATCAGAGCGGTGGCCGACGAGGCGCTATGGGTACCTGACGGTCACGGTAAAGAGCATCAGCCCCACCGGCTGCTTCCCAATTCGCTGCGGCAGGCGCTGGATTCGTTCGTGCTAGCTACAGCGGTACGCAAGGCCCGTACCGAGTATCTGGGAAGCCGGTCCGGCCACAACACGATGCTCGTGCACGTCACCCGGTATAAAGCGGTTCAGTTCGCGGTGGCCCGGCAGCTGACGGACCACTTCACCGGCATGGACAACCTTTGGGGAGACCGGGGGGCCGCTGGAGCTGCACTTCGGTTGCGCCTGCGGGAGTTGTGGGAGAACGACTTCGTTCCGACATACACGGAACTCTCCGAGCGTAGTGACCTTCCCGGACTGGTGGGAGAGTCGGTCACCTGGGAGCAGGTCGAGTCGTTGATCGCGGGCGTCCTCTCCGAGTGCGCCGCTGGAGTGAAGACCATCAACGGTGATGCCGCGGACGTCTTGGAGTACGAAGCGAGCACGCCAGCGACCGTGATTGCGGTCGGCGGTGACAAGCTCTCCAGGGGCTTGACCCTGGAGGGACTGACGGTTTCCTACTACCTCAGGACGTCCAAGACCTACGACACGCTTATGCAGATGGGGCGCTGGTTCGGCTACCGGCCTGGCTATCTGGACGTCACTCGGCTGTACACCACCAAGGAGCTGGTGGACTCCTATGTCCACGTGACACGGGCCAGCCGCGAACTGATGGACCTTGTGTCCTACCTGGCTGAGACGGGTCGGACGCCGGAGGACGTGGGGATGCGTGTGCAGGACGGCTATGAGCACCTGCAGGTCACCGCAGCGGCCAAGATGCGCAATTCCACCTCAGTGTCTCTGTGCTCCTCCGGGCAGCGGCCCGAGACCCTCTACATGCGCACCAACGAGCAGGCTCTGCGGGACAACCATGCACGCTTGGAGCGGCTGGTGGCCGCGGTGGAGGGTTGCGATGACGTGCCTCAACCGTTGCGGCGCGGTGCGCAAGGTTTCTTCCGCCAAAACGTGCCTGCCTCGGCCGTGGTGCAGTTTCTTGATGGGTTCGCTGCCTCGCCCCGCACCCTGCAGGCCAACCCGCAGACGCTCGTCGACTACATATCTCAGCAGAACAGCCGCGGTGAGTTGACTAGGTGGACCGTCGCGGTAACGACCGGCAATGCGTCGCGCACTTTTACGCTCGACGGTCGGGAACTGCGCATGGTCAAGCGCAAGTTGGCTGGTCTGCAGGAGACTATCTCTGCGGGCACCGACTACCAGGTGGGTGTGCTGGTGAGCCCGGTCCATGAAGCTATTGGCCTGCCAGCTGAGGCCTACCAGCAGCTGGCGAGCGGTTCGGGGGGCACGGAAGGGGCGGGCGTCAAGGCCTCCTCGCGGGCCAGTGGCCATACGATTCGCAGTCGCAGGGATCCGGGCGAGGGCCTTCTTCTCGTCTATCCAGTGGACCCGGGCGACCAGGTCGACGGAGTTCGGCCCAAGGGACTTCCCCTAGTCGGCTACGCGCTGTCCCTGCCGGTCTCCACCACTGCACGCCCAAAGCGCTACCGGGTCAACGACATCTATCTGCGGGAGCTGCAGAGGATGCTTTCCGGAGCGGGCGAGGACCCCGAGGAGGGCGAAGAGTGACGCGTGTGACCCCCCAGGAGGTGGCCGAGTCGTTCACCGCCATCGAGCGAGCCCGTGCCGCGTCCCACGGCAGTTCACGGCGTCGGCTGCTGCCCGACAACCCTCTCGACGTCTTCCTCGAAGTGCGGTTTCCCGGCCGGGAACGTGCCCTGGTGATCGCGAGCGGCGAGCGGCTGGAGAACCGGCAGCTCGTCATGGCCAATGGTCTGACCTGCTCATTTCGGGAGGGGCACGTGGAAGTCGTGGCGCAGCCGACCACGGACACCCACATCTTCTGCACCCTGCTGGCCGACCTTGTCGATCACATCGAGCGCACGTCCGTCGCGCCGGCTGCTGCAGTGGTGCGCAGGATCGCCTCTTGGCAGCGGGTGCTGGGCCGGGGGCTGGGAGGGATGCTGAAGCCCGAGGCCAGGATCGGTCTCTTCGGTGAATTGCTGGTCCTGCGGGACCTTGTGCTGCCTGCCTGCGGCCGGGACGCCGTGTCGAGATGGCTGGGGCCGGCGGGTGGTGTGCGGGACTTCGCATGGGGGGCTTGGGGCCTGGAGGTCAAGACGGTGTCCGGAGACCGCGGCAACAACCGCCTGCGGTGCCGCATCCATGGAGAGGAGCAGCTGGACGAGGGCTCACTCGACTACCTGGCGCTCGTACACCAGCAACTGCGCAGCGATCAGGCAGGGTCTAGTCTGTGCGATCTCGTCGACGAGCTGCGAGCCCACCCCAGCGTTGACGGGCAGGGGGCGGTACTGGAGAACTGCCTGGTCGAGGCTGGATGGTTTGACGTGCATCGCAGTCACTATGAGGGCGAGCGATGGCAGTTGAATGCACGCCGATGTTACCGGGTCACCGCAGATTTCCCGCGGCTTGTGCCTAACCTGCTGCCCAAGGGCATATCCAACTTGTCGTACGATCTGGACCTTGGTGCCTGCGGACAGGCCTTGGTCGGGGAGGCTCAGGTTCTGGCTGTGCTGGGCGCCGGTGTGCGCCACCCTGGGGAGGGGGACGGTTGAGCGAGAACGAGCTCACGGAGTTCGCGGAGTATCTCTATGAGGACGCGCGAGCGCGCACGGATTCTCCCGTGGGCACGAGGTTCAACGGTGCTTTCGTCGATGTCTTCCGCGAGTATCTCGTCGAGGATGGTGTCTTGGAGGACGTCGAGCCCTGCTATTGCCGTAAGCAGCTCGGCCGTAGTACGGCTGAGGTGTACGGGTATGCGCTAAATGATGGCGGATCGGTCCTGGACATCGTCACAGCGGAGCATGGCTGGAAGGCACAGACGATTCATAAGGCTGATGTCCAGCGTGCCCTGCGCCGGGCCCAGTCCTTCGTAGAGAAGTGCCGGAAGGGCTTCCATCTGGAGATGGACGAGACTGACCCCGCCTATTCGATGGCGCAGAGCATTCATGATGCTTGGTCAGGAATCAACCGCGTGCGCATTTTCCTGTTTACCGACGCCCGGCTTACCGTCGAGTCGATGCCTCCGGGTGAGACGGAAGGGTTGCGGTGCACCTACGAGTTGTGGGACATCGTCCGTCTGCACCGGTTGGCCTCGTCGGGGCGGCGTGAGGAAGAGACCGTTATCGAGCTTGCCGAGCCTCTCCCATGCCTGAATGCGCCGGGTGACCCGGACTTCGACTGCCTCCTGACCGTTTTGCCGGGCCAACTCCTCGCTGAGCTCTACAAGGAGCACGGTGGCCGTCTGCTCCAGCGCAACGTCCGCGCGTATCTGCAGGCCCGTGGCAAGGTGAATAAAGGAATCAGCGAAACAGTGCGTCAGGAGCCGGGACGCTTCCTTGCGTACAACAATGGCGTGTCCGCTACCGTGACCACGGCGGACACTACGGTGATGCCGGACGGCGGAGTGGTATTGACCCGGCTAGTCGACCTGCAGATCGTCAACGGTGGGCAGACCACCGCTTCCCTTCACCACATGATGCAGAAAGGTGTCGACCTTTCTCAGGTCAGAGTGCCCGCGAAAATCACCGTTGTTCGGCAGGAGATGCTGGACGAGCTCGTCCCGAACATTTCGCGCTTCGCCAACTCTCAAAACGCGATCAAGGAAGCCGACCTCCAAGCCAACAGCCCTTACCACCGAAGGCTGCAGGCACTGTCACGGTCGATCTGGGCACCAGCCCCGGAGGGCAGCACGCGTCAGGCTCGCTGGTACTACGAGCGTGTTCGCGGGCAGTACCAGGTGGACCTGAGCGCCTTGGAGAAGCAGGCCGAGAAGACGAAGTTCACGCGTGAGTACCCGCTGGCTAAAAAGTTCAGCAAGACGGATGTGGCCAAGTACGAGCTCACCTACCTGGGACGCCCCCACGACGTGTGTTTGGGCGCGGAGAAGTGCTTCCGGGTTTGGACGACGGACGTCGTCGACGCTTTCGAGGGCTCTCCTGACGCAGGTCATTTCAAGCACGTGGTGGCCAAGCGCATTCTCTTTGAGTACACCCGCAAGACGATCCAGAAAATGAGACTGGGCGGCTACTTGGGGCCGACCACTGCCTATGCAGTGGCGCTCTTGATCGACCGGTACCGGGACGAGGTTGATCTGGACGGTGTCTGGCGCGCGCAGGCTCTCCCTCAGTGGGTCGATGACCTTGTGCCTGAACTGGCGGTCGACGTTGTGCGGCCGCTGCTGGTCGCGGCCCCGGGCTCGGGAAACGTCACCGAGTGGTGCAAGAAGTCGCAGTGTTGGCAAACGGTTCGCGCGGTGGACTGGGGTCCACGCACCTGACGGACCGCCAGCAGGAGGGCCGAGTGGGGCGTCATTTCCGTTCGGGCGCGGACGGAAGGAAGGCCCCAGGTCAGGAAGTTGGGAGACCTTGCCTGGCTGGGGGGATGTATGGTCTCCTGGTGCTCGTTGTTGTCATTAAACGGAGGTTGGACAGTGGGGGGTCACTACGGTGTGCCTCTCGAGCGGAGTGACTATCTCAAGCTCGATCCGCACGAGAACAGCTGTACACCGGAGACCTTCACGAACTGGCTTGCGGAGCACGGCGATCACCGGCCGCTGGCCGTTGACCTTTTCTCCGGTGCCGGCGGCCTTAGCCTTGGCCTCAAGCAGGCTGGCTGGCAGGTAGCGGCGGCCGTCGATGCTGACGAACGCGCCCTAGAGACTCATGCTGCCAATTTCCCTGGCCTAAGCCTCCACTTGGATTTGGGTAACCCGGAGTACCGGGAGTGGCTGGTCGAGCTGCTCCAGCCAGCCAGCATCGACCTCATCGCTGGCGGTCCTCCGTGTCAGCCGTTCAGTAGAGCGGGACGTAGCAAGATCCGCAGTCTTGTGCAGAGGCATGGCAGGGATCCTCACGACCGGCGCAAGGAACTGTGGGTTGCGTACCTCGACATCGTTCTGGCGCTCAGGCCACGTGCTGTCCTGATGGAGAACGTCCCAGATATGGGACTCGGAGACGACTTCTTTGTTACGCGCACGATCGAGGACAAGCTGCAGCAGGAGGGTTACGTCACCCAGGTTCGCCTCGTCGACGCTTGGACGTACGGAGTGCCCCAACACCGCAAACGTCTCATCCTCCTGGCGCGCAACGATATCGATCGGATCGAGTGGCCGGATGCGGTGAAGAAGCGGACTTCACTGCGGGATGCCATAGGCGATCTTCCGGCCATCGGTGACGGAGAAACTGGCGGCCGTGCTCTCGCTTACATCGAGCCGGGTGGCCTGCCAACCTTCGCGCAACAAATGCGAGAGCAGGCGCATCGGGGGATCGTGCATGACCATATGACACGGCATGTCCGCCCTGACGACCGGGAAATCTTCGAGGGTATGACCTCCCGTACCCTGTACCGGGACATCCCTGCCCATCTGCGGCGATACGGCACCGAACATTTCAAAGACAAGTACAAGAGGCTCGACTGGGACGACCTTAGTCGGACTATCACTGCGCATATCGCCAAGGACGGATACGGGTACATCCACCCGGAGCAGCATCGGACTCTCTCAGTACGGGAGGCTGCGCGTATCCAGACCTTCCCCGACTGGTTCCGCTTCGCGGGAGTACGCAGTGACGCCTTCCGGCAGATCGGTAATGCTGTGCCGCCCATGCTCGGGCAGGCTGCAGCAGAAGCCCTGCGCCCGTTGCCGGGGACTGTGTCAGATGCTCCGTTGAGAGCCCGTTGGCTCGATGCGCGCGAGGATCTGACGGTGTGGGCAGAAAAGCAGCGTGACGCTGAAGCGTGGTTCCATTTTCCAGGAAATGAAATGGGACCTGTCCAAGCCGCAGTGGCAGCTGCCCTTTCCTCCTCGAAACTATCTGGTGCCGCACTGGCCGACGCAATGAATCTAGTCGAGGGCGAGAAGACTCTCAGGAGGTCAACGTTCGCGAAACTCCTGGGCCTCGCTCCTACAGACCGACTTGTCATATCTCTCGAGCGGCTGCGGCCACTCGTGGGTAAGTCCGTCGTCTGGAGAGAACCTCTAGAGGTACCCGAGAGAGTTGGCTTCAAAGGGGCCGAGACTTCCTTGTACCGACTCCTGCTGGGGGAAGATCTTCTCCTCGTTGGACAAGGGCAGCTCCGCGTAGCTGCTCGCGTCAACGGTAGCAAGGCCGACCGGTCCAACCGACTCAGTGATGGCCGTGTAGACCTGGCGAGGCTGATAGGAGCGGGTGAGGAGGCGCCCTTGCGAATGGCTGGTATACGGCGGATTGGCATGACCGTCTGTCGTGAGAGTGAGCCCTACTGCACCGACTGCCCTCTCCGACCTCATTGCGTCCAGCGGGCTAACACTTTCTAAAGGCTGTCCCGTAAGTGATGTCGGCCTCTCGGGCATACTGACGGGCGTTGCCGCGGTGGCGCGGCTCTGGAATGGGGGCCGAGTGCCTGAGTTGCGCTGCGAAGCGGTTCGCTGGGTGGACGATGAGCCGTTCCCCGGCATCGTGGAGGTCCGGTTCATCGATGCAACGGGACACTGCTGGTCCTTGATCGACAAGTGTGCGATCTTTGCCCAGCTTGGTGAGCTGACCCCTGACTCGACCTACCCAGTCGAGGTCACGGTGGCGTGTGTGGTCCAGGGTGTCGGCGTGGGGACAGTCGGCGACGAGATCGTGACGGTCTCCACCTCGCCGGACGGCGTCGCGACGCTGGACGGGCAGAACACTTTCACCGTGAGGCGAAGCCAGCTCCTCCAATGAGGGCGAGATTGTTCAGCCTGGCTATGCCGAGCATGGCGTTGTGGACGCCGTCGCCCTTCAGGCGGCAGTCGCGAAGGATTTTCCAGGTCTTCAACCGAGCGAAGACGTGCTCGACGCGTGCTCTGACCTGCTTGTGAGATCGGTTGTGCTCCTGCTTCCAGCCGAACAGTTCGCCGCCCGCGGGACGGCGATGTGGGATGCCCAGCCCGGTGCCCCGGTAGCCGCTGTCGGCGATCGTGGTGGTCTTCCCCACGGCTGCCTTCGCACCGGATTCCGCCCACGCCTTGCAGTCGTTGCGGTTCCCAGGCACCGGCCGTCCGACCACAACGACCATCCGTGTGTCTGCGTCGATGACCACTTGGTGGCTGGTGGAGTACCTGTAGTTCTTGGACTGCTCGGCGACGCTGTGGTCGCGGGTGGGCACGAGCGTGCCGTCGACGATGAGCACGGTGCCGGCGCGGAAGCGCTGCCTCTGCTTGAACGCCAGCAACGGCTCAACGTGGTCGACGATGCGGTCAGCAGCTGACTTGGAGATGCCGAACAGCGGGGCAAGCTGGCGCAGTGTCAGGTTGGTCCGCCAGTACGCGGTGACCAGCAGCACCCGGCCTTCCAGCGACAGTGACCAGGGACGCCCTCGGCGAGTCAGCTCAGCACCTTCTCGGCGCAACGTAGCGATCAGCCTGCGGAAGTCGCGCGGTTGCAGCCCGCTGAACGGGGCTATCCAATGCGGTTCCGAAGCCGTGATCACACCAGCCACGTGAAGAGATCGTTCCACACCTATGGACCTCGGAAGGCCGCGCTTCAGCCGCAGCGGCTCTCCCGTGGCTCCACGGAACCCACCTGTTCCATGCGCCGGATCTCCCGCTCTGCCGCTTCCAAGTGCCCGAGGTCGAGGGCCATCGCGGCACGCCCGGCGACGTAGAAGATGTCCTGTCGGATCCGACAGCCCAACCCCGGTTGGCGGCACAAGGCCAGGAACCGCACTTCGAGACTGAGTTCGATGCGGCCCATCTCGTCCCGGACGCCGGCCGAGAGTGCGGCGTGCCGGAGATCCTTGGCGTAGTCACGCGTCTGCCGGTCGGCCTCGTCAGGCCGGGCTTCCACGGGACGATAGGGGTGATCGGCCCACTCCGTGTCAGCCCACCAGACGAGTTCGTCCAGGTACTCCGAGGCGACCCCCAAATCCGGGGGCGAGGAGGAGAGGGCCGCGTCCGCGCCGGCAACCAGCTGGGTGAGACGACGTCGCGCGTCGTCGTCCCTCGCCACGCACATTGCGATGAAACCCGACAACACGTCGAGCCTGCGCGACACCTCCGCCCGCTGCCAGATCTCGTACAGTCCCGCCATCCACCATTCCCTCGCCGACCGACTGCGTCTCCGCGCCCCGAACCCACCGTGGCTGCCCCCTGCATCTGGCACGGCAGTGGCACGAACCTCAGCCGATGACAGTCAGCCACGACGGCGGGTGCGCCGACCGACCACGCACGCGTATGCCTCGCTGCACCCCCACTGGCCTCAGCCACGCCGTCCTGCCGTCGACCACAGCAAGTCACGCTGGCCGGGTCGCAGGGCACAACCGAGTCCACCTCCTCAAGGCTCGCAGCTTGGGAAGCTGAGGGCATCTGGGGCTTACTCTGAGGCTGACCTGCGGCTGAGCGGTATCGGCGCCTGCTGCGAGGCCGGCCGGTTCCCCGGTGTTCCCCGTGGTTCCCCGTACGATCTGGCACGGGTCTGGCACGGGCTTCCTCTATTCACGGTGCCTGCATAGCGGACGTCAGCCAAGAGGGAACACGCCCCTTAGCTATTCAGATTCTTGAGGCTTGAGGTTGTCGTACGCCCTGGGGTGGGTGCGCAACTGCCCCTTGAGGTAGCGCCGATCACGCAGGTTCGCCATGACAGCATCGTAGTGAGCCTGCTCAGCGTCCCAGTCTCGGTCGAGGTGGGGCATCGTCTCGTCCGACATCTCGCGGGCGAGGTCATACAGATCCCTTCGCCAGGCCGGGTCAATGGCCCGCTCGTTGACAACCGCGTTACGGAAGGCGAAGCACGCGAAGAGCGCTGTGGATGCGAGCAGACCGACGGCTTGCTGACAGGCCTCTTCGTCGAATGTGATCGCCGAGTTCAAGAAGAAATGATCTTCCTCTACTGTGAACTGCCCCATGCATGACTCAGCCGTCGGGTGGGCCCAAGCAGAAGCCTCCGCGTAGAAGTTCTTGTACTTGTCAACCTCATGCGCGGAGTCTCCTCGTACGTCGCTGAGCCACTGTCGTACACGCACGTCAGGGAACCACTTGCCGTCACGAAGCCATTGATCGGCCATCTTGGGGTCCTTAGCCAACACTCTGGCCAGGCCAGCAGACTCATACACCGAACGTAGCAAGTTGCGCGTCTCCGCTAGGAAGCCGTGGCTTGTGACCACCCAAGCTGCCCGCAGTTGGGTGAAGCTTCGAGCCAGCGCCCCTGCGGCAGCGAGCTCATTCTCGAAGGTCTCCTCGAACGGAAAGCGATCAACGCGGAACGTGCCGAAGTGGAGAAGCGCCATGGCGCGTCCGAACCAGGCGCTCTCAGGCCAGTCGGACGAGGCTTCGAGGAAGCGCCCCATGTGTACTACGTCATCCGGGAGTGCGCCCAGATCGTACTCGTCTGTCATGCGCCTATGGTGCTCGCCCTGTAGTTGGTGGTGCCACAACATTTGCCGGACGCTGCAACGGCTCGGGAGGGCGCATGGGTCTCACGCTCTTCAGCAGGTCAGGGCCCTGCGACTGCCACACAGCGTCGAACCGGTCCACGAATAGTCCATGCAGTCAGACACACAAGAGTGACCGTCGTGGTCTGAACTGATCAAGGCGCGCTTCTGCGGTGGCCTCCGTCGCTTCCGCGGACGGCTGGAGTGACCGAAGACTGCTCGCCGCGGTCGCATCTGCAGGGTTGTTATCCCTACCGCAGCTAGAAATCACCAACTGAGGTACAGGTAATGGAGGGTTCTTGGCCACCTCAGTTGACTTCCTGACGGTGTGTCCGGTAGCGTCTTCGGGCATGACGGTGCGTCAAAGCGGCGCCCGTGAGGGGGAGGAACCTTGAGCATGTCCACGTCTTTGAAGCCGGTGACCACCGGCCTGCCCGCCGACCTTCGGGAGATCCGCAAGGGGGTCATGGCGAACGGCGTCATCGACTGCGAGAACCTGCTGGCCATCGTCAACGACCCCCAGGAGGTCGAGGACGCCACCAAGCGCGCTCAGAAGGCCGGGCAGCCGATCGGCGCGTACGCCCGCACGCGCGCTGAGATCCAGCGGCTCTTGGGCACTGCGGGCAGTAAGAAGGCTAAGAACGTCGGCGAGTACGCCGACTACATCGCGGCCGGCCTGCGAGGGGACTACGACGACGCTTGGTCGCTGCCGCAGATCACCCTGTGGTCGCCGCGCCCGCTGGTCATCGCTGAGGACGGCTCGTCGGCCCTGCCGATCAAGGACGGCCTCTTCGCTCTCGACAGCGAGACTCAGGTCACCGCCTGGCACCGGATCAAGAAGAACCCGGCTGCGTACGGCCTGGAGGACTGCGACTTCGGAGCGATCCCGCTGTCGTTCGAGATCTTCCACGGCATCAGCGTCATGGCGGCCCGCCAGATCTTCCACGACCGTAACCTGAAGGGCGTTCCGGTCGACAAGTCCTTGGCCATGTCCATGGACGGCCGCGACTTCGGCACCACCGTGACGCGCAAGCTGATGGAGTCGCTGCAGGTGCCGGCTGGTGAGACCACGGTTCCGCTGTCCAGCCTAATCCTCACCGGCAAGCGTCAGGTGTCGGACAAGGCCCCGGAGTGGATGACGATGTCGGTCCTGCGGACCCTCGTCGCCACGGCCATGCTCGGCAAGGCCGGTATCCACGCCGCGTCGACCGGCATCGAGCATGAAGACATCCCCGCCAACGAGAGCGGCGACCGACCGGACAAGGCGGTCGTCCAGCGCGAGGTCATGGAGACGGTGGGCGTGTTCCTCCAGGAGAACGCCGCGCTCTTCCACGCCAAGGCTGCCGTCACCGCCCCCGCCGTCGTGGCCGGCCTCGGCGCGACCATGAACCGCACCATGTCCTGGAGCGCCGACCCCATGCCCGAGGGCGTCACCCTGGAGCGCATGTTGGAAGGTATCGAGTGGGAGCGCGAGGCGAAGTACTGGAGCGGCATCGCGGCCAAGGTAACCGACCGGGGGGCCGTCTCCTGGGCGGGCGGTGCCCGTGACTCCGGCCACAAGGTCTACGACGCGCTGAACCACCCGGAGAGCGACACAGGTAAGCAGATCCGCGGACGGTTCTAGTCTTCTGAGTCAGGAATTCTGTTCATATGTATAGGCTTGCTGTATGGCACGGATGGGGCGGCCGAAGGCCGAGGTGACGCTGTCGGACGAGGAACGGGCCGCACTTCAGGGGTGGGTGCGGGGTCGTTCCACGCCGCAGGCGTGGGCCTTGCGGTGTCGGATCATCCTGGCCTGCGCGGAGGGCGCCTCGAACAAGGACGTGGCGGCTCAACTCGGTTCCACGCCGCATGCGGTGGGCCGTTGGCGGGCCAGGTTCGTGCAGTACCGGATCGCTGGTCTAGGTGACATGCCACGTTCCGGTGGCCCCAGGACAGTGACGGATGAAGAGGTCGCCGCGGTGGTCTCCAAGACGCTGGAATCTACTCCGAAGAACGCAACGCACTGGTCGACACGGTCGATGGCGAAAGAGATGGGCCTCTCACAGTCGTCGGTGTCACGGATTTGGCGGGCGTTCGGCCTGCAGTCGCACCGGTCCGAGACCTTCAAGCTGTCGACCGATCCGTACTTCGTCGACAAGGTCCACGATGTCGTCGGCCTCTATCTGGACCCGCTGACGTGATCTGCGACCAGAGTGTCCAGGTCGCTCCGGCTGTAGAGCCAGCCCAACTCATCAGCGCATCTCGACTCCGGCGAGCCGTTGTTGACCGTGGTTGACCGCCCTATGTGGCACGGCTATGGGACGTCGGCGCTCTGACGCAGATGCTGTACAGCCACAACTGACCACCAGCGGCCGTGACCTGCGGCAATCTACTGGATCATCGCTCTGAACTGCTGTGCAGCTGCCAGCAGTTGGCAGCGCTGGTCACCAACGAGTGCCCTTCCACGGCCCCAGGACGGCCCGGGAGGGCTCTTGTGCGTGGGGTGCCCTTGGGCTGCGGTTCGGCAATCGGATAGCACCCGGCACGGCACCACAGTGTCGCACCACATAACCGACGCGGGTGGCGAACTGGAAGAAAAGCGTCGTACGGCTCGTAGGGCGGATCTAAGCTTGAGCATCACAACCGCCGTACGGGGTAAGGGGCCACGAAAGTGCAACTTTCAGGACTGTCGGTGAAGAATTACCGATCAATCAAACAGACTCCGCGTCTCAACTTCGGAGAGTTGGCAGTTCTGGTCGGCCCCAACAATGAGGGGAAGTCCAACATACTCCGAGCGGCAGTTATGGGCATGCGAATACTGCGTCGTTTGGGATTGATGGGATCCGCCAGAGCTAGCTCTCCAAGTGCACGTCTTTCTAGCAGGCAGTATTATGACTGGTTCGAAGACTACCCGAAAGACCTTCAGGAGAGGACTCCGAACGGCAGCACGATAATTGACTTTTGGTTTGAGTTGGATGATGCAGAAAAGGCTCTTTTTAAGAGTCAGATCGGAGTCAGCCTCAAAACAGAACTGCCGATCCGTCTCACGGTTAACAAGTATGCGGATTTTACTGTCCGTAAGCAGGGGCCAGGAAAGGAGACACTAAACCGAAAGTCTGGGCAAGTGGCGGGCTTTGTTGGTCGCCGACTTCGAATTGAATACGTCGGCTCGGTTAGAACGGCCGCTGACGCTACAGAGGTGATCCGTGAAATGTTGCGCGACCGCATCACTGAAGCTCTCGACGCCGTACAATACGAGAGCTTGGTCAGTCAACTTTCAGTAGCGGTCACTGATGCGATGAAGCCGCTGGCAATCGAATTGCGTGAGACTCTAAGAAACTTCATCCCAGACATATCTGACGTTCGAATCCAAGTAACAGAAGGGGGTATTCTCGACGGGCTAATCGACGAGACTTCGGTACTTATCGATGATGGTGCCGAAACTGACCTGAGGCACAAGGGTGATGGTGTGCAGAGCTTGGCGGCTTTGGCTATGGCGCGGAAGGTGGCCGATAGCGGAAGGCGTTCGTTGATCCTGGCTATTGAAGAGCCCGAGGCTCACCTGCATCCGAGCGCCGTGCATAGGGTACGCCAAGTAGTGAACGAAATCGCATCAAAGCAGCAGGTGATTTATACGACCCATAGTCCGCTTTTGGTGGACAGGTTTAAGCTGTCCAATAATGTCATCGTGCGAGGCAGTAAGGCTGCACCGGCGAAGACGCTGAATGAACTGCGCGATGTTCTGGGGGTGAGAACTTCAGATAACCTCGCACAAGCTAATCTTGTGCTGATCGTCGAGGGGCTTACGGATCGTAATTCCCTTGAGGCTCTGATAGCGAACAAAAGCCAAAAGCTTAGTGCATTTATCGCTAGTGGTGGACTCGCCTTGGATCACTTGAAGGGTGCCTCCAATTTGCTGCCCAAGTTGGATGGATTGCGTCAGCAGCTTTGTCAGTATCATGTTCTCTTGGATCATGACTCTGCCGGGTTGATAGCCGGAAGTAAAGCGCGCGACGCAGGTCTACTCTCCTCCAAAGAAGAAACCTACACCATAGTTCCTTCCATGAAGGAGTCGGAATTTGAAGACGCTCTGAACGTGGAGCTGTATAAGGGGGAAGTCTCGAAAACGTTTGGCGTTTCCTTGGATGTACCGGAATTTAAGAGAGAAAAGAGTAAGTGGGGGGACCGAATGGAGGCTGCTTTTCGATCGCAGGGTAAAGTGTATGATGCAAGCGTGGGTGCGGAGGTGAAAATACTCGTGTCGAAACTCGTGGTTGCTAATCCTGGCGCTGCTCTGCACCCTAAGCGTGCAAGCAGTATTGATGCACTATGCTTGCAGCTTGAGAGTCGTATTGATGAGATGGAATTCTGAGCGGGCCGCTGCGGATCTTGGATACGAAAGGTCGGCGGAGCGGCTTTGGGCTGGAGCTGCTTTGGGGCCATGATCTTAGAGGCTCGCCCCAAAGTGGCTGCCTAATCCGTGGAGACGACCGTCCCAGCCACAGAGGGTGTCCCCCACCTCATGCCCGCAGCTCGCTAGCGCGCCGCCGGGCGCGGCCAGCCGGGGCGGAGACAGGAGGCAGGCCGCGCCGCAGAGGCGGCGCGCGCCCGCGCCGTGCGCGGGCCTTGAACCAGTAGAGAAAGTTGTAACTCAGTACTCGGTGTGGGGCTTGAAGTCATATGCACAGGCTGGGAGTTCAAGGCTTCGCCGGTGTGCCAGGGGTAGGAAGAGCGCTGGTCGGGCTGTCCAAGTGATGCGTGTGCCGCCCTGGTTGATCGTGACCGTGCAGGGTTCCGAGCACAGGAGGGCTCTTCTCGTTTCGATGCGGCCCTCGTACAGCCATTCCCAGGCTTCGTCGGAGGCTCTGGGGTCCAGTGCTGGTGTGATGGTGCGCAGTGCGATTGCTATCCAGCGGTCTGCCTGTCCGGCCGAGTGGGCGTCGAAGGAGCCGCGGAGGGTCGGCTGTTGCGCCTTGGTGAGGTCTTCGGTCCAGCATTCGCACCAGAAGCCGCGGGTGTATCCGTTCACGGGGTCGCTCCCGGCGGGTAGGCCACGAGGATGTAGCGCGTGTTCTCGTCGTGCAGGGTGAGTTGGTAGGCCGTACCCGTGGTCAGGTAGGCGAGGGCTCGTTCGTGTTCGGTTTCGTCCCGCAGCCAGTAGCGGCCCGGCTGGGCGTATGCCGTGTCGAGTTGGTCCGTGACGTTCCTCGTGCGCTCGAGAAGCCATCGCAGCGCCAGGCGGGGGCTCGTCGAATCGTGTGATCCCAGGGGGATCGGGCTGGTCTCCTGCAGTGGATAGGCCGTGGCCCAGCAGCGGTACGCGCCGCCCTGCCTCGCCGCGGCTAAGTCCTCGGGAGTGGTCGAGGTCAGCACGGGTGGCCTCCCGGGCGGGCGCTCGTGAAGAGTTCCGCGGTGACCGTGTGGCCGGCCTGGCTGTCGTGGATCACGACCCGGTGGGCGATTGCGCTGACCATGCCGAGGCCCCGCCCGTGTGTGGCGTTCTGGTCGGCGTGCTCGGCCTTCGGTGCTGTCCCGGTGCCGCCGTCGTCCGTGACTGACAGGGCGACCACCTGCGAGGACACAGCGAGGGCCAGATGGAAGCTGCCCGACTGCTGTCCGCTGGCGGTGTGCAGGATCGCGTTCGCGCTCAGCTCGCTCACGATCAGTTCGGCGTCCTCGGCTAACGGTGAGCCGCGCAGGATGTCGCGGGTCCAGCGGCGGGCCCGGCTGACCTCTTCGGGGAAACCTGGGCAAGTGAGTCCCCAGACCCGCGCAGTGCTCGTATACTCGTGCATACAAGTTCCTTCGTGCTGGTAGGCCGCCATGTGCAGCGGGTTCGGGCTAGACGAGTTTCACGCCGTCGTGGGCGCGGATGGCTGGCGGGGATGCCGCGTCGAGTGCGTCCAGGACGCGGATCGCGTACGCCTCGTCGGCGAGTTCGGTGACTTCTTCGCGGGTGGCCCAGCGCAGTGCGTAGGTCTCGTCCCCGGTGGTGGGTGTGCCGTCGGCGGCTTCGCAGCGGAAGACCAGAGAGACGATCAGGCCCGTCATGTTCTTGTAGACGCCGGTGAGGGTCGCGGGAAGTGCGATCTTGATGCCGGTTTCTTCGAGGACTTCGCGCTGAAGGGCCTCGGGGAGGGTTTCCTCCCGCTCGACGATGCCACCCGGGGGTTCCCAGTGACCGTTGTCGCGACGCTTGATCAGCAGGGCTCGGCCCTGGTCGTCGACAATGACTCCGGC